>JBIOZI010000410.1:0-8527 GCA_044871085.1 Steroidobacteraceae bacterium | reverse complement strand
CATGGGCGTGGCGGACCGTGTCGGTCTCGACCAGCACGTCCGATACCGCGACGAAGGGGCAGGCCCTGATCGCCGCTTCGACGACATCGGCATCCGGCATCGAATCGACCGGATTGGTGGCCATGATCCACACGGCCTTGATGCGCCCATCGTGGATGCGATCGAACATCTCGACCGCCTTCGGCCCTTGTTTGTCGGCGATGGCGGGGCTGCCCCAGAAGCGCTGCACGGCGGCGCGCCCGGCCTCGTCGTGCAAGTCGATGTGCGCGGCGAGCGTGTTCACGAAGCCGCCCACCTCGCGCCCGCCCATGGCGTTGGGCTGGCCGGTCACCGAGAACGGCCCCGCGCCGGGCTTGCCGATGCGGCCGGTGGCGAGATGGCAGTTGATGATGGCGTTCACCTTGTCGGTGCCCGCGGAGCTCTGGTTCACGCCCTGTGAGAACGCGGTGATGACGGCCGGCGTCGCCGCAAACATCTCGTAGAACCGCCGCAGCAGCGGCTCATCGAGCCCGCAGGCGCGCGCCGTGGACTCGAGCGTGCCGCCGCCGGCGCGCGCGGCCGCCAGCGCCTCCTCGAACCCGCTGGTGTGCGCGGCGACGTACGCACTATCTACCGCACCGTGTCCGGCCAGCCACAGCAGCAGTCCATTGAACAGGTGCACGTCGGTGCCGGGCGCCAGCGGCAGGTGCAGGTCCGCGAGCTCGGTGGTGGCCGTGCGCCGCGGATCGATCGCGACGATCTTCATCTGCGGCCGCTTCTCGCGCGCCGCCAGGATGCGCTGCAGGATGATCGGATGGCACCACGCGGTGTTCGAGCCGACGAGCACGATGAGGTCCGCGACGTCGAGATCGTCGTAGCTCACTGGCACCACGTCCTCGCCGAACGCGCGCTTGTGCCCCGCCACGGCCGAGGCCATGCACAGCCGCGAGTTCGTGTCGATGTTCGCCGTGCCGATGTAGCCCTTCATGAGCTTGTTGGCGACGTAGTAGTCCTCGGTGAGCAACTGGCCGGACACGTAGAACGCCACGGACTGCGGCCCGTGCTGCTCGATGCAGCGCCGGAATTCCCGCGCGACGTGCGCGATGGCGGCATCCCACTCCACGCGCTGGCCGCGCACGCTCGGAAAAAGCAGCCGGTCTTCGAGGCCGATGGTCTCGCCGAGCGCGCTGCCCTTCACGCACAGCTTGCCGCGGTTGGCGGGATGCGCGGGATCGCCGCGCACGTCGACGGCGCCCTTGCGCGGCGTGGCCAGCACGCCGCAACCCACGCCACAGTAGGGACAGGTGGTTCGGGTGGGACTGGGAGGGTCCACGCGTCCTCAGGCCGCCGCGGAGGAGTCGAACAGCAGCTGGTCGCGGAACGGGCTCACATCGGTGCCATCGGCGATGAGATCGCGCAGTTTCCCGGCCTCGCTCGTGTCACCGAACAGCACCGCGCCACAGACGCGATTGCCCTCGAGCACGATGCGCTTGTAGACGCCGCGGCGCCGGTCCGAGAGCACCAGTGATTCGCGATTCGGCTGCTCGGAGAAATCGCCGGCCGAAAACACCTCGATGCCCGACACCTTGAGCTGCGTCGAGTTGAGCGCGCCCGAGAACCGCGACACGCCGATCTCGGCGATGTGCTGCGCGCAGATGCGCGCCTGCTCCCACAACGGCGCGACGAGCCCGAAGGTCTGCCGCCGGTGCTGCACGCACTCGCCCACCGCGTAGATAGCGGGGTCGTACGTCTGCAGGCAGTCGTCGACCAGGATGCCGCGGTCGCAGGCCAGGTGCGCACGCCTCGCGAGTTCGATGTTGGGCCGCACGCCCACGGCCATGACCACCAGGTCCGCCGGCACGGTGGCTCCATCGTCGAATTTCACCGCGGTGACGCGCTCGCTACCCACGATCTCCGAGGTCTTCGCGCGCATGCGGAAATCGATGCCGCGCTTCTCCAGC
This sequence comes from Steroidobacteraceae bacterium, assembly GCA_044871085.1. Lineage (GTDB taxonomy): Bacteria > Pseudomonadota > Gammaproteobacteria > Steroidobacterales > Steroidobacteraceae > CADEED01. The sequence continues at coordinate 6,587 of JBIOZI010000410.1, read as the reverse complement.
GCCTCCTTGAGCAGCGCGCCGGCGGGCGCGTCGAGCTGCCGCTCCATGAGCGTGTCGAGCAGGTGAACCACGGTGACGTGCATGCCGCGCAGCTGCAGGCCGTGCGCGGCCTCGAGGCCCAGCAAACCACCGCCGATGACGACGGCGCGCTTGCCCGCGCCGGACGCCTCCAGCATGCGATTCACATCGTCCAGGTCCCGGAAGGTGACGACCCCCGGGAGCTGCTTGCCGGGCAGCGGCAGCACGATGGGGTCGGAGCCGGTCGCGACCAGCAGGCGGTCGTACTGCGCCAGCGTGCCATTCCTGGAACGCACCACGCGGCGCTTGCGATCGATGTCGACGATGGGGTCGCCCGAATGCAGCGTGATGCCGCGCTTGGAATACCAGGCGGGCCGGTGCAGCATGATGTCGTCGGCCTGCTGCTCGCCGGCCAGCACCGGTGACAGCAGGATGCGGTTGTAGTTGCCGCGCGGCTCGGCGCCGAACACGGTGATGGAGAACCGGTCGGCGATGCCGAGCTTCAGCAGCTCCTCCACGGTGCGCATGCCGGCCATGCCGTTGCCGGCGACGACCAGGCGCACGCGCCGCAGCGTTCGCGGCACGTCCACCTGCACGCGGCCGCCGGCGACCCGCGTCGGATACGCGCTCACGTTGAAGGTCGGATCCTCGATGCAGCGCCCGCTCGCCAGCGAGAAATGATTCTTGTAGATAGGCGACGCCACCACGCGCTCGCCCTGCAGGTTGCCCGTGAGCCCCCGCGACAGCACGTTCGCGCGGCTGGCCGGGTCGAAGTTGTCGAGCGTGTAGACGCGGCCGTGCACCTGGAACAACGCCAGCTGCCGGCCCGCCACCAGTGCACCGACTCCGCCGCCTTCCACCAGCTCCTCGAGCGCGCAGACGTCGTGCCAGCCATGTCTTCCGGAGGATGCGGTGTCGCTCATGCCGCGACGCCTTCTTCGGTCTTCGCCTGCTCGAGCGCCGTGACGCGTTCCTCGGGCGTCGCGGGCCGGATCTGTCCGCGCTCCTCGACGAACACCACGTTGCGATCGCCTTCGTCCGAATTCACGAAGTGCCGGAAGCGCTTGAGCGTGGCCGGGTCTTCGATGGCCACTTTCCACTCGCAGGCGTAGTTGGCGATGACGCGCGCCATGTCCGCTTCGAGCTCCGCGCCGATCGCGAGCGAGTCCTCGCAAACCACCTTGCGCACGTACTCGATGCCGCCCTCGAGGTTCTCGAGCCAGGTAGACGTGCGCTGCAGGCGGTCGCCCGTGCGGATGTAGAACATGAGGAAGCGGTCGATGAAGCGCACCAGCGTCGCGGTGTCGAGGTCGCGCGCCAGCAGGTCGGCGTGCCGCGGCTTCATCCCGCCGTTGCCGCAGACGTACAGATTCCAGCCCTTCTCCGTGGCGATGACGCCCACGTCCTTGCTCTGCGCCTCCGCGCACTCGCGCGTGCAGCCGGAGACGGCGAACTTGATCTTGTGCGGCGCGCGCAGGCCCTTGTAGCGGCTCTCGAGATCGATTGCCATGCCCACGCTGTCCTGCACGCCGTAGCGGCACCAGGTGGAGCCGACGCAGCTCTTCACGGTGCGCAGCGCCTTGCCATAGGCATGGCCGGATTCGAAGCCGGCGTCTATCAACTCGCGCCAGATGAGCGGCAGCTGGTGCACCTGCGCGCCGAACAGATCGATGCGCTGGCCGCCCGTGATCTTGGTGTACAGGCCGTACTTCTTCGCCACCTCGCCGATGACGATGAGCTTGTCGGGAGTGATCTCGCCGCCCGGCACGCGCGGCACCACCGAGTACGTGCCGTCCTTCTGCATGTTCGCGAGGAAATAGTCGTTGGTATCCTGCAGCGCCGCGTGGCGGCGCTTGAGCACGAACTCGTTCCAGCAGGACGCGAGTATGGATGCCACCGCGGGCTTGCAGATGTCGCAGCCGAGACCGCGCCCGTGCCGCGCGAGCACGTCCTCGAACTGCTTGAGCTCGCCGATGCGCACGAGATGGAACAGCTGCTGGCGCGTGTACGGGAAGTGCTCGCACATGGCGGCGTTCACGTTGACGCCGCGCTTCTTGAGCTCGGCATTGAGCAGTTGCGTCACCAGCGGCGTGCAGCCACCGCAGGTCGTGCCCGCCTTGGTCTTCGTCTTCAACGCGCCGACGGTCGTGCATCCGCCGGCGATGGCCGCGCAGATGCCGCCTTTCGACACGTTGTTGCACGAGCACACCTGAGCGGTTTCCGGCAGCGCGGCCAGCGCGTTGGACGGGGGTGCGTTCGCACCGGCCGCCGCTGCCGGAAACAACATGGTCTCGGGGTTTTCGGGCAGTGGCAGGCCGTTGCTCACGGTCTGGTGCCACAGCGAGTAGTCGGAAGTGTCGCCCACCAGCACGGCACCGATGAGCTTCGTGCCGTCGGCGTCGACCACCAGCTTCTTGTAGACCTCCTTGCGCTGGTCGAAGAACGAATACACGCGCGCGCCCTGCGTCGTGCCGTGCGCGTCGCCGATCGAGCCGACCTCGACCCCGAGTAGTTTGAGCTTGGTGCTCATGTCGGCGCCGGCGAACGACTCGCCGGCCGCGCCGAGCACGCGCGCGGCCGCGACGCGCGCCATCTGGTAGCCGGGTGCCACGAGGCCGAACACGCGGCCGTCGTACGCGGCGCATTCACCGATGGCATAGAGGGATTCATCGCTGGTGCGGCAGTCGCCGTCGATGCCGATGCCGCCGCGCGGCGCCACGGCGAGGCCGCAGGCCCTGGCGAGCTCGTCGCGCGGGCGGATGCCGGCCGAGATCACCACCACGTCGGTCTCGAGCGAACCGCCGTCCGCGAAGTGCAGGCGGTGGCGCGCCGCTTCGCCGTCGTCGATGCGCGTGGTGTTCTTGCCGGTGTGTACCGCGACCCCCAGGGCCTCGATGCGCGTGCGCAGGAGCCCGCCGCCACCCTCGTCCACCTGCACGGCCATGAGCCGCGGCGCGAACTCCACGACGTGCGTGGCGAGGCCCAGATCCTTGAGCGCCTTCGCGGCCTCGAGACCTAACAAACCACCGCCGATGACGACGCCGCGCGTGGAGTTGCGGCCGGCCTCGCTGATGGCTTCGAGGTCTTCGATGGTGCGGTAGACGAACACGCCGGGCCGTTCGCGGCCCGGGATCGGCGGCACGAATGGATTCGAGCCGGTCGCGAGCACCAGCACGTCGTATTCGTATTCCGCGCCGCTCCTGGTGGTGACGCGCCTGCCGGCGCGGTCGATGGCGGCCACCGGATCGCCCGAGTGCAGCTCGATGCCGTGCTTGTCGAAGAAATCGCGCGTCGTGAGTGTCAGCTCGGCCACGCTCGTGCCGGAAAAATACTTCGAGAGGTTGACGCGGTCGTAGGCGAGGCGCGGCTCCTCCGCCAGCATGGTGATGGCGAGATCTCCCGCAGCGTCATCGGTCAGTGCCTCGAGAAACTTCTGTCCCACCATGCCGTGGCCGACTACTACGACTCTTTTCTTCGACATTGCTCGGCGGCCCTCTCGTCAACGGTATCTCCTTGATAAGCAACGTCCGTGCCACGGAGGATTCCCGATGAATATTCGCAGCCGAGCGCCTGAATGGACGCTCCTGCTTCAGGTCGGTGCAGAGGGTGCGCCCGGGCGCTTCAGGACCGGGCAGGGTTGGAGGGAAGCCAAGAACGCAGCGGCCGGGCCGTCCAGCGGACAAGCGCCGTACAGGGGGACGCCGGGTCGTTGCTGGAACGGCCGGCCGCCGAGTGTCGAGAGGCGGCGGTGGTTCCTCCTCTAACTACGCCGCCGCCTGAAGGCCGTGTCTGTCAACTCATCCGCATGCCGCCATGCATGCGTTGAATATGGCCGTGCACTGCGCATGGCAGGCCTGGTTCCAGGTGCAACTCGAATGGCACGCGGTCGTCTGGCTGCCGCAGGCCGAATAGCAGGCCGGATCACCGGCGTTAGCGGGCGCGATGATCATCAAGCCCGCTGCGGTCGCGAGCGTCGCGATCGAGGTCAATTTCACCAACAGCTTTTTCATCGATATGTCCCTCTTGTGTGGATGGACTCAGCATCAGCTTCTTCATGGCCGCAGGCTGCGGATCACCTCCGCCTCGTCCGCCTCCGGCAGTTGGCCGACCCAGGAGCGCGCAACCGCGCCACGTGTATCGACCAGCACGAGGGTCGGGGTGGCTCCTACACCGAGGGTACGCAGCGAGACGCTGCGCACGTCGTGCACCGCGATGCCTAGCTTCCGCAGATATTCCTGCGACGCGGCAATCTCATCCGGCAGTGCGGCAATGACGGGAACGCCCAGACGCGCCGTTTCTTCGAGCAGCCGCCGATAGAACTCGGCGCTCGCGGAGCAGAACTGACAATCCTTGCGCATGACCATGACGAGCGTGAAGGGGCGCTCGTTCCATTGGACGCCGGGCAGCGCCAGCTTCGTCCCCTGCGGCAATTCCACGGTCGCGCGCGGAGTAAATACGTAGTTACGCAAAGCGATGAACGCGACGATCACCGCCAAGACAATGATTGCGACATTCGAGACAACCTCGAGTCGCGCAGCGAATCTGCTCACGAAACCCCCTTCCCGCTCGTCGCCCGCACACAACGCGACCATTTCGAATAGTTAGTTGGCGCCTCATCGACGAGTCCTGGGGTATATTCCCGATCGGTCACGTTCGGTTCACTCTTTCGCATGCATGGAACGCATCGGATACAACGCAGCGCCTTCCGCTCGCGTGTCCCCGTCGGACGCGCCGGTGTGCGTCGCATCGCACGGTGAATCCCTGCAGAGCGCGCTGGTGGCGGCTGCCGCGCGCGGCAGCGTTCGCGCGTTCGAATCGCTCTATCGAATATATCGGCCCCGGCTCGCGCGGTTTTTGCGGCGCCTCACCCGCCACCCGCAGCTCGCCGAAGAGCTGCTCAACGACACCATGTTCACCGTGTGGCACAAGGCGGGCACGTACAACGGCCAGTCGAAAGTTTCGACCTGGATCTTCTCGATCGCGTATCGCAAGGCATTGAAGGCGTACAAGCGTCTCGACGACCCGGTGTGCGCGGATCCGGACGCCGAGCCGAGCAGCGCCGCGCCAGAGCGCGAGCTGCTGCAGCTCGAGCTCAGCGCGCGCGTCAACTCGGCGATGCGCACCCTGTCGGACGAGCATCGCGCCGTCGTCGAGCTCACCTACTTCCAGGGCTTCGGTTACCCGGAGATCGCGGCGATCGTGCGCTGCCCGCTCGGCACCGTGAAGACCCGCATGTTCCACGCGCGGCGCAAACTCGTGCGGCTGCTGGCCGCCGAGCGCGAAAGCATCGGCTGACGGCTCCGGCGACTGCCGCTAGTTAGCCTGGTGCGCGAATTTCGCTGCTTCGTCACGGGTCATGAGATTTCGACTTCGCTGCCGAACACCACGCGGTTGCCGAAAGGATCCCGGACCATGAAATCGCGCATGCCGTAGGCGCGGCTCTCCAGCGCGCCGACCTGAACCCTGCGAGTGGCTAGTTCGGCGCGATACCGGTCCACACCCGACAGGTACACGTACGCATTTCCAGAGCCCGCACTGGGCGGGTCGAGCACCAGGGTGATGTCGATGCCGTCGCGACACACGTTGGCGTGGGTCGGGGGATCGCCCGCCTTCCAGCCGAGCGCGAACCCCAACGACTCGCGGTAGAACTCGAGCGCCGCTGCGATGTCGGCGACTGGAATGAGCGGGCTTATGCCTCTGAAGCGTGGCTGCTCGGCTTCACTCATGCGCCGTCCCGCGAGATCAGGTCGGTGCAGCTAGGTCCGCGGCGATACGCCGAAGAGCTGCACTCCCGGCGGACACCAGCCCGAGATGAGATCCATGGTCTCCAGGATTACTTCGTGCACGTGCTCGCGCGAATCGAGCTCGTGCCGGTCGCGAAACTCGTCGAAGAGGCGGTACATCTCGAGCTGCGACATGCCTTCGGCCTTCAGCGACCTCGCGAGCATGGCCATGGCTTTCGTCGGGAATTGCTCGCGGAGGGCACTTTCCATCCGCAGGTTGATTTCGGCTTCGCGCATCATGATGGCCGCAGTATCGCGCGAAAGGCACGCGCTTCGGTAGATGAAGGCGAATGGCGACGGCCGCACCCCCTTAAGTCAATGCCAGGCGCTCACGCTCCACCCAGGCATCTTCGAGCCGCCGCGCCGACACGGGCACCCGCGTCTTGAGCTGCTGGGCGAACAGCGATACGCGAAATTCCTCCAGCAGCCAGCGGAATTCGTCCCCGCCGGGGGGTCGGAGCCCCCTTTCTGTCTTAATCCGGGCACGATAGCGGGCCTCGAGCGGGGCGACCTGCGCGGTCGATTGGGCGTCACGCGCGGGGTCGCGGCCGGCCTTTTCGAGCCGCTGCTCGATGGCCTGCAGATAGCGCGGGTACTCCTGCAGGCGCACCCAGGGGGTGGTCAATAGATAGCCGGCCGGCACCAGCCACGCGAGCTGCGCCCGGACGTCCGCGGCCGTGGCCGCGGGCGCTTTCGCCAATGCGGCCTGTATGCGGGCCAGCCGTTCCAACGCGCCCTGCACGGCACGCGAGATCTCCTGCGCCGGCAAGCCGATGCCGCCGCGAC
>JBIOZI010000409.1:0-9015 GCA_044871085.1 Steroidobacteraceae bacterium | reverse complement strand
ATGGCGCCCACCGAGCTGCTGGCCGAGCAGCACGCGAAGAATTTCGAGCGCTGGTTCCGCCCGCTCGGCGTCCCGGTGGCGCTGGTCACCGGTTCGCTGCCGGCACGCACGCGACGCAGCGCGCTCGAAGCCGTGGCCAGCGGCGAGATCAAACTAGTGGTCGGGACGCACGCGCTGTTCCAGGAATCCATGGCGTTTGCGCGCCTCGGGCTCGTCATCGTCGACGAGCAGCATCGCTTCGGCGTGCACCAGCGCCTGGCGTTGCGCGAGAAGGGCGCGCTCGGCGGCGCGCTGCCGCACCAGTTGATCATGACGGCCACGCCCATTCCGCGCACCCTGCAGATGACGGCGTACGCGGATCTCGACGTGTCCGTCATCGACGAGCTGCCGCCGGGACGCACCCCGGTGAACACGGTGGTGCTGCCGCAGTCGCGCCGGGAAGAGATCGTTTTGCGCATCCACAAACAGGTGCTCGAGGGCCGGCAGGCGTACTGGGTGTGCCCGCTCATCGAGGAGTCCGAGGAGCTGCGCTACCAGGCGGCCGAGGAAACCGCGGCCGCGCTCGCCGCGGCGCTGCCCGAAGTGCGCGTGGGGCTGGTACACGGCCGCATGCCGACGCGCGAGAAGGAGCGCGGCATGTATGCCTTCAAGGAAGGCAAGATCGGGTTGTTAGTGGCTACCACGGTCATCGAGGTCGGCGTCGACGTGCCGAATGCGACGCTCATGGTCATCGAGAACGCCGAGCGCATGGGGCTCGCGCAGCTCCATCAGCTGCGCGGCCGCGTCGGGCGCGGCGCGCACGAGAGCCATTGCGTGCTGCTGTACGGCGGGAAGCTGTCGGAGATGGCGCGCGCGCGCCTCGCGGCAATTCGCGAAACCAACGACGGCTTCGAGATCGCGCGCCGCGACCTCGAGCTGCGCGGGCCGGGCGAATTGCTGGGTACCCGGCAGACCGGGCTGGCGGAAATGCGGGTCGCGGACATTCTGCGCGACGCCGACTTGCTGCCAGCCGTGCAGGCTACGGCAGAGGCCTTATTGAAACACAACCCGGATTCTGTTGCCGGACTGACCCACCGATGGATCGGTAGCTCCGAACAGTACGGCCGGATCGGTTGATTCTTTCGTCCATGGATAAGAAGGCCGTTGTTCTCCAAATGCGAATCATTTACATTCGCTCTCGCATCCATCATGGCCGTCGAAATCCTCAACTTCTTGCCGGACGCGGAGGTTCACCGGGGTGAACCCATCCAGGCGTACGCGCGCTCGGTCGGGCCGCGAAAAAGCGCCGCGTTCTTCACGCGACTCAACGGCCGCGCGGGATTCGTCGCCGTCACCATCGCGCTGCACGTCGGCGCATTCATCGTGTTCGTGAACGCGCAGCGCCACGAGCGCACGCTGGCCGAGCCGGCGCCGATCATCGCGTCGTTGATCGAAACACCCGCGGAGAGTGAGCCCCCGCCGCCCGTGTACGTGCCGCCCGAGCAGGTCGCGTACGTGCTGCCGGCGCCGGAAGTGGCCATCTCGATGGAAACGGAGAGCATCACTCCGCCGCCCGTGCAGACCACCGCCATCTCGGAGCCCGGCCCGCGCGTGTTCGCACCGCCGCTCGTGGAGACGGTGGAATACGTGAAGACCCCGCTGCCGGTGTATCCGCGCGAATCGAGCCGCCGCCACGAGCACGGCACGGTGCTGCTGCGCGTGCTGGTCGACACCGGCGGACGACCCGCGCAAATCCAGGTCGAGCGCTCCAGCGGCTTCGAGCGGCTCGACAACTCCGCGCTCGACGCCGTGCGACGCTGGCTGTTCCGCCCGCACGAGGTGAACGGCATGGCCCAGGCCGTGCAGGTTCTCGTGCCCATCGAGTTCGCGCGCCGCTCTTCCTGACGCGGGTATGATCCGCGGGAATGGCGGCTAACCAGCCTTTCACCGACTTCGATCTCTCGCCTCCGCCGTCCAACGCGCGGCTGAATGCGCTGCGCTATGCGCGCCGTGCGCGCGATCTCATCGAGGTGGCGCGGCTGCACCGGCCCATCGGCATCTGGCTGCTGCTGTGGCCCGTGCTGTGGGGCGTGTGGATAGCCGGCGGCTCGCATCCCACGCCGCGCGTGCTCGTCATCTTCGTGCTCGGCACCGTGGCCATGCGTTCGGCCGGCTGCGTCATCAACGATCTCGCCGACCGCGACTTCGACCCCTTCGTGAAGCGCACGCGCGACCGGCCCATCGCCTCGCGGCGCATCGCGCCGCACGAGGCGGTGATCTGGTTCCTCGTGCTCATCGGCATCGCGCTGGCGCTGGTGCTGCAGCTCGATGAGAAAACCGTGCGCATGTCGATCATCGGCGCGGCGCTGGCGGTGAGCTATCCGTTCCTGAAGCGCTTCTTCCCGCTGCCGCAGTTCTACCTGGGCGTGGCGTTCAGCTGGGGCGTGCCCATGGCGTTCATGGCCGAGCGCGGGGAGATCCCGCGCGTGGCGTGGATCATCTTCTTCGCCGGCATCATCTGGGCGGCCATCTACGACACCATGTACGCCATGGTCGACCGCGAGGACGACATCAAGATCGGCGTGAAGTCGAGCGCCATCGTGTTCGGCGACATGGACAAGGTCATCATCGCGACGCTGCAGCTGCTGATGCTCTACACACTGTACCTCGTGGGCACGAACATGGAGTTCGGCTGGTGGTTCAACGTCGGCATCGTCGCCGCGGGCGTGTTCTTCGCCTACCAGCAGTGGCTGATCCGCAAGCGCGAGCCGGCGAAATGCTTCCAGGCATTCCAGAACAACCAGTACGTCGGGATGGCCGTGTTCGTCGGCGTGCTGCTGCAGTATGCGTTCAATCCCTGAGCCAAAAAAAACCGGCGCGGAGCGTGAGCCCCGCGCCGGTCGGTTGGTCGCGTCAGAACCGGACGCCGAAGTCCAGTAGATAGGACCGGCCGTACACCTGGTAGCCGCCGTCGTTCGCGAGCAGCGCCTGGTTGTCGACGCGCAGCAATCCACGCTCGTCGGTCAGGTTATGGCCCTGCAGGCGAATCGTGTAGCGATCGGCCCACGAATACGAAACGCTGACGTCGAAGAGATCTTCTTCGCCCAGCTCCTTGAGCTGAGTGGCTACCCAACCCGGCGCGAGCGTGAACGGGCTGTGGTGCTTCCATGCCGCGCGCGTTTCGAAGCCGCCCTTGTTGTAGAACAGGTCGAGCTGCGAGGTGTGCTTCGCGAGACCGATGATCGAATACGGGTCGTCCGAAGGCGCGAATTCCTTCACGTCGGAGTCCACGAAGGCGTAGTTCGCATACACGCCGAAGTCGCTCAGGAAGCCGGGCAGGAAGTGGAACCGCGTCTGGTACGTGAGCTCGGCGCCCTTCACGCCACCACCCTTGCCGTTCTCCTCGGACGTGATGATGTACTGCACGCCGCCGATGGTCTGAGTCTCCTGGCCCGCGCCGATGATCGTCTCGAGATCCTTGTAGAACACGGCGGCCGCCAACATCGACTCATCGTGGAAATACCACTCGTAGGACAGGTCGAACTGGTTCGCCTTGTACGGCTCGAGCAACGGGTTGCCGCCGCCGCCCGTCGGCGGCGTGCCGGTGGGATTCAGCGTGAAGCCCGTGACCAGCGCATCGAGCGGCGGGCGCGACAATGCGATTGCGGCACCGAAGCGCAGCATCTGGTCGTCCGCCACGTGCCACGTCATGTTCAGGCTCGGCAGCACTTCGGTCGTGCTGTTGTCTACGGACACTGGGGTAAACACATTGCGCGCGACTTCGGTTACCACGCCCATTGGATCGCGGACGGCCGGAATGTACACGCCGCTGAATCCGCTGCTCGTCGTTTCGAGCCGTGTGACGCGAACTCCGAATCCGGTATCGAGCTGCTTGCCACCGAGCTCAGTCTTGAAGGACACCTTTCCGTAACCATCCAGGGACTTGGATTCGACATTGGTGTGCACGAGCATCTGCTCGGAACCGGCCGGCACGGAGTCGTCTGGATAGACGAGCTGGCGGATGTTGTCGAAATCGCCCCACACCATGTTGGGCGCGGTGAAGCCGGGCACCGCAAACGACTCGAGTCCGGCGTTCGACAGATCGACGACTCTCGTTCCCGCCCGACAGGCTTCCGGCGCATCGGCATCGCCTGTGAACACGGTCGAGCCAGTACCCGCGCACAGGCCGTAGCGGAACCGACGATGCTTCTTTTCGCGATCGGAAGCGCGAACGCCGAACTTGAGATTCGTGAGCAGTCCGCTTTCGAAGTTGCGTGAGAAATCCACCGCGATTGCCCCGATCGAATCGTCCGTGGTTTCAGGTCCGTCGCTCTGGCCGGTGCCGTTTACGTTGGAGCCGTTGTTACCACGGCCGCCGCCCGCCGATTGAATGGTGGGGTCCGCCGGGTCCCGGGCCACGTTGCTGGGATCGATGACCGCAAAGGGCGTCTGCCCGTCCCGGACGTCGAACCGCAGGTTCGGGTTGTACTGCGCCGTGAGGTAGATAGCCTCCCAGCGGTTGTTGCGCTGGGCTTCCGAGTACGAGAAGTCGACGGTGTTTTCCCACGCACCGGCATTCCAGGTCGCGTTGAGGCCCGTCACCAGCAGCGTATGTTTCTCGGAATAGTTGTTGATCGAGCTTTCGTAGTTGGGCCAGCCGCATGCCTCCTCGGTCGGGGGCCGCGGGACGGTGTTCACGCAGTTGGCATTGTGCAAGTCCGCCGCGACCACGGCGCCATCGACAATCGTGCTGGTATTGCCGGTGGCAGCGTAGGGGCCGGTGCCGTTGTACATGTTGCGGTTGCCGTTCTCCCAGTTGCCGAGCATGTTGTTGCCGTACCAGGCCTGGAACTGGTCTTCGTTGATCTTGTACTGCGAATACAGCGCGTCGGCCTTGATCGTCAACGACTCGCCCGCGCGCCATCCGAGGCTGCCGGCCAGTGCATGGCGGTCCTGGACGACTTCCTTGAGCTCGGTGACGAGGCCCCAGGTGGTGTTGTCGGGGTTGCCGTCGCCGTTGAGGTCGCCGGTGTTGGGGGGAGTGCCGTCGCCGGTGTCGCCGCCCGAGTTGGCCGGAGTGTTCCACCCGAAGGTGCGGAAATCCGGGAAGCCGTTCTTCTCGCGCTGCGCGCTCGCTGCGAAGGACACCGCGATGTCGTCGTTGATGTGCCCGACCCAGCCCGCGCTGCCGCGGAACCCCAGCGGGTCGTAGTGCGGCAGGTCCTCCGCGCCTTCGTTGTAGGTGGGCCCGCCGCGGAACGACAGCTTGTTGCCGTCGACGTCGAGCGGCGAGAGCGTGCGGATGTCGACCGTGCCGGCGATGCCGCCCGGAACGATGCTCGCGTCCTGGCTCTTGTAGAGCTGGACGCCCGACAGGACTTCCGACGGATAGATTTCCCAGCGCAGATCCTGCGACGGCTCGGACGACGCCACTTCGCGGCCGTTCACGAGGCCAAAGACCAGGCGTGGGCCCAGGCCGCGGATGGTGGCCTGGCTGGCATTGCCGCGATCGCGGCTGGTGTTCACGCCGGGCAGCCGGTTCAGCTCCTCGGCGATGGTGACGTCCGGCAACTGGCCGATGTCGGCCGTGGAAATGTTGTCGGTGATGAGCGTGGAATTCTGCTTCATGATCACCGAGTCGCGCATGGACTGCCGCACGCCGGTGACCAGCACTTCATCGATGGTTTCCGCTTCGGCCTTGGTGGGCGCTTCCTGCGCGCCGGCGGCGAAACTGGTGAATATGGCCAGTGCGCCGCTGCTGCACACCGGCAGGTATTTCGTTCGTCTCATTTTGGATCCCCCCACTAGTACAACGTTACGAAGGCTGTGGCCTTTCGCCTACTCCCATTAGTACTATAAATCAGATAGACCCTTCAATACCCCCGGCTCTGCGATGATTCCGGCCGGTGCGCGGGGTGTCGTGCGCGGCCAACATCGAGGGAGCAATGGCGGCATTCCCGCTTCGCAGCATCGTCATCGTGGGCGGCGGAGTGTCGGGCTGGATGGCGGCCGCGACGCTGGCGCGCGTGCTGGGCGCTTCGTGCCGGGTGCGCGTCGTGGCTGCACGGGAGGACGCCGCGCTCGGCGGCGCGGTGGCCAGTGTTCCGAGTCTGCACCGGTTGTGGCGGCTGCTCGGGGTGGACGAACCCAAGCTGCTGCGCGCCACGAACGCCACCTTCCGGCTCGGCACGATGTACCGCGACTGGACGCGCGTGGGCTCGAGCTACTTCGCGGGGTTCGGGCCGCTCGGTGCCAGGCTCGACGCCGTTCCGTTCCTGCATCACTGGCTGCGCGTCGCGGCGCAGGGCGAGCGCATCGACATCGAGCAGTTCTCGATGTCTGCGCAGGCCGCGAAACTCGGCCGCTTCGCGCCGCCGAGCGACGATCCGGCCTCGGTGCTGTCGCTGTTCGCGTATGCCTGGCATTTCGACGCACAGTCGCTGCGCGACTTCCTGCGCCGGCTCGCGCTCGATGCCGGCGCCACGGAGATCGCGGGCGCGCCCGCGGATGTCGAGCTCGATGCCGATGGCTGCGTCGGGTCGCTGCTGCTCGCCGACGGCCGGCGCGAGGCCGCGGATTTTTTCGTCGACTGCGGTGGGCTGCCCGATGGCCCCGCCGGGCTCGACCTCGGCTACGAAGACTGGTCCGAGTGGCTGCCCTGCGATCGCCTGCAGCTCGTGCGCGGCGCGACCGACGCCGCGCTGCCCCCGTATTCGGAGAGCCAGGCGGACACGAACGGCTGGCGCTTCAGCATTCCGCAGCGCGGCTGGACCGCGCGCGGCCACGTGTACGCCGGCGAATTCATCGACGACCAAGCCGTCGCCGCGGGGCTCGGCGTACACGAGGCGCCCAGAGTCATTCGACTCGCACGCGGCCGCCCCAGGGATTTCTGGGTGCGTAACTGGCTGTGCCTGCCGGGGGATGCGCTCGATCCACTCGAGACCACGAGTCTGCATCTGGCCCAGACCGGCATCACGCGCTTCCTGGCCCACTTTCCCGTGCATCGCGCCAGCCCCACCGACGCCGCCGAGTACAACCGGCTCACCGCGGAGGAATACGACCGCATCCGCGACCTGCTCGCGCTGCACTACCACGTCACCGCACGCAGCGACTCGCCGTTCTGGAACCGTTGCCGCGCGATGCGGGCGCCGGAGCCGCTGGCGCGGCGGCTCGAGCTGTTTCTCGACAGCGGCCGCCTGGCCATCGGCGAAGACGAGCACTGTGGCGCGGATGCGTGGATTTCCGTGTTGTTAGGGCATGGCCTGACGCCCGCCACGTATGACCCGCTCGCGGATGCCGTGCCGTTCGCGCCGATGCGCGACGCATTGACGCGCTTCGCCGCGCAGATCCAGGCCGCCGCCACGGCGCTGCCGTCGCACCGTGATTTTCTCGCGCGTGGCGCGCGGCAGGGCTCCGAATGACCGACCCGCGCGCACCCGACCGCATTCGCAGCATCGCCATCGTCGGTGGCGGCACCGCCGGCTGGATGGCCGCGGCCATTTGCGCGCGCCGGCTGCCGCGCGAGTCCTGCGCCATCACGCTCATCGAATCGGCGCAGATCGGCACCGTCGGCGTGGGTGAGGCCACGATCCCGCCGATCCGCCTGTTCAACCAGGCGCTGGGCCTCGACGAGGCGGACTTCCTGCGCGCCACGCAGGGCTCGCTCAAGCTGGGCATCGAATTCCAGGACTGGTCGCGCGTCGGACATCGCTACCTGCATCCATTCGGCCTTCCGGGGCTGCACGTCGATGCGCCGGTGCACCAGCGCTGGCTCGCGCTGCGGGCGCACGGCGACACGAGCGCGTTCGAGGACTACTTCCTCAACACGCTGCTCGCGCGCCGCAATCGCGTGACGCATCCGGCCCTCGGCGCGGAAGGGGGGGCGATGTGCACCTATGCTTATCATTTCGACGCCGGCCTCTACGCCGCCTATCTACGCCGCTACTCCGAGGCGCGCGGCGTCACGCGCATCGAGGGCAAGATCGTCGATGTCGCCCTGCGCGCAGGCGACGGCTTCATCGATGCGGTGGCTCTCGCGGACGGACGCCGCATCGAGGCGGATCTGTACCTCGACTGCTCGGGCTTTCGCGGCCTGCTCATCGAAGGCGCGCTCGAGGCCGGATACGACGACTGGACCCACTGGCTGCCCTGCGACCGCGCGGTGGCCGTGCCCTGCGCGAGCGCGGCCGCGCTCACTCCCTATACCCGCTCGACCGCGCGCGCCGCCGGCTGGCAATGGCGCATCCCGCTGCAGCATCGCACCGGCAACGGCTACGTCTACTCGAGCCGCCACGTGAGCGACGACGAGGCGGCCGCGACGCTGCTCGCCAACCTCGACGGCGCCGCGCTCGGCGAGCCGCGCGCATTGCGCTTCACCACCGGCCGGCGCCGCAGCGCGTGGACCCGCAACTGCATCGCAATCGGCCTCGCCGCGGGTTTTGTCGAGCCGCTCGAATCCACGAGCATCCACCTCATCCAGAAGAGCCTCACGCACCTGTTCAATCTCTTTCCCGACCGCCGCTGCTCGCCGGCGCTGAGCGCGGAATACAACCGGCTCGCGCTCGGCGAGTACGACCACATCCGCGATTTCATCGTGCTGCATTACCACGCGAACGCGCGCGACGATGCGCCGTTGTGGCGCTACTGCCGCGAGATGAGCATCCCGGATTCGCTGGCGCATCGGCTCGAGGTTTTCCGCGCGAGTGGCCGCGTGCCGCGCTTCGCGGCGGACCTGTTCGCCGTGCCGAGCTGGCTCGCGGTGCTGCTGGGCCAGGAAGTATGGCCGTCCGCGAGCGACCCCCTGGTGGCGCGTCACGAACCCGGGCGGCTGCGGGCCGAGCTCGCGGAGGTCCGCGCGAAACTCGAGCGCCTCGCCGAGGCCGGCGTGCCGCATGCGGAATTCCTGGCGCGTTTCTGCCAGCCGGCGCGCGCGGCGGGCGGAGCGCGCGGATGAGCGCGGGATTCCTCGAGCGCATCGTCATCGTCGGGGGCGGCACCGCGGGGTGGATGGCCGCCGCGCTGCTGGCGCGCATACTC
>JBIOZI010000408.1:0-24891 GCA_044871085.1 Steroidobacteraceae bacterium | reverse complement strand
CGCCCCTGAATTGAGAGGCGTATCGCAGCGTTGGGAATCGATCCGGTCCCCGGTTGACAGCCGGGTGCCGGTCGCCCCGGACGCCGGTGTCAGGGGAGGAGGCTAAGTGGTTGTTTTCGCGGGGATTGCTTGACAGGCCGGGTTGTCGCCGCGAGAATCGCGGCCCCTTGTTTCGGGTCGATCCGAAACGGTTTCCCGGCGTGGAAAGGTAGCTCAGCTGGTTAGAGCACGGCACTCATAATGCCGGGGTCGAGGGTTCGATTCCCTCCCTTTCCACCACTATTCTTTTCACAGCCTCTCGTGCTGTATGCGGAAGAATTCTTCCGCCAGGCCGTAGCTCGTCAAGGAAGTTGGCCAAGCAAGAGCAATCTCGATGGCAATGCCGCGACACACCGGGCGTTGCTGTTCCTCCGGAGAGTAAGGACCCGCGATGGCGGTCTGTTGTCGTCCGTAGCCGTCGCTACTTCAACAACATCGTTGAGCAGGGCCATCGCGCGATCAAACGTCGCTGCGCTTCGATGCTGGGGCTCAAATCGTATCGAACGAGCATCACGCTCTCCGGCGTGGAACTGGCGCATCGCATTCGCAAACAGCAGTTCTCGATCGGCGGCACGAACCAAAAATCTTCGCTGAGGCGACTTCGGGAACAGGCATTGGCGTCTCCTTAGTTTCCAAATGCACCAGAACTCGTGCCACGCGGCGCGGATGCGGCGGCGCGGCAGGCACAGGGCAAGTCGCCTTCGGGAACGCCGGCCGCTGCAATATTCGCGCGCCCGGTCGAGGTCAGGGAGAGGCCGGTGGTTTGCCAGTCGGTGCTGGACGACATCACGGATCATCTCGCGAAGTTCGCGGGATGCCGCACGACTATCTACGCCGACGTCGAGCGCTTCGCGACCACGGGCATCGGCAACCGCGTCCAACCCGTACGTCCACGCACGGCCGCGCCAGGATGTTGTCCTGCAGATTGACGTTTGTCGAAATGACCGACGTAATCCTCGATCCAGCGCTCCTTGATTTCAGCGGCGTACAAAGCCTAGTCTCAGACAGGGTTGAATTTTTGCGTCGTCCCAGACCCGCCGCGGCGCGGATGACGCCAATGGATTGGCACGTCGACGCATCTCGTCGACGTTCGTGGTCATCACATCGAAGGGGGAAAATTCAATGTTGTCCAAAGCGATCAAGGCGATGAAAGCGTTATCGGCCGGATTCTTGATGCTGGTCATGGCCAGCAACGCGTTCGCGCACGGCTATGTCCAGGACCCACCGGCGCGCAACTGGTTTTGCGGCTTCATCACGAAACCGGATCACGTGTCGAACGGTGTCGCTCAGTTCCCGGTCTGTGGCGACGCGTTCTTCGCTCCAGGCGTGGACCCGAACGCCGGGTACAACTTCATGAGCGTCCTGTCGCACTCGCGCGGCCACGCCGGGCCTGCTTTCCCCAGTCCCACCTTCCCGCCCAACACCATCAGTCCGCCACACGTGTGCAGCTTCAGCTCACAGACCTGGAACAACAACAACCCCGCGCTGAACACGCCCACGCCTTGGGACCAGCCGATCAACTGGCCCACTACGACGATCACCGCGGGTCCCCGGATCTTCACCTGGAACGTCTCGAACGGTCCGCACTTCGACGACACGGAGGACTTCACGTACTGGATCACGCGCTCGACCTATCAGCATCAGGTGGGCCGCGCCCTGACCTGGGCCGACCTCGAGCCGGCGCCGTTCTGCGACGAGAACGCGGTCCACAGCCGCAGCGGTGGCGCCATCGTGGACGACGGAAACCTCAACATCATCCTCAACCGCGGCAACCAGACGATGGGGACGCGCTGCACAGTCCCCTCCCGGCCCGCCGGCTCACGCCACGTGATCTACGCCGAGTGGGGCCGCCTCGGCCCTAACTCCACCCCGTGGCAGGGGGGCACCGACGAGCGGTTCCACGGCTGCATCGACGTGGTCTTCCAGGGCGGCGGCGGCGTCACGGTGACCCCCGTCATCAGCGCCAATCAGCCGCCAACGGCGGTCACCGGCGCGGCCAACGTTCCGCTGAACGGCAGCACCTCGACCTGCTCCACGGGATGCACGCTCACCTACTCGTGGACGCTCAATTCCACGAACCCGGGGCTTTACACCATCGCCAACCCGACCGCGGCCCAGACCACGCTGAACATGGTCAACCCCGCCGCGGTGGGGACGGTGACCGTGACCCTCACCGTCACCGGAGGTGGGGTCAGCGCCAGCGCGTCGCGGATCATCACTCACTCGCCGACGGGCGGCTCGATGTGGCGGGACCTGGGCGCCCTGACGTTGGAATCTCGGACGATAGCCGCGGGTAACAATGTTTCGGTGCGCACGGTCACCAACAACGGCGGCGACGCCTTCTGGCCGACGCAGCCGCTGGTCATCACGTCCGCCAACGGTGGTCCCACCGCGTGGCCGCTGGCCCTGGGCCAGGCCGTCAACGCCCAGAACGGCGTCGTACGTGTGGGCGTCCTGAACGCCACCGACCAGGTGGTCCCGCAGGCCAACGCCACTAGCAACCGCGTTTTCACCTCCGCCACCAACATCGTGAGCGCGTTCCTGCAGGTCCAGCCGCCGGGCGTGCCGGCCGCACCCACCAACCTGAACGCGACTCCCGGCAACAACCAAAACTCGCTGACCTGGACGGCTTCCGCCGGCGCTGCTTCCTACAACGTGAAGCGCTCCACTACCAACGGCGGACCGTACACCAACGTGCTGGTTGGCGTGACGGGCACCGCGGTGACGGACATCGGGCTGAACAACGGCACCACCTACTTCTACGTGGTGACGGCCGTCAACGCGAACGGGGAGAGCCCGTTCTCCAACCAGGATGACGGCATGCCGAGCGCCCCCACCGGCGGCGTGGTGACGGCCACGACCTCGATTGGCGGCAGCCCGCCGTGGTACTTCGAGAACAAGCTCAGCGTGAACAACACCGCCGCCATCACCAACGTCGTGGTCACCATCAACGTGGCGCGCACGGCGGGTATCACGTTCAACGGCAGCTACGAGACGGTCGGTGGCTTCACTCGGACCAACAGCCCGAGCGCGTCGCCCATCGTCTTCACGTTCACGCGCGCGGCCTCGCTGCCGGCGGGGACGAACCGGCTGTTCGTGGCCCAGACCAACGGCGCAGGCTCGCCCCATCCGAGCACCGGGGACACCTGGACGATCACCTACAACCTCGGAGCGTCGAGCTTCACCGCGAACGGGACCTTCTAGGCCGGACTTCGCGTTCGTAAATCGGGAGCGGCGGGTTTGCCCGCCGCTCCCTTTTTCTTGAGCTTCGCACGCTGGTGCGGAGTGATGTCGATGCCGGCGTGTAGCGAGAATCCGCCCGCCCGTGCCGCGCCGGTGGGGTGGCCCAAGTTCGTGCGCATCACCGGCATCGGCAGGGCATGGAGGATTGACCTGCAATATGCGCGGTAGACAGGTCAAGCTTCTCAGTGGATTTCGACTGGCGCATCCCCAAGCAGCACGTTCACTTCCGTCTTCGGAGGCACTCGAATCCGTCCCATCACGCCACCGCCGGTCTTGCGCGGCGTGCTACCCGATGCATCGTCCCAGATGATGAAAGCAATGACGAAGTAGTCGCCGGCGGGTACCTGATCGAACCTGAATTCGCCGCGCTGATTGCATGCGCCCTTGATGAGCATGTCGTGATACCGCGGCTCATCGGGTTTGAACTTTGGCGGGTCCTGCTCCAGCAAGATCTGACCGCGCTGATCGTTGCCGTAAGTCCTGACTATTCGCTCTCTCGAGTACGCAGCTACGGGAAGCAGCTCGATGCTGAAGCCAGCGCAACCCTTCACGCTTCCGTCGGCCAGTCGCAGGGAAGCCGTACCGGTCACAGTCGAGCTACCGACTTCCTTCACGAATTTTACGTCGTCGATGTTGAACGGGCTCTCGAGCTTCACTGGCTCGGCAGCCATGGTCATGGTCGCGCAGAATAAAACGGAAAGAGCAGGAAATTGCCGCGATTTCATCGCGTGCTCCCATGCTGACTGCGGCACCACACAGCCGGCAGAGGAGTTCGAAGCGCGGTCGAGTCTGGCTTCAGCACAGTCCCACGAGGCCTAGGCCGAAAGCTTCTTGGACTTCTCTTTGAGCTTGGCCGTCGTCTTGGGTCCCACGATTCCGTCGGGGGTCAAGCTGGTCCGTGACTGGAACTCGCGCACTCGCGCGCTGGTTTTGGAACCGAAGATGCCGTCCACCTTCAGCAGCGGCAGGCTGGTGGCGGACTGCGAGTCTGCCTTCGGCAGATCGTTGAACAAGAGCTGCATGCTCCAGACGTCCGCGCCCTGCGTGGGCGCAAACAGCGTCCGCTGGATCAACCCCAGCAGGTCGCCGGGCGGCCACAAACGGTTGTGTATGTGTTCGTACACTGGCCCCTTGGTCGGGAAACCGCGGGCCAACCTCAGCGCCGCTTCGACCGCCTCGGGCGTGAACGTCAGCGGGGCCTTGCGAAAGCCGGCGAGGGCCGTCGCGCAATCCTTCCACTTCTCGACGGCTTTCGCGTTCTCGGGGCGAGATGCCACGCCGGCGTAGCCGTTGAGCGCCGCTTGCTTGGTTCCGTTTCGCTCGAACAGGGCCGCCAGGCAGTGGCTGATCGCGGCGATGCTGAATTCGGGCACCGCCAGTATCGCCTCGGGGCTGAAGGGAAAGCTGTCGGTCTCGCGCGGGTTGCCCGACAGGTGTTGCTTGGCGGCCTTGCGGCCGTCGACCTCCAGTTGACCGTAACCCACGGCGGGACCGCCGCCTTCCTGACGCGTGTTCTGCCAGAAGTTTTCCTCCCAGCACAGCGCCAACACGAGCTCATGGGGAAACGTGGCCAGCTCCTGGGTGTGGTTCTGGATCACGAGCGCCAGCATGCGCGAGACAGGTTCGATGGCCGTCAGCCTCTGAATCTGCCGCCTCTCCTCCTTCGAGATCGCCATGGTCACCCCCCGTCCGACGTCCGACGTCCGATGTCCGATGTCCAATGGTCTGCCGTCGCGTGACGGCGCCCAGTCGACCAAACCTCGGGGAGATCTGTCAAGGCGAGCGCCTCGGCGCGCGGGCGTGCCGATAGTTAGCGCATGCTCCTGAGCACTCCTGGTCGCCGCTGGCGGGCCGGCTTCTTTGGCGCGATTTTCTGCGGTGCGGTAGCGCGCGGCGATGTTCGGCCGTCGCTCCCCAGGTGGAAGGTCGTGATCGCCGCCCTAAGGGTGACGGCGGCTGCGAGCGGCCTGCGCGTCGACTGCTGCTGCTGACCCATCGGCAAGCCGACCGTCTGGGGCTGGCGACCGTGATTGGGCGGCATGAAGATGTGTCCCGCGATTTCACATAACCACGCGATCCACGAACCCACGGAATTTGGTAGTTAGAGGCCGAAACTACGCAGACAGAGACGTCGCCGATCGCGATCGGCGGCAGCGCGGCGCGCCCCGAAAAAAGCGGGGTTTCCACCACCTCCACTGGGTGCAGTCCGGTCACATCGGTAACGATTCATACCTAACTATTCGTATCGCGCCCGCCATGCCGCGTAGGCATCCAGCGCGCGCTGCGGCGAGCCTAGCCACCACGCATACCCGTTGCGCCGCCCGATCGAGATGCCGTTGACGTCGTCGTGGATGGTCTGGTCACGGTCGCCGAAGATCGGTTTGCCCGTCGCGACGTCGTAGTTGCGAGACCAGATCGGCCCTGCGCCCGCCTTGTCGATCAACATGCGCCCGTTGCCGGTCATCTCGAACGACTTTCCGTAGACGCGCTTGGCCTCGAGCCAGGCCACGCCCGCGCGGATCGCCGCGCGCACCGCTCGAGACGGATGCGGCTGGCGCATCAGGAACAGCAGGATGTCGGTCGTTTCGCCGCTGGCGATGGAGCGGGGCTCGTAATTGCGGGCGCTGGACGGCGCCAACGTCAACGGATCGACCTGCTGGGGCCAGCCGGTCCGCTTGCCATTGACCCGCACTTGTGCAGCCAGAATTACCTTCACGGCGGCGCGCACGGCTCGAGCGGCGCGCGCTTCCAGATCCGCGGAGACGAATCCGAAGCCGTTCTGCTGTTCGACTACGTCCTCCAGCAGCATGGCCGCCTCGGCCACTGCATTGTCGTTGAAGGTCACCGCATCGTGGAAGCCGCCCTCCAAGGGCCAGATCTGTGGCCAGCCGCCATTCGGATACTGGGCGTTGAGTAGATAGTGGACGCCACGCACGATGCTGGCACGCCAGGCGTCGCCTTCGGGACCCGGCGCCTGTTCGGCCACCTTGGCGAGGAAACGCATTTCGGTCGTGGTCGCGCCGTTGTCGAGCGTGCCGACGAACGTCCAGAAGCGATCGACCGGTGCATCGAAATTCGCCGGATTCAGCTCCATCGTTTCCGCGTCGTTGGAAAAACGCTGGCCGGGAAGGCGCGCGTTGCGGCGGTCCTGGTTCTTGCTCCATCCGCCGGCGGGAGTTTGGAAACTGGCTATGGCGTCGGCGACGGCGCGTGCCTCGGCCGACGCGTACCAGGCGGCGTCGCGATCCAGAGGCATGTTCGCCTGGTTGCCGCCGACGGCCAGCGGCGGCGGCGGCACGACGGCACCGGCCGGCAGTTCACCAGCCAGAGTTGCGCGGTCGCGGTTCATCTGCGCGTGAGAGCGATCGATGTAACGGGCCCAGGCCGCGCGATCCCTCCCGGGCCTTTCGGCCATGCGCTCGGCGCTCAGTGTCCGCGCAGGCGTGTTGGTGCCGATCACCGCGGCGGAAGCAGGGGCGGCCAGCCCGATGCCGACGAACAGAAATGCGTGCGCCGCGGCGTTCAATTTGAACATGTCGAGTGTTCTCCGGCGCGCGCCAGAGGCGCTTCCTCGTGATAGTTTTGCGATGCTGTATTCCGCACAGAACGCTCCATGGTGATCACCCTCTCAACTGTACCGCGGCGCGCGCTCATCGTCGTCTGCCTGGCGGCGCTGTGCGCGCTCGCGGCTGCTTGCGTCCAAACTACTGCGCCGGCCGCATTCGCCTCCCGCGCCGCACCGATCGATCGCCACGCGCTCGTCACCCGCCACAACGTGACGCTGACCGGTATCGACCGCCATGCCCCCGTCATGCTCGGCAATGGCGATCTGGGGTTCACCGCTGACATCACCGGACTGCAGACCTTTCCCGAGCAATACTCGGAGCTCGCGCCGCTGCTGACCATGGCGCAGTGGGCCTGGCATAGCTTTCCAAACCCGCACGGCTACACCGAGCAGAGTGGCCTGACGAACGTGCTCGTCCCGGGACGGGGCGAACGACCCTACGCCTGGATGCGGTCGTGGGCGGATGCGGAAACGAACCCAGGCTACGTCTGGCTGCGGGCCAATCCCCACCGGTTTTCGCTCAGCCGGATTGGTCTGACGCTTGCCGATGGCAGGCCGCCGGATTTCGCCCAGGTCGCGAATACGCGCCAGACGCTGGATTTGTGGACCGGCACGCTGACCAGCAGGTTCATTTACGACGGACAGTCCGTAGAAGTCGTGACGCGAGTTCATCCCGACATCGACATGGTCATCGTCGAGGTGATTTCGCCGCTGGTGGCGCGCGGGGTGTTGGGCGTCCGTGTCCGCTATCCGAGCATCGATCCGCGCATCAACCCGGACCCGACGAATTTGCAGAACGACGGCACCCAAAGCCTCGTCATCGTGGCGCAGAGCGCGCACGAAACTCGTATCCGCCGCACGCTCGACGAGACGAGCTTCACGTCCGCAATCATCGGCAACGGCCGCGTCACGCGGGCGGGAGAAACCGACTTCCGCGTCGCCGGCGGCCGTGGCGATGACGATCGCGACCACCTGACCGTCATGGTCCGCTTCGACCGGGCCGGCCCGACAGCGCCGACGCCCGACTTCGCACAGGCCGCGCGCGCAGTCGCCGACCATTGGCATGATTTCTGGAGCGATGGCGGCGCAGTCGATTTCTCCGGCAGCAGCGACCCGCGCGCGGCCGAGCTGGAGCGCCGTGTGGTGCAGTCGCAATATCTGTCGGCGGTGAACGGTTCAGGAGAATTCCCGCCGCAGGAAGAGGGTCTCTTTTCCAACAGCTGGTACGGCAAATTTCATCTGGAGATGCACCCGTGGCATTCCGGCTGGCAGGCAACTTGGGGCCGGCCCGGGATGTTGGAGCGCAGCCTGCCCTGGTATCTCGGCAATCTCGACCACGCGCGCGCCGAAGCTGCGCGGCATGGAGTCAAAGGCGCGTGGTGGCCCAAGATGACCGGACCAGAAGGGCGCAACAGTCCGAGCGTAGTGGCGCCCTTCATCATGTGGCAGCAGCCGCATCCGATCCTGCTGGCCGAATTGGTCTGGCGTTCTGAACGGGACCGCGCGGTGCTCGACCGCTACGCCGAGGTCGTCGACGCGACTGCGGATTTACTGGCGTCCTGGCCGATCGAACGGGATGGCCGTCTGAATCTCGGCGCACCGATGATTCCGGCGCAAGAGAACTATGATCCGCTGACGACGACCAATCCGACCTTCGAGGTCGAGTATTTCCGCTGGGCGCTCGAGACGGCCCAGCAATGGCGCGCGCGGCGCAATGAGCCCCGCCGCGCCGACTGGGACCGTGCGCTCGCCCGCATCGCGCCGCCGCCGATGCGCAACGGCCTCTACCTGCCGGTCGAGAACGTGCCGGATTTCTGGGAGACGGCCATGTCTGACGCATGTCGCCGCCACGCGGATGCGCCTCAGTGCAAGAACCGCGATCATCCGTCCTTCTTGATGGCGTACGGCTTCATTCCCGGCGCGCGAATCGATCCGGCCGCCATGCGGCGAACCTTCGAAGCGGTCGAGGCGAATTGGGACATGCGCCAGACCTGGGGCTGGGACTTTCCGATGATGGCCATGACCGCTGCCCGGCTGGGCGAGCCCGAGAAGGCTGTCGATTGGCTGTTCGCGGAGCTCAAAAACAATCAATGGGGCGTCACCGGCATGACGCCCCGCGTTCATCTCGACGCTCACGCCGATGCACTCGTGCCGGTGTCCGCGGGCGCCGGCGGCGTCGCGATGGCGGTCAATCCGGACGGCAATGGGTATCGCCGCGCGGCCGAAACTTATTTTCCGTCGAACGGGTCTCTGCTGATGGCCGTCGGCCTGATGGCCGCGGGCTGGGACGGTTCTGCCGGCCACGCGCCTGGATTTCCGAAAGAAGGCTGGACCGTTCGCGTCGAAGGGCTGACGCCTGCGCCTTGACCGCCAACCAAGAAGAGGAGGGTCGCGAATGAAAACGTCACGCCGCGCCGCGCTCAAGGCCATGATGCTGGCGCCTGCCGCGGGAGCTCTCATCTCGGCGAAAGCGCAAACTACTTCCGGAGCGAATCCGGTCTGGCCGGCGCCGAACACAGCGCCGCCCTCGGTTCAATCAAAGCCGCTCCCGGACATGCCGCATTGGGATGGGCCTGTCCCGACACAATGGGTCGATGCGCGGACCGGCCATCGCGTTCGCCGGGTTTCTCCGGATGAAGGCGGCGGCAAGCCTTATTTCTATAAGAACATGTTTCTGCCCGGCGGCGATCTGATGGTCATTTCCACGCCGCAGGGCATTTCGACCGTCAACCTGCGCACATGGGCCGTCGAAATCCTGGTGCCCAAGACGAACGCCGACTTGATGTTCACCGGCCGCGCGGGGCGCAACGTCTATTTTTCAGTCACCGAACCTGGCGAAGGCCAGGCCATGGATCGCGCCAAGACCGTGTACGTCATCGACGTCGATACGCGCCGATCGCGTGAGATATGCCGGGCGCCCAACGGAAACATCAACTCCGTGAATGCCGACGAGACACTGCTGGTGGGCTTCGTCGCCCATGGCTCTCAGCCGCTTCAGCCCAACGCCACGGACCCGCGCAATCGTCGTTTCGGCCAAGCCGAGTATTCGGCCAATGGGCCGGACGGAAGGCCGCTCAACTTCGCGCGGGCCAAGGGCGTGCGCATGCTGCAGCGCTGGGCGGCGCGCTATCCGATGGAACTCTTCGTCATCGACGTCGCGACGGGCGAGCGTCGCGTCATCCACCAAACCAACGAGTGGATTGGCCACAGCCAGTTCTCACCCACCGATCCCCAGCAGATCATCTTCTGCCACGAGGGGCCCTGGCACCGAGTCGATCGGATGTGGGCGATCCGGGCCGATGGCGCGCAGCGCAGGAAAACGCATCAGCGCACGATGAACTTCGAAATTTTCGGGCACGAGTGGTTCAGCCCGGACGGAAAGGCGGTGTATTACGATCTGCAAACACCGCGCGGGCAGGTGTTCTGGGTCGCGTCGGTCGATCTGGAAACCGGTCGGCGAATCTATCGGCGCGTGGAGCGCAACGATTGGTCCGTGCATTTCAACGCTTCACCGGACGGACAGTCTTTCGCCGGCGACGGCGGCGATGCAGACATGGTCGCACACGCGCCGGACGGCAAGTGGCTCGTGCTCTTCCGGCCTGAACCGATCGTCGACGAGGATCCGCAAAGCGATCAGCCGGGCATGATCGAGACCGAGTACCTGCGCTCCGAGCGTCTCGTCGACTTGAGCAATCATGACTACCGGCTGGAACCCAATCTAACTTTCACCCCCGACGGAAAGTGGATCGTTTTCGCATCCAACATGCATGGACTGAACCACGTCTACGCGGTGGAGGTCGCCCGCCCTGGCCGGTTGTAGTTGCCCGTTTGCAAGAACAAAAACTATGATGCACATGTGAGAAGCCGAGTAACCGGATAGTTACATAGAGACGACGACAGTGGTGTCCAGAACACCCTGCGGGGGAGGTGACGATGAGCGAAGCACGCAAAGCCAGGGACGCGCTGGTGTCCGGCGCATTGGTGATCATGGCAACCGTGGCGCTGACGCCTCGAGTGGTCGACGCGCAAAATGCGCCGGCCGCGCCGAACAACGAGGCGCCAGTCGACGAGATCGTCGTGAGCGGCTTTCGCTCCAGCCTGCAGCAGGCGCTTGGCATCAAGCGCAGCGAGGCGGGCGCCGTGGACGCCATCCTGGCCGAGGACATCGCGGACTTTCCCGACCAGAATCTCGCCGAAGCCATCCAGCGTCTTCCGGGGGTGACCATCGACCGGGTCAACGGCCAGGGTACGACCATTTCCGTGCGCGGTCTCGGCTCCGACTTCACTCGCACCCGTATCAACGGCATGGAAGCCCAGGCGGCCGCCGGCGGCAGCCGCAACCGCAGCTTCGACTTCTCGATGTTCGCCTCGGAACTGTTCAGCAGCATCAGGGTCCGCAAGACCCAATCCGCCGAGATCGAGGAGGGTTCGCTCGGCGCGACGGTTGATCTGCAGACCGGCCGTCCGCTGGATTTCAACGACAGCGGCTTTCGCTCGGCACTCTCGGGCCAGGGCTCTTACAACGACCTGTCGGAGACGGCCGTCCCGCGTCTCGCCGGGTTGCTGAGCTGGTCGAACGAGGGCCAAACTTTCGGGGCTTTGGTGTCGGCCGCTTATTCCGAGCGCTCGCCGATCCTGGAGAGCTTCAACACTACGCGCTGGCAATCAGGCAATGCGGCCCAGGCTTATGGCGCGGGGCAGAACTTCCGCGCCTGCACCCCCTGCACCACGACCGCCCAGCGCACCGAAGTGTTGAGCGCCTTCTACCCGCGCATTCCGCGCTACACCTTCGGCAACACTCAGGAAGATCGCCTGGGCGTCACCACCTCGCTGCAATGGCGCCCGAACGACGGCACCCAGATCGTGCTGGACCTCCTGTCGACGCAGCTCAACTCCGAGCTGGAGAGCCCGAATCTCGAAGCGTGGTCCTTCAGCCGCGCCGACGTGAACCAGGTCACCCTGCGCGAATACGCGATCGACAGCGACAAGAGCGCTTTTTCCTATGGCGTCTTCGACAATGTCGTAGTCCGCTCCGAGAACGGCTACACGCGCAACGAAAGCAAGTTCCGGCAGGGGTCATTGAACGTCACGCACGATTTCACCGATCGTCTGCACAGCGTCCTGAAGCTCGGCGCGAGCAAGTCGAAAGCCCGCACGCCCCTCAATGTCGCCTACGCGTTCGAAGCGCGCGGCATCAACGGCTACACCATCGACCTCCGGGCCAACGATCGTCTGCCGATGATCAACTACGGGTTCGATGTCACTTCGGGCAGCCTCTTCACGTTGGTTCAGGCCACGCGCAGCGCCAGCGGCGGCGACTTCGACAACAACGTTGCCGCCGGATCTTTGGCCTATGACTTCAACGACGCGCTGACATTGAAGGTCGGCGGCGAGTATCGCACCTATGACTTCGCGAACTTCGGCGCGGCGCGGGCTCAAACTGTCCCGGCGGGCACCGACAGGCTCGTCGGCGTCGATTCCATAGGGCGCGTCACCAGCATCGATGGCGGCATCGGCGTACCCGCGGGCTCGAACTTGAACTACATCATTCCCGACATCGACAAGATCGCCAGCTTCCTCAGCTTCCACGACGCCCCGCTCGTCGGCAATCGCAGCGAGCGGGAAGTGGATGAAACCGACCAGGGCGTTTTCGCTCAAGCCGATTTCAATTTCTCGCTGGGCGGCGTCACGTTGCGCGGCAATGTCGGCATCCGCTCCGCGCAAACCGAGGTCGTATCCAAAGGCTGGCAGTCGATCACCCAAGGCGGCGTGACCAGCTTCAGCTACGTCACCACGGAAAACGAATACCGTGATTTCCTGCCGTCGTTCAACCTGGCGTTCGAACCGCTCGAGAGTCTGGTCGTTCGACTCGGCGTCGCCAAGGTCATGTCTCGTCCGACGCTGGGCGATCTGACCCCGGGCGGCAGCGTGGCGCCGACGACGCGCACGGTGTCGTACGGCAACCCGCTGCTGGATCCGTTCCGGGCTACTAACTACGATGCGTCGATCGAGTGGTACTTCCAGAAGGAAGGGCTCCTGGCGCTCGCCGTCTTCTACAAGGACATCGATAGTTTCATCACCTCGATCACCGAGCCCATCCCCTTCAACCAACTGGGCTTGCCCAATGATCTGCTGCAGAACGCGGCGCAACCGACCGACATCTTCCAGGTCACTCGCAGGATCAACGGCCTGGGCGGCGAGCTGAAAGGGGTCGAGCTCCAGTACCAGCAGCCATTCACCTTTCTGCCGGGGTTTTGGTCGAGCTTTGGCTTCATCGGCAACGTCACGTTCGTCGATTCCGAAGTGAGCTACGGCACGGCCGGGCTGAACCGCCTGGCGGGCCAGTCCAAGAACACCTACAACGCCACGCTGTACTACGAGAAAGGGCCGTTCCAGGCTCGCGTTTCGGCCGCGCATCGCAGCCAGTATCTGCTCTCGTTTCCAGGCGCCAACGGCAATTCGGAAGAGGGCGTCAACGATACGACGAACATGGACGCCTCGATGTCTTACGACTTCAACGACCATCTGAGCCTCTCGCTGGAGGCGATCAACCTGACCGACGAGTACGTCGATCGCTATGTCGACGTGAACAATCGCATTTCAGACTATCGCCACACCGGCCGCGAAATTGCCGTGGGCGTGCGCTGGACTTACTAGCTAGAACCTTCCGCCTATGGTTTTGCAACCGTGATCTGATCAATGTTGGCCAGATCCTGTCCATTGGATTGGAATCGGACGGTGTTGGCCGACCCGCTGGCAGGCGTGATGTTGACCACCGCGTTGGTCCACGTGGTCCAGGCTGCAGGAGGCACCGGGAGGCACCGTCAACCCCGCCCAGGTGGCCCGCCTGCAGATTGCGCGTTCGAACATCGTCGCCGCCAGTACGAACAACAATCTCGGCTCGCGCACCACCCAGATCAATCGGGCCTTGAACGAGCTCGACCTGGCGGACACCGAGATCGCCCCGAATATCAACTTCACCATAGGAGCCGGCACACTGATGGACTGAGCGCCTGACACAGTCGACGCACCCATCCCGGCCAGGATCTGTCCGGAATGGGCGCGGATTGCCGCGCTAGTCGATAGCCGAACGATGATTCGTCGTAAGATCGAATGCCGACATCGACCTCGACGAGCACCATGGATTCGGAACCCGTTCAAAAGACTTTCATCTCGGCTCAATCGCTGCTGCAGGACTCCTTCGAGCTCGGCTTGCAAATCCTGAAAAGCGGATTTCGGCCATCCTTCCTGGTCGGAGTCTGGCGCGGCGGAGCTCCGATCGGCATCACCGTGCAGGAGGTGCTCGAATACCACGGTGTGAATTGCGATCACATCGCCATTCGCACTTCTTCGTATACGGGTATCGATCAGCAGAGCCGGACGGTGCGCGTCCATGCGATCGACTACCTGGTATCCATGCTCAACGCCGAGGACGGGCTGCTGTTGATCGATGACGTGTTCGACTCGGGGCGCAGTCTCGAAGCCGTCATCGCAGAGCTACGCCGCCGTTGCCGCCGAAATCTTCCGGAGCAGATCAGGATCGCGACGGTGTACTACAAGCCGTCGAGGAATCGGAGCACGTTGCGGCCCGACTACTACGTTCGGGAGGCGGACAACTGGCTGGTATTTCCGCATGAGATCTGCGGACTCACCCGGGAAGAAATACTGGCTCACAAGCCGGTGAGCGCAGGCTTTCTCCCCGAAGAGCAGCGACCTCTCTGACGCCGACGTTTTGACCGGCGAAGACGGTGGAGAGGCTGATCTTGCGCGAGCCGAAGCACACCCGCCCGCACATGGTCACCGCGATCATGGTCAGTGGTAACAATGGCGCTCGTCGGCGAGCATGAGCTCGCCCTTGAAGTCCGCGCACCACAGACCATTCGCCGGTCTGCGGGAGATCCCAAACTCCCGGCACAGCTCCGTCATCCGCTCTCCCTCGAGCCAATGCCGGAAAGTGTCACCCATGTGTCCGGAAAGCCTTGTTTTCCATCTGTCCGCATGGGTAAAGCAACGTCCCACAGCGGGCGCACCGGTTCTGCTGTGGCATCCTGCGCCGATGCTCATATTTCGAACCCGCGGACGACGGTGGCTCGGGGGAGCGATCGCCGCAGCGCTGGTCGCAACTCTGGCCGCGGTGATTCTCAAGCCCAGATTCGAGCGCGCGATCCGCGAGCGGATCGAGTCCGCCGCCGCGCGCCATGGAATGGTCATTCGAATCGACTCGATCAGAGTCGGCATATGGCCGTTCGTGCGACTGGAAGGCGTCGATCTCGACGTCGGCCACGGAGTGCGACTGCATGCCGACACGATCGCAGCCACGTATCCCGCCCGCCTGCGACTCGCTGTTCGAGCGGTGAGTGTCGTCGGCCCAGCGGGCTTCAGGGTCAACGCGCCGGACACTGAATGGCATGTGGCAGGAACTCGCAGCGAGCATCTGCAACTCAGGTTGATCGAGCCACAGGCTGGGCTGTCGATTCGCCAGCAGAAGGATTCAGCAGGCAGCGGGTGGGACGTCGAAGCACGTGCGCTCGATATCAGTCGCCTGCTCGAAGTGCGGCGCGAGGGTCATCCGCTCCTCGACGGTGGCATCGCGGACGGCAGAGTGAGTCTTCGGACGAGTGCCGATGCGCTCCATTTCCGGGTCGACATCGGGGCGCGCGGTGCGCGCTTCGGGGCACTGGCGGACAGCGCCGGCGGCGAACCACGGCTCGGTGATGCGACGGACGTGACTCTGCGATTCGACGGCGTCTTGCGGCGTGCCGAGGGTACGATCGAAATCCCCGAGGTGCACGGGACGTTGGCGGGCGCAGACCTGTCGGGCTCGATCGCGTTGCGCGACATGACTACCGATCCGAGTGTCGATCTCGCACTCGGCGTGCGGCAGTTGGAGTTCGGACGACTGCTCGGCGCAGCCGGCCTCGCGGTGCCCGAAAGCTTGAGTATCGCGCCCGGCAGCAGCGATGATCTTGGATCGGCCACCATAGAAGTGGGTGTGCGCGGACGTGCGGTAGAGCCCGCCACTCTCGCGGTGAGCCAGAAGATCAGCTTCAGGCCGCCGCGCCAGATGCCGCCGGCCATCTCGCGACTGCGCCGCGACTTCATCTTTGGCGCCGACGACGGCCCGAGCCCGCACCGTCCCATCGATGTCTCGCCTGCATCCCCCGACTTCATCGCACTGCACGATGTTCCGCCGTTGTTCGTGCGCACTCTGCTGCTGGCGGAAGACGCCGGATTCTACGGGCATCGTGGCATCGACCTTCGCGAGCTGCCCTCTGCGCTGCTCACCAACTGGTCGCGCGGGGACGCGGCGCGCGGCGCGTCGACGATCACACAGCAGTTGGCCAAGAACCTGTTCCTGTCGCGTGACAAGGAAGTCGGCCGCAAGCTGCAGGAACTGGCGATCACGTTTCTGCTCGAATCGGCGCTCGGCAAGGAGCGAATTCTGGAGATCTATCTGAACATCATCGAATGGGGGCCGGATCTGCGTGGCCTGCGGCCCGCGGCCCGCCACTATTTCGATTGCGAACCCGATGCGCTGACGCCGGCACAGACAGCCTTCCTGGTCGCGATCATCCCAGGGCCGATCAAGTACCAGCGTTCGATTGCGCGTGGCACTCCGGGGCCTGGTCTGCGTGTACTGATCGACAACCTCTTGGCAAAGCTCAGGGCGGTCGAAGCGATCGGCGAAGAGGAATATCAGCGAGCGCTCAGCGAACCCATCGTCGTTACCGGTGGGAGGCCGCCCGGATGATTCGGCCGGCGCGGGGGAGAGTTCTGCATTCAAGCCTCGTTCTTCAGGCTGCTCAATCAGCCACCAGAGCGATGCACCCCCGGCAATGCTCGAATAGATAAGAAAGCCCTGGCCCCGGTGCATCCGGCCTCATCGGTAACGTTTCATACCGACTCCCGCCTCAGGGCAGTCGTCGCTCCCAACTCATTCTGCTCGCGCGCCGCCGCCCCTCCCACCGCAACTCTCACGACGGCCTCCGAGCAACGACCATCGCGATCCCACCCAGAACCGCGACCGCCGCAACACTCAGCCGCAACGTGATGGACTCACCGAGCAAGACCACGCCGCCCAACGCGGCAATGATTGGCACGCTGAGCTGCACACTCGCGGCGTGACCGGCCTCGAGCCCCGGCAGTGCCGCATACCAGATCGCGTACCCGATGCCGGACGTCAACGCACCCGACGCAAGCGCATAGAGGATTCCCGGACTATCTATCGAGACCGGAGTCGACTGGAGCAGGCTCAGCACCAGCGCCATCGGCACGGCACGTTGGAAATTGCCGGTGGTGACCGCGATGGGATCTCCGCCGCCTGTGCCTCGCAAGGAATAGATGCCCCAGGCCGCGCCGGCGCCGAGCATCAACAACGTCCCGTGCACCGGTGGGGCGGCGAGCCCGGGCACCAGGAAGCTGATCAATCCAGCGAATGCCAGCACGAACCCTGCGACTTGCAACGTCGCGAAGCGCTCTCGACACCAGAGGCCGTAGCCGATCATCGTGGCCTGCACGGCGCCGAAGAGCAGCAATGCACCCGTGGCGGCGGTCAGGCTGGCATATGCGAACGAGAAGCCGGCGGCATACGCGAACAGCGCCAACGCCGACAGCCAGCTGCCGCCGACGATCTGCGCCCGACGTCTCACTCGCACGATGAGCCACAGAGCCAGCGCGCCGGAAGCCAGCCGCAGTGTCGTGAAGCTCGCAGGGTCGATGGCCGATTCCTGCAGGGCCTGCCTGCACAGCAGGGAATTGCCTGCGAACGCCAGCATCGCAAGCGCAACCAAGAGGGTTTGTCGTGATCGCGGCATGTTGCGCCTCGCCTTCGCGACCCAGGTTAGCGCATACGTGAAGAAGAAACCCGCGATCGAACTATTGCCCACGGCACGGCCAATGGTCACGCGATCGCAGTGGCGCTCGAGAGGGGCCGACTTCCCTACCGGGCCATCCAGGTAGACGCCTTTGAAGGCTAGGGCTTAGTACGGCTTGAACAGCGGATTCGCCGCCGATATCGCGACAATCGCCGCGGACTCTTCCTTCGCGGCGTCGTAGTGCTCCAGCCAGTCTTCGACCCGCTGCGGGATGTTCCGCGCGATGAATTCCATGCCGGACTGGAATTCTCCGTTCGTCAGTTCCATTTTCGCGATCAGGAAGTCGAGCAATGTGCTTTCCTGCCCATCCAGTATCAGGTTGCTCACGTCGCTCGGGCTCTGGAGGAATTCGGTGGCTTCCCCACTCGAGATCTTCACCGCGCGCCGGGTGATGCAGTCGCCGATCCCCGCCAGCACTTCCAACATCTTTTCCTGCTCCGAGATCAAAATGCGCGACTTGATTCCCCTGGCGCCCGGCAGCTTCCGGCGATTCATGTTCTCGATGTCGGCGATGAAAGGGTTTTCGAACGTTACGGCGCACAGGCGATTGAGATAGGCCGGCATGGCCACGGTGCTGGCGTCGTAGCCCACACCACAGCAGATGACCTTGTACAAGGTCGGCGCCTGCTCGGCGTTGACACGGGCGCCTTTTACGGTCTGCATGAGCTGGTCGCTCAGTGCCCGGCCGCGCCTCGAAAATGTGCCGATACCGACGTGTCCGGCTTCGTCGCCGGTCAGCACACTGCGTCCGTCGAGCTGAATGAAACTAGAATTGCCGCGCTGGTCCTGCACCTTCGCGCCGGTGAATTCGATGCTGTCGGGATCGAAGCCAAACATCTCGGCGAGCACGCGTGCGTTCAAGTGCTTGCCCAGGGTCACTTCGATGCGCTCCAACAGATGCGGCACCAGGTCTTCGGGCTCCCGCACGAACCGGATGTAGTCGGGGACGTACGAGCCCATGTCCCGCACCCGGCGGTTGACGAACCGGCGGCACTTCGACTTGTTAGGTTCCGTACTGTACGCCGCAGATTGCGGCAGCCGCGGCGTCGGCAAAGTGCGCGCCAGCTTCGTTCCCTGAGTGATGGGCCCCTTGGGAATGACCAGATCGGCTCGTCGCATGGTGCTCTCCAGACACTCGGCGGAAGCCGGGCGGGCATTTGACCGCGAACATCGTCGGGCTCGCAATGGGCATAGTGCGCAGGCATGCGCGCGAGTGAATGCGACGCCGCACGAATGGCGCGCGAATCCGGTGCAGCCGTTCCCTCGCGCGGCACTGCGCGGTCTCGCAATGCGGCGCCGCGCCAACGTCCGCGCGCCGGCAGTGGCGGGGTGTAGTGAAAACCCTGGTATCGATCGCAACTCGTCCTGCCGGCGAACTCGAGCTGCGGAAGGCGGCGCCGATGATGCCCGGCCTGCTCGCGCCCGGTCGGCCCGTGGCAAGACTCCACGGTCTCGGTCCAGGTCACCTGCACGATGTGACAAGTTGGGACATCGAGGTGAACAAGTTGCGCAGACGACACTCGCTACGAATCGGCGCGCGGCGAAATCGTGCGCACATGAGAAACGAACCCTTTGGGGTGCGGGCGAATGAGAACGCCAATCGTGATCGCCCGCGCTACCAGGCTCATTAGTCGAGGCGCAGCTCACGGGCGTGCGTCGTGCGGCGATCGGTTTCGTATTCCAGATCTTCAACCTGATCGACGACCTGTCGCTCCAGGAAAACGTCGAAGCGGAGCTTCGCTATCGCAAAGTCACCCTTTGGGAACGGCGCCTGCGCGTAGCCGAGGCCCTCGAGCGCGTCGGCATCGCGCATCGTGCGCGTCACCTGCCGCAACCGCTCTCGGGCGGTCAACAGCAGCGCCCGTCAATGCGCCATCGCCGCTGCGCCGCCTCCAGGTATCTGCGGCGGTGGATGCGACTCGCTGATCGAGTACAGCCAGACGAGCAACCCGGCCACGACCACCGCAAACGAGCCAATCGCGCGTACCGATGTCGTCCGCATGTCCAGTCCTCAGTGATGCAGTAGCACGGGCTTGCCAGCGCGTATTTCCCAGACGGCGGGGCGCGACCGGAAATTGCCGCTCGCCTCGTCGCGCGAGAGCCTGCCGGCAGGGCCGTCGTAGGCGGTCAGCGTGCGCAGATACGCGACAGGGTCCTGGCCCGATTCGAACGCATCGATCACCATTCGCGTGGCGTCATAGGCGTAAGGCACCATGTGAGTCACGAGCCGGGTCCCGCGGGCGGCGCGCTCGAAGCGGGCGCGAAAGGTTGGGTCCAGGTAGCTGTCGGTGTACCACGTGCCGTCGAACAGCGCGGGCTCGGCGCTGACCGATATCGCGACGATCGAGGCGGCGTTGTGTATGCCGCGCCGCTGCAACTCGCGGCCCAGCGCATCGAGCGAAGGATTGAAGGCCTCGATCATGTAGACGTCGGGATGAAGCGCGGCCATCTCCCCGACGAGGGCCGCGAAATCCGTGGTGCCGCCGGGGAATTCGCGCGCATCCAGCAAGCGCAGGTCGGATCTGGCGATCTCGCGGGCGAGCGCATTCATGTGGCCCTGGATACTCGGGTAGTCCTGCGTCAGCGCCGCCACGGTCTCGATGCCGCGCGCCTGCGCCTCTCGCACCCAGGCCATTGCCTCGTCCTCGGGCAGTGGGATATTGGTGAAGTTGTAGCGGCCGTCGCCGATGGTGCTCACCGAGCACACACACAGGTGCGGGACACGCTCGAGCGTCGCATAGGGTTTCACGAGCTGGCCGGACGCGGAAATGCCACCGACGATGGCGTCCACGCGCTCCTTATATAAGAGTGTCTCCACGGCGTGCCTGGCTTCGCTGCCGTTCGGCCCGCTGTCGGCCACGATGAGCCGATAAGGCAGGTTCGCCTGGTGCTCCGCGACCGCGAGCTCGACGGCAGCCAGGAAGGGTTTCGTCATCTCGGCGGTGGGGCCTCGCAGCGGCACGATCACACCGATCCTCACCGCATCGTGTGACACGCTGCGATGTACATCCCGAGCGATGAAGCCTGCTGCAATGAGGGCGGCGGCAGCCGGAACCCACGCTTGCGCGCGGGACACTGCCGGCGTCCCCGCACGTCGCGCCGCGAGCAGGAACCGTGTGCCGGAGCTCAGCGCTACCAGCGCGCTCACGCCTGCGAGCAATCCCATTGACAGAAAACCGAATGAGCCGGGCTGCACGCGCCGGAACAGGGGAGTGTCCGGCAGCAGCGAGTGACCGAACACCTGGATCGTCGCCCAGGCGCCATCCACCAGCCCCAATCCGATGACGACCCATCCGCCCAACAGCAGCAAGATCCACAGCATCCAGCCGCGCCGATGACGTGACTGCGCGACGGCCACGAGGGCTAGCAGCAAGGCTGCAGCGTCGAGCCACAATGCGGTGGGTCCCAGCCGCCAGACGTGGCGCACCGACGAGAAAAACGTGGTCGCCATCACCGCCGCTATCGCAACGCGCGCATCGTGAGTGAGCCGGCCGTCTTGCTTCGTTTCGTTCACGCGCGCATCTTGCCCGCATCCTCTCAGGTGACGACGGGACCATGGACAAAAGACGCAAAGTGTCCGGCCGGGCTGTACCGCCGCGGCAATCCGTGCCACGCGTGCGGCTGCGTGAGTCTTTGCTGACGCTGATCGCGCGGCGGCCGTGGCACCGGATCCGCGTGGGGGAAGTCTGTGCGCATGCCGGTGTCGCGCGCTCCACGTTCTATCAATATTTCGCGCACAAGGAAGAGCTGTTGCTGAGCGGCTTTGATGAGCTGAAAGAGCGACTGTCCGCGCAGTCCGCACTCGAGGGCCGGCGGCAGGTGCTGTCATTCCTGCCGGGACTCGCCCAGCACGCCGCCGAAAATCGCCGCATGTTCCTGAAACTGGTGGGCTGCGGCGCGGGCGCGCTGCCCGCATCTCACTTCAGGATGTTCGTGCTCGAGATGGTGCAGGAGGATTTGTTCGGCAGGAAGCAGGTCGCTGCGGCGCAGCGTCTGAAGGCGCGATACATCGCGGGCGGAATTTCCGAGGTGCTGATGTGGTGGCTGCAAGATGCGCCTCATCTGCCGGCTCGCGAGATCTGCGAGCGCTGCGCGGCGATGTCGTCGCGCGGGGCGTAGGAGCGGGCGCGCAGACCGCCGCCGCGGCGGAAGCTTGCGGGCCGTTGCGTGACCGGCAGCGCTCCCTATCTACCTTGAATTGCGCGGCGCACGTTGCAGCGACGCGCATTCGCAATTCCCTTCAAGTCTCCGCTGATTCCAACAAGAACCGCTCGCGGCCATCGATCACGATGCCACCACCGTAAGCAGTCCAACTCAACCATGGGAAACGCGGACATGAGCACGATCACCACGAAAGACGGGACGACCATCTACTACAAGGACTGGGGCAGCGGCCCGGTCATCACCTTCTCGCACGGCTGGCCGCTGAACGCCGACGCCTGGGACGGGCAACTGCTGTTTCTCGCGCAGCAGGGATATCGCGTGATCGCGCACGACCGCCGCGGCCACGGGCGGTCCAGCCAGCCGTGGGACGGCAACGACATGAACACCTACGCCGACGACCTGGCCACGCTGGTCGAGACCCTGGACCTGCGCGACATCACCATGGTCGGCCATTCCACCGGAGGAGGAGAGGTTGCGCGCTACATCGGGCGGCACGGCACGAAGCGTGTCGCCAGGGCCGTGCTCATCGGTGCCGTACCGCCGATCCTGCTGAAATCTGCCAGCAATCCCGAGGGCACTCCGCTCGAAGTCTTCGACGGATTGCGTGCCTCCCTGGCGAAGGATCGGGCGCAGTTCTACCGGGAATTTGCGATCCCGTTCTACGGCGCCAACCGGCCCGGCGCGAAGGTCACGCAGGGCACGCTGGATCAATTCTGGCGGCTGAGCATGCAGGCCGGATTGAAGAACGCCTACGAATGCATCAAGGCTTTCTCGGAAACCGACTTCACCGAGGACCTGAAGAGGTTCGACGTCCCCACGCTGCTGATGCACGGCGAGGACGACCAGATCGTGCCGATCAACGACTCGGCACGGAAATCGGAACGGCTCATCAGGAACGTGAAGGCCATCTACTACCCGGGCGCGCCCCATGGCCTCACCGCAACGCTCCAGGACCAGATCAACTCGGACCTGCTGGCGTTCTGCGGTCAGGAAAATCGGATGGTCGCCTGACAATCCGCAAATGCGGAGCGGCACATGAACGTCGTAACGAGGCGGGAGGTCGCCGGGCAGACACTCGAGCTCGTCGACCGGTGCACCGCTGGCAAATCGCCAGCGGTGCAACCGAACTTGCGGAGGTCTGGCACATGAACCTGGTCCAACACATCATCGAGGATGCGCAGCGCCGACTGGCAGTGCTCCGCCTGGACTCCTCGATCCGGGAGATCTCCCGGATCCTCGCGAACCCCAACACACCACTCGCGGTGGTGTGCGATGGCGAAGGCATCGCCCTGGGAGTGATTTCGAGCGCGGATATCGTCAATGCATTCAGCCGTGACGGCAGCGAGGCAGTCAACGCAAATGCGGCCGCGCTGATGACGCAGCCGATTCATTCATGCGATGCGCACGAGACGCTGCAATCCATGTGGTCATCCATGGGCGCCGGGAGCCATCGATGTATCCCGGTGCTCGACGAGGCGGGAAGGCCGTTGGGCGTCGTTCACGCGCGGGATGTGGCGCGTGCGCTGCTCGATGAGGTGACGCACGAAGAGCTGTTGCTGCGCGACTACGTACTCGGCATTGGCTATCAATAGCCGGTTTCAGTGCGCACCCGCTCAACGCACCACTTCAACGGGCACGGTGAGGACATATCCGGCTCCCCGCTCCGTGTGGATGAGCTCCTGGCTGGCAGCCTGCGACTTGAGCATCTTGCGCAGACGGCCCACTTGGGTGTCGATGGCGCGGTCGTAGACTTCGTTATCGTGCAGATGCGACATGCTGAGCAACTGCTCGCGCGTCAGCACTCGTTGCGGCGAGGCGAGAAACGCGGCGAGCAGATTGAATTCGGCGTTCCGCAGCGTCATGACATCGCCCTGCGGAGCCTTCAGGCGACGCAGGCGGACATTCAACTCCCACCCCGCAAAGCGGTAGGCGCGTATTTTCGCCAATCCTTCCGCCACGGTTTCGTGGGCGCGTGACCTGCGCAGCAGGGCGCGAATGCGTGCCAGCAGTTCACGGGGCGAGAAGGGCTTGGTCAGGTAATCGTCCGCGCCCAGCTCGAGTGCCATCACGCGGTCGGCCTCCTCCTTGCACCCGGTCAGCATGATGATCGGCATGTTGGAATCGGCGCGTATCCGGCGCGCGATGTCCATTCCGTTTTCGCCGGGCAGCTTCAAGTCCAGGACCAGGAGGTCGATGGTCTGCTGGCCGGTCACGCGTGCGATGTCCCCTCCGTTAGCCAATGCCGTGACCTGCATTTCGTTGTCACCCAGGTAATCGGCGACCATCTGTCGTATCGACGGATCGTCATCGACGACCAGGACGTGCGTCGATGCAGGCGACGCCTTATCGGGAGAAGTCGCAGTCACGTTTCTGAGCACTCCATCGAGCATGGAGAATGAATGCGCCGGAAGTATCGCACTGGCATGTCTTCACTGAAGGCAATTGTGTCATCTGACACAAAGGCGGTCCGCTGTTACACATTGGTGACTGACTGGTGGTCTGGAATGTTTGCGTGCAGCAAAAGCGACGCATCCTGGTCGTCGAACCCGACGACCAAATTCTTGGCTTGCTCAAACGTTGGCTGGGCGAAGCGGGCCATGCAGTCGTCGTGGAAACGTCGCTGTCGCTGTTGCGGCCGCAGGCCGTTGGCGGGGGTCGAGAGCCGCACCTCATCATCATCGACATCGCGGAGCCGCTCGGCGCCGAAAAGACCATCGAGACCATACGGCGTGTGCATGCGGGCGCGATTCTGCTGCTCTCCGCCAGATTCCTGCGCGGTACGGGCTCTTCCAATTCCGTGGCGCGGCAGCTTGGCGTGAGCAGCGTCTTGCCGAAGCCGTTCACGCGCGACGAGTTGCTGTCGGCGGTTGCCGAGTCGCTCGACGCCCCGTGAGCAGGATGCGAGCGCGCTACCCATTGCTCAATTTCATTTCCAACAGGCTTTTTTGCCACTCAGGTCCCAAGCCCTCGTCGTCGTAACGAAGCAGAGCGCCCGCGGCGGTCTGC
>JBIOZI010000407.1:0-15373 GCA_044871085.1 Steroidobacteraceae bacterium | reverse complement strand
GTCATCGAAGATCCGGTCGGCATGGAGAGCTCCGGTCTCGGCAACTGGACCGGGCCCTTCTCACGCGGTCCGGCAGGCGACCAGTTCAAAGACGATGAATTGCGCGCTGCCGCAGGGGTGATGCTCGGCCGTCGGACGTACGAAGGTTTCGCGGCGGTATGGCCGTCCGTGCAATCGGATATGGCGTCCCGCATGAATGCGCTGCCCAAGTATCTTGCCTCGCGCACCATTACGCAGCCGGGATGGAACAACACGGCTGTGCTGGGCGACGATCTGCTCGGCTCCGCCAGGCGCGTCAAGGAGTCCGTCGACGGCAACATCCTCATCTACGGCAGCGCCTCGGTGTGTCACGCCCTGATCTGCGCCGGCCTGATCGATGAGTTCGCGTTGATGGTCTACCCGGTGGTGCTCGGGCGCGGCATCCGGCTGTTTCCCGACGGAGTGAAGGTCAAACTACAGACGATCGAGAGCCGGGCGCTGGGCGGCGGCATCACGCTGCTGAGATATCGGCGGACGGAGGCAAATCCGGAAGGGAGCGAAAGATGAAACACTGGCTGCTGGCGATTGCGCTGCTGCTGCCCGGTGCGGCGGCACTGGGCGCGGAGAGAATTTTCGATCTGCACGTTCATCTGCACGATGGCGAAGCATCCGTTCGGACATACCAGGATCAATTGGCCGCAGCCAGGATCCCGGTAGCGGGCTTTGGCGCCATGTGGTTTGGTGGTCCGAACCAGGCGCGCTCCGGCGAGATCGAACGAACGCGCGCGCACAACGACGCGCTCCTGGCACTGGCCGCCCGACATCCCGGCATGCTGCCCATAGCCACCGTGCACCCCTACGACGGCCCCGATGCCAGCGCGGAGCTCGAACGCGTTGCCGGCCTGGGCGTGAAAGTGCTCAAACTACATCCTCACACACAGCAGTTCGATGTTACCGACCCGCGGGTACTCGCCCTGGTGAAGCGCGCCGGGGAGCTGAATGTCGTCGTGCTCATGGACAACGCCAGCATCATTCCGGGGGACTGCGAAAAACTCTTCAACTTGGCGGTGAAGAGCCCCGGAACGAAGTTCATCTTCGCCCACATGGGAGGGTTGAATTTCAGATTCTGGAATATCCTCGCGCTGGCACGAACCGCGGAGAACTTCTTCGCGGACAATATCTATTTCGACATTTCGGGCACGGCGGTCATCGCGGCCGGCTCGCCCATCCAGCAGGAATTCGTCTGGACGATACGAAACGTCGGCGTCGAGCATGTGTTGCTGGGCTCGGACTATCCACAACTTTCCCTGTCGCAGACCCTCGCGGCACTCGATCGATCGGGCCTGACAAAGAGCGAACAGGCGAAGATCCGCTTTGAGAATGCGAGCAGGCTCTTCGGCCTGAAATGACGAGGCCCCGGAAGAAAACCTCCGGGGCCTATCTGTCAGGAATCAAACAACGCTCAGCTCCGGCCCGGCAACGCCAGCTAGATCGAGCACTGCGCGATGGGCTTGAGTCCACTCGACACGAAAAAGTCCAGCAAATAGCTGAACTGAACGAGGCCGGCAACATCGATGGACACCGGTACCTGTCTGAACCAGGGCTGCGCGGGATTGGGTACGATCGGCGGTGAGTAGCTCGAGGTCGTCGAACCGTTGATCAGGACTTCACGCCGCCGGGCGGACCCTGGAACGAGTCAAGCAGTGGCTTCGAAAGACACATCCACCAGGGTGCAACCCTCCACGCGACGGAGGTTCAAGGTGGCGGGGACCCACGTGGCCGCGCGGGCCCATGACTGCGCCGCTTCATCCAGCAGCTTCGAGCCGCTGCTCTTCACGACCTCAGGGGTCCCGGCGACGGTACCGGTGTCGTCGGCGCAGACCCTGAGATTCACTTTTCCGCGCTCCTTGTGCTTGGCGGCTTCGGGTGGATAGAACTTCGAAGCTGGAGGCGAGGAGGTGAGATTGGCGAACAGCTCGCTTCGCGCCTCCGCGGTCGGCGCTTCGGCTGGCTTCGTCGCCCTCGCGGCAGAATCGCCGGCCGGCTTCTGCTGATCCCTGGCATTGCCCTTGCGCCGGGTCGGAGCGGGCGGTTTTGAATCCCCAGCGCGCGTGGGTTTGGCAGCAGCCGGCGGCGTCTCCGTTGCGGCATGTACGTCGGCCGGCATCGCAGTCGGAGCGCCTTCCGGCATGGCCGACGAATGATGGTGCAGGATCTTCCAGCCGCCATCGCGATACTGGTAGATGAACGTGTAACGCGCCGCGACTTCGCTGGTTACGCCCTTGTCGTTCATGAGCGAGAAGGTGTACGTGCCCATATCCATCGCGACATTGCAGCCGCTCTGGATGGTGCGCGTATCGATGCGGCCGCGCGGGCGCTTGGCGAGAAAGTGCTCGAAGTAGTCGCCGATCATCGCCGCATTCGTGCGCGGCGTGTTCGACACCGTGGGCAGCAGCACCGCGTCGGGCCAGTAACGCTGCACCACCTTGCTTGCATCGAGTGAGGCAAGCGCGAAGTTCCAGTCATCGAAGAGCGCCGCCACCGCTTTCGAATCCAGCGTCACGCAGGATTCGGCCGCCGCCAGTTGCGAGCCCGCGGTCAGCATGGCTGCGGCAATTGCCAGTCTGCGCACGTTACATGCCTCCGGGGCGCAATAGCCCACACACGGTGTCGGCAGGGATGGTGGCAACTTTAGGGCGCGTCCCGGCGCCGCCCGCACTGCGGCAATCATCTTGCACTGCGGCCAGCTCTCCGGGCGCTGGCTAGCTAGCCGGCACGGGAGCATCCTACCTTCGGCGCTGCTTCGGCAACGCCCGTGATCGAACCCAGTCTCTGCAAACAACCTCACCAGGAGCTGCCCATGCAAATGCGTACGGTAATGCGATGCAGTCTTCTCCTCCTGTCGACCGTGCTCGTGACACCCGCACACGCCCAGGCCCCGTGCACCAACGGAGATCCTCTGTGCGTCACTTTTCCCGGGCCGGTCGGCATCGGCACCGCTTCTCCCGCGCACAAGCTGCAGGTTTTCGACGGCAACATCGCATTGTCCCACCCCGTCGGAAGCACGCTCTCGACCATTCTCTGGCTCTACCAGGACAACGTCCCTAACAACGGTGGGTCTTGGGCCATCGCCTCACGCAATGCCGCCAACCTGGGCATCTTCAACGTCCAAAGAGCGCAGGACGTGATGACGTTCCTGCCCAGCGGCAATGTCGGCATCGGTACCGTGGCCCCCGGCCAGCTTCTCGAGCTGGTCCGCGAAGACAGCGATGTGGCCGTGCGATTCCATGACCCCGGGGATGTTTGGTACACGATGGGAACCCAACGCAGCTCGGGCGGCGTGTTCTTCTTGAATCGAGGGCCCAACACCGGTTTCGCCGCCGACTTCACCATCAATCCGGCCACCGGCCACGTGGGCATCGGTACCGCATCCGCACCCGATACGCTGACGGTGGCGGGTCCCATAAACGTCAATGGTTTTCGAGTCATCGACAGCGCCGGCCGTTGGGTTGGCAGCCCGACCGGTTTGCAGGGACCTGCCGGACCCACGGGGCCCCAAGGCCCTGCGGGGCCTGCCGGCCCCGCCGTTCATACGTCCGCGCTCTGTGTAAACAATGTTCCGACACCGAGCAGTTGCGGGGGGCGCTGTCTGCACGGCACTGCGGCTCAAACTTCAGGCAACCCGTGCACCGTGACGTCCGACACGGGTTCGTGCTCGGCCACCAGTACGGTTCCGCCGGGAAGTATCGGGCCGCCGGTCGCAGGCCTGTGCTGCGTTTGCGTTCCGTAGGTCTGGCAATGCCACGACGATCGGCCTTCGGAAGTTCGAAGTCCAGTAGATAGAGAGCCCCCGGCGGGAAGCTGCCGGGGGCTCTCTTTGACGGGCGTCGCGGCCGCTGCGACCGCATACGGCGGGCGCGTCCTAGACCTCCACGCAGTACTGCTGGTCGTTCGTGCACACCACGAGCTTGATCCGGCAGACTTCGAAGCCGCTGCCGTGCGTCTTGCACGACCAGTAGGTGCCCACGATCAGCGGCGAAGGCGGCAGGGGAGTGCGCGCAATCTTGAGGGCGCGACTGACTTCCGGAGTCAGCGCCCGGACATCGCGGGTGATGACGGTGCCGGCGTCGGCCTCGTCGAGAGTCTGGGCGGGCGCCGGAATGGAAGCCGTGAGGCCGAAGGTGACGAGCGCGCCGAAAGTGAGAAGCCTGTTCATGATGGGATCTCCGTGTTGCTTTTGCGAACGAGTCTTCCTCACGTGTTTTTGTCGTGAGATGCCCATCTAAACGTCCGGGAGCACCCAATACCCTCACAGTCCCGGCGGAAAACTGCCGGGGTCTTTTCGTTTCACGGCTTCGCAGCTTTCCCTGAGAACAGCGGCGGATACTTCTCACCAAATCTCAGCTCCACGTCCAGGTTGTTGGCCAACACCAGCGGGCAATTGAAGTAGTCGG
This sequence comes from Steroidobacteraceae bacterium, assembly GCA_044871085.1. GTDB lineage: Bacteria > Pseudomonadota > Gammaproteobacteria > Steroidobacterales > Steroidobacteraceae > CADEED01. The sequence continues at coordinate 10,940 of JBIOZI010000407.1, read as the reverse complement.
AGTGTGCGCACAGGAAGCTGTACGCGGTGTTGAGGTCGAACGTCATCGTCTGCGGGGGCGACCCTTTCGGGATGTGGATGTCCACCACGCGGCCGCCGCCGTAGGTGGACTCGCCGGATGTGCGATCGCGCAACAGCAGCAGCAAGGCCTCGATCTCGTTCCACTGGTTGCGATAGCTGTAGGTTTTCAGCTCGTACGTCTTGCCTTCGATGCGTGCCTGCAGCGTGCCGACCACGTACATGGTGCCGGCCTGTCCGCGCGAGTCTAGATAGCTCGTGAGCACCGGCTGCTCATTGCGGCGGAAGGTGCCCGTGATGACGCCGCGCGCGTCGTACGGATAGAAGTCGAGCGCCTCGAATCCCTTGCGCGCCGGCAGCTTCGCGTCATACAGCCAGAGCTTGAGGGTCTTCTCGCGCAGCAGCGTGCCGCGGACCGTCAGGCCATTCGGCAGCGCGAGCGTTTCGCCCATCGGCTGCAGCAGGTCTCGCTCGGCGATGCCCGGGCCGCGCAGCAGTGCGTGGCGGTCCTTGAACTGCACCTGCGCGATGGTGGTGGGCGGGGCCGTCTTGGCCCAACGCAGGCCGTCGACACTGCCCGATGGAAGATAGGCGCTCTCGCCTGGATCCAGCTCGAGCATGTCCTGAATGGCGTAGAGGCCGGTGGGGCCGCGGACTTCTTCGGTGAACGCGTTCTTGAAGTCGAGCCAGTCCTTGTACCGCTGCGAGTCGTCGGCGTGAGCAGGCAGGAAGAAGAGGAGAAGGGCGTAGCAGACTATCTTTCGCATGCTGACCTCCTTGTCTGGACGCTCGAAGGCTTTCGCCCGCCTTGCCGGGCGCATTGCGCCTCGGCTGCCATCGGGTCCGAGATACCGGAATCATGCCGGCCCCGATGAGCTCCGTGCACACGGTCGATTGCTCCAGCCACAGCCCCGGTATCGCTAGTCGGCCATTACATATCGATAAACGATAAAAATTAGTTGCCAAGCGTGATTCACGAGGCTAGGATTCATCACCGATCCGCGCTACCCACACTTATTTGAGGAGTCACTGTCGTGAATGCTTCAGCTTCAGCCCTTACCCGTGAAGACGAGGTTCAATCGAAGGTTCGAAAGGTCCGCACGTTCGGCCGTGTCGCCCGCACCTTGTGCGCGGCGCTCTTCGGGATGAGCCTGGTCGGAAGCGTGGGCATGCTGCTCGTCGTCTTGTTCGGGCCGCTCCCGGGAGCGCACACCTACATCGACTTTGTGGGCTACGGCCGCGTCTCGGCGGCCCAGCTCACCACGCCACTGTTCAAGTTGTGGGCGATTCTCGTCATGGGCATTGGGACCGGCGTCGCGCTCGCCGGCCTGTACCAGCTCTATCGCCTGTTCGGCAATCTGGCCGCGGGCGCGATCTACACGCCCGAGAATGTGCGCCGCGTCCGGTACGTCGGGTTTCTGTGGCTCCTGTTGTCCGTACTCGGCGTCGTGATTCCAGTCGCGACGGCTGCGCTCGGTTATTTCGACACGCTCACGATCCAACACGGGCTTCCGGTGTCGCAGGTGATCAGCTCCTTCTTTGCGGCCGGGCTCATCCTGCTCGTCTCGTGGATCATGGACGTAGGCCTGTACGCCAAGGATCACGCGGACGAACTGCAGCGCGATGCCGATCTCGTGATCTGAACGGAGCAGCCACCGTGCCAATCGTCGTGAACCTGGATGTGATGCTCGCCCGACGCAAGATGCGCCTGAACGAGCTCGCCGACCTCGTCGGCATCACCGCGCAGAATCTCTCGGTGTTGAAGACGGGCAGGGCGAGAGCCATTCGTTTCGGCACGCTCGAGAAGCTCTGCGAAGTGCTCGATTGTCAGCCCGGCGATCTGTTCGCGTTCGAAAACCCTGCGGCGGGTGCTGCAGGGGCCTCCGACGCGTCGACACAGCGGGTTGCCGGCGACGACTGACGGCCAGGCGATCGCGCGCACGTACCACCCGAAAAGGTTACGGATCGACGGGCCGCGGCGTTCGCATGTCCTCGCCACCGGCGGGAAACCGCCGGTGTTCCATCTACCGCCTCACCATCCGCCGCCGCCGCCCCCACCGCCGCCGCCGCCCGATGATCCACCGCTGCTGCCGCTACCGCTGTCCGACGATCCGGAGTGGCCGCCCGAGCTCGAGCCCGGTGCCTGCGAAGCCGACGAGATGGCGCCGCTCAGTGACGAACCGAGACTCTCCGTGAATCCCGGGAGGTGGTCGGAGTGGAAGTAGCTGCCGGCATACCAGCTCGGGGAGTAGCTCACTTCGGTCACGTCGAACACGCTCGCGAAGCGCTCCGCCCACTTCTGCTGCACGCCCAGGGCCAGCGCAGCAGGTAGATAGGCCTCGAAGAGCCTGGGTGTCAGTGCCGGTGGCTTGGCCACCTTCTCGAGATCCTCGCCCTCGGCGACCTGCAGGTACTTCTTGAAGCCCAGGATGTGCGCGGTGAGCGCGGCGCCCTTGACCGTCGGCGCCTTGAGCAGCTTGACCCAGACGAAATTCGCGGCGATCGTCGCCACGAGCAGGCCACTGATGATCCAGCCCATCGGCGTCCCGAAGAAAGAGTGCCCGGTGCGGGCGTTGGCTGCCCAGAGGAAGAGCGGCAGCACCACCAGCACCGTGAACAGGATGCCCTTTACGAGCTCGTCGCCGTTCTTGTCGAAGTAGCCTTTGGAATAGCGGATGTCCAACACGTCGTCATGGGCGTTGATCGCGCTCCTGATCGCGCGATTGTTCTCCCGCTTCAGCTCCAGCACGTCCGAAAGCCGGAACAGATTTTCGAGCGCGGCTCGCTCCTCGGGCGCCAGCGCCTGTGCGTTCTCGCGCCGATCCTTCCTCAACGTGTAGGTCTTGCCGAAGCCCGCGAAACCCTTGGATACGTCGATGTGCAAATGTCCTTTCACCGCGAGGCTGAGTATCGTTGCCGTGAATCCCGTCTCGCTGCTGCCCATGTCGAGCAGATAGCGCATCGCCGCCGGCGAAAGGCCCTCCGGCGGTTCGTATTCTGGAATGATCGTCTGCATGGGCGGATCGCGTCCGGCAAGATCCCACGCGCGGTAGTAGCGGTAGTTCACGTAAGCACAGCCGATGCCGGCGAAGATCAATATCAGCAGTAGATGAGGAAATCTGCGCGCAGGCGCTTCGGCGGCGGCGCCGCTCGCGGACTGCGCCTGGGTCGGAGCTGCGGCGTCGCGCGGCAGTCCACTCTCCACCGCCTGCGTGATGTAGCCCTTCGGCCACATCGCGACGATCGTGAGCCCTTCGCGCCGGCCGAGTGGCTGCGTCGTCGCGAAGTAGGGTGAGTTGCCATCCATCGACGCGGCGAATGTCTGGCCGCGGGTTCCAAACGCGCCGGTGTAGCCTTGCAGCTTCACCTGGTCGCGCGGTATCGAATCCGGCAAAACGAGGCGCGCAGTCGCGCGGTCGATCGGAAAATCCCAGCCATTGCCGGTGACGTTCCAGTACAACTCGTCGTGGTCGGAGAAGAAGCCCATCTGGCGATCCGTGCGGTACACGATTTCGTAGGTGTGCTCGCCTAGGTCCACCGTGCGATCCGGGCTTCCAAGGTAGATGCGGACGCCGTTGACGCGGCTCTCCAGCCGCCAGTTTTCCGGCTGGCCGTCGCGCCGGGCGCTGTCGAAGCGGAATCCCACGACGACCTGCCGGCCACCTTCCGCCGGGTAGATAGTGGAAAAGTCGCGAAAGATCCCGCGCTTTATGCTGCCGTGCTCGGCCTCGACACGGATGATCTCGCGAACCTGCAGGGTACCGTCGTCGGACATCGTGATCGTGCTGTCGAAGCTTTGGATCCGCTCTTCCGCAAATGCGGTTTGCCCCGATGCGCACACGCCCAACAGGGCGGCCAGCACGCCCGACTTATACTTGTTCATGGTCCTCCGCGCGGCCGGCTCGGACCGCATGGCCATGCTAACTGCATTCGAGCGCACCCGCACACGGGTCTATCCACCCGCGCGCGCAGATGCCCGCGTCGACGAGCTTCCCCCGGCGTGGCGCGCCGCTACTCGACGCGAGCCGCCGGCAGGCTGGCGGCTGCCCGAGCGCGTGCGACCGCAGAACGGCTATGATCGGGCGCGCGCGGATTACTGAAAAACGGAGTTCCATTCACGATGCTTCGTGTGGCGAGGATGACGCTGATCCGCGTCGCCATTTGTCTGGGCCTCGCAGTGCCCGCGGCGGCGGCCGAATTCAACGTGCGCAACTACGGCGCCCGGGGAGATGGCACGACGCTGGATTCTCCGGCGATCAACTCCGCGATTCTCGCCGCCGACGAGGCGGGCGGTGGCACGGTGGTGCTGCCGCCGGGCAAGTACCTCAGCTTCTCCATCCACCTGAGGAGCAACCTCACGCTGCGCATCGAGAAGGGCGCCACGCTGATGGCGGCCACGCCGTCGGCGGCGCTCGGGCGATACGACGCGCCCGAGCCCAACGAATGGGGCGACAAGCTCCAGTATCAGGATTTCGGCCACAGTCATTGGCACAACAGCCTGATCTGGGGCGAAGGCCTGCACGACGTGACGATCTCCGGCCACGGGTTGATCGACGGCACGGCGCTGCTGCGCAACGCCGCGTACATCAACGAGCACGCCGCCGGGCCTAACAACACCCTGACGGGAGCCGCCGCGAAAACGGCGCGGCCGCCGGCGGTCGACCCCGTCGGCCAGGGCAACAAGGCGCTGGCCTTCAAGGACTCGCGCGCGGTGCGCATCCAGGATGTGTCCATCCTGATGGGCGGGCATTTCGCGGTGCTCGCCACCGGTGTCGACGGGCTCGAGATCCAGGACGTGACCATCGACACCAACCGCGACGGGCTCGACATCGACTCCTCGCAGAATGTGCGCATTCGCGATTGCCGCATCAATGCGCCCAGCGACGATGCCATCGTGTTGAAGTCGAGCTACGCGCTCGGCGCGGTGCGCGCGACGACGAACGTCAGCATCGAGCGCTGCGTGGTCAGCGGATACGACGTGGGCACGCTGCTGGACGGCACGCGTGCGCGCACCATGCAGAAGGCGCCCGATGGAGACGGCCCCACGGCCCGCATCAAGATCGGCACGGAGACGAACGGCGCATTCCGCAACATCTCGATTCGCGACTGCCGGTTCGAGCGCTCGCGTGGCCTGGCGCTCGAGATGGTCGATGGCGGCGTGGTCGAAGACGTGACCGTGCGCAACCTCACGATGCACGAGGTGACCAATCCGCCCATCTTCCTGCGCCTGGGCAATCGCGCGCGCGGACCGGCGGGCACGCCGGTGGGCGCCATGCGGCGCATCCGCATCGAGGGCATTACCGCCGACGACGCCGACTCGCGCTACGGCGCGGTTCTCATCTCGGGCCTGCCTGGAAACTACATCGAAGACATCGTGCTCCAGGACATCCGCGTGGTCGCGCGCGGCGGGCTCTCGCCTGACATCGTGGCGCAGCAGCCGGAAGCCCTGGTGAACGCCTTCTTCCTGCGCAGCGCCGAACCCGGCGTATTCGGGCCGCGCGATCCGCTGGCTGTGCCGCTGAGAGAACACGGCTACCCGGAGCCGAGCATGTTCGGCCTGCTTCCGGCCAGCGCAATCTACGCGCGGTACGTGCGCAACCTGCGGATGCGCAACGTCCGCGTCGGTTTCCTGCAGCCGGATTCGCGTCCCAAGGTAGTGCTGCAGAATGTCGACCGGGTCCATTTCGAGCGCGTCGTGATCGACGGCGCCGGCACGCCGGCGGTCGTTCAGCGGGAGGTCTCCGGTCTAACTATGAAGAAGAGCCCCGGCTTGACGAGGAGCGGCCCATGATTCGTGCGTCATCGACGATTCCTGCGTTTGCTACACTGGTGGTGCTCATGGCGATGCCGCGCGCGCAGGCGGACACGCCGAAGAAACCGCCGGTCGAAACGGCGCATCCGCCGGCCGTGGTGTTGTGGCCCGACGGAGCGCCCGGCGCGCAGGCGCGCCGCTCCGAGCCCGAGCAGCTCGCGTGGCGCGAGGAGGCGGACAATCACATCACGTTTCCCGTGTTGTTCAACATTCACAACCCTTCGATCGTGCCGTTCATGCCTCGCAAGGCGCGCGCCACGGGCGCCGCGGTCATCATCGCGCCGGGCGGCGGACACATGTTTCTCACCATCGATCGGGAAGGGTACGACCTGGCCCGGTGGCTGGCGGAGCGCGGCATCGCGGCGTTCGTGCTCAAGTACCGGTTGGCGCGCGATCGGGCCGGCAACTCGCCGTACCAGGCGGATCCCGATGCGCTCGCCGACGCGAAACGCGCCGTGCGCGTGATTCGCAGCCACTCGGTCGAGTGGGGAGTCGACCCGCACCGCGTCGGTTTTCTGGGCTTCTCCGCCGGCGGCCAGGTGGCGGGGCTGCTCGCGTTGCAGGCGGATGCGGGCGACCCCGCGGCCGGCGATCCCATCGAGAAGCTGAGCTCGCGGCCGGACTTTCTCGGGTTCATCTACGGCGGCCCGTACAAGACCACGGATTTCACCGACACGAAGCTCGCCCCGTCGTTCCTGCTGTGCGCCTACGACGATGCCAACAACGCCGAGAACATGGCCAATCTATTCGTTCATTTGAGAGCCGCGAACCTCGCGGCGGAGCTGCACGTGTACGGCGCGGGTGGCCACGGTTTCGGCGTGCGCCACGATCGCTCGCTCAGCGTGGAGAACTGGCCGGCGCAGTTCACGGCGTGGCTGAAGGACCTCGGCATGTTGGGTGCGGCGCCACACTAGGCGAGGCCCGAGTGTCACGACGCGCCGGTTCGTGACACACATTTGTAAAAATATTCCGTTGCCCGCATCCCGGCACGCACCTTGGTCTTTTCGGAACTTGTTCTTTGTGGCCGCCGCACATATCGTTATCACGCTGGAGCTACAAGAACCAAAAGAGATTCAGCCCAACCACGAAGTCAGGCACGGAATGCCACCTGCGTGCACATGATCACGCGCGGTAGCGAAGCGGAGACATGGCCATGAAGAACAATCTTTGGACGATTCTCGCCGCGGTGCTGTTCATCGCGCCCCTGTCGGCGACCGCCGCGACGCTCGTCGATACCGGCGAGCCGGTCTTGGAGTTCACCAACAGCGCGCCCTATCGCGGCGGCCGGGTTACTTTCACCTCCAACGTGCAGATCGGCGCCGTGCAACACTTTGCGCGCGTCCGCACGGCTGGCGACATCACGTTCACCCTGCGTCACGACGACGCGGGCTTGCCGGGTCAGGAAATCTTTTCCGCGGTGACCACGTTGTCGGTGACCTCGATTGCCGAGTGGCTGGGCGTCGGTGGTTGCATTGGGCCGTGCCCGCCGGCACGTACTGGGTGACGGTCGAAGACCGCTCGGGTCAACTGCCGGCGATGCTCTCGCGCCCGATAGGGCTCATCGATGAGGCCGGCACTTTTCCACCTCACCCACTGGCCGCCGAAGCCAACTCGTTTCCGCCCGACAGTCCCTGGGAGATCGGCAGCGGCAAGACCGGCTGGCGCGTGATCGGCGAGAACGCGCCTGGCATCTATGGCGTCGGCGATCTGCCCGGCGGCCCGGTCTTCAGCGAGATACGCGATGCCACCAAGGTGAACGGCATCATCAAGGCGGTCGGTAATTCCGCGCGCTTGATCGACTTGGGATTCGGTGACACCGGCGTGCTCTGGACGTCGGACAAGGGACTGGTGGCGCTGCCTCCAGTGGTTCCAAACGATGTCAGTCCGACCTTCGTCTCGGGCCGTGACATCACGGCCGATGGCACGGTGATCGCGGGCAACGCGCAGGCCTCCGCTACCACCACCGAACGCGTTGCCGTGCTCGTCACCAACGACGGCACGACGAACACGGTACTCGGCGCCTTCCTGCCGACACGCATCGTCAGCTACGCCAATGCGCTCTCGGACGATGGCGCCGTTGCGTACGGCCAGAGTTTCGGCGGGGGTACGTTCAACGCCGCATTTCGGTGGACTGCCGCCACGGGACTCGTCCCGCTCGGCTTCCTGAATCCAGGCGATGACTTCAGCACGATCGGTGCGCGCGGCATCTCGAGCGACGGTTCTGTGGCGGTTGGCGTCAGCAGCGTCCCCGATCTATTCGGCGATATCGTCGCCGGCAATCGCGCGTTTCGATACGTCCATGGCTCCGGCATGACTGCGCTGCCGCTGCTGCCGGGTGGCGCGGGCAACTCGGCATTCGCCGTGACCCCGGATGGAAATCTGGTGCTGGGTGCCGGCGGGTCCTCCGCCTATCCGAATGGCGAATTCATCAAGTGGGACATGATCACCGGAACCACCGAAGCGCTGGGTTCCGCGGAACCGACCATGATTCCGCGTCCGATCGGTTCCATCACGGCGGATGGCCAGGTGGCGGTCGTGTCGTTCTACGATCCCGAATTCCTCGCTCCGAACAAGTCCTATGTGCGCAACGCACATGGCTGGTTCGCATTGAGCACCGTGATGGCGGATGCCGGCGTGGACCTCACCGGGTGGGTGCTCGGCCAGGTCTGGGGCGTCTCGCCGGACGGCACGCTGCTATTCGGCGCCGCCCAGCACGACGGACACAACGAGGGCTGGGTCAGCGAGCTGCCGGCCAACTATCTACGCGACTACGGCGCGCCACGTGGAGATTCCACTGCGCCCGTCATCACGCCGGTGGTGAGCGGCACGCCCGGCGCCGGCGGCTGGTATCGCTCGAACGTCTCGGTGGCGTGGACCGTGACGGATGCGGAATCCACGATCGACTCGACGCAGGGCTGCGGCCCGACTGCCGTTACCCGCGACACGTTCGGAGTCACGTTCACGTGTACGGCGACCAGTGCCGGCGGCACGAGCACGGCTTCGGTCACGGTGAAGCGCGACACCATCGCACAGATCGCGCTGGTGCTGAGCCCGCTGCCGGGCGTTACTTACGAGCGCAATCAGCGAGTGACCGCGCTCTATCTGTGCCTGGACATTCCGTCGGGAATCGCGCAATGCACGGGCACCGTGGCACCTGGCCAGCGCATCGACACCGCGACCAAGGGGACGAAGTCATTCACGGTGAACGCGCGTGACCAGGCGGGCAATACCCGGGCGATCACGGTGCAATACCGGGTGAAGTGACGACGGGTACTGGATAGCCCCGGTGGCAGACCCTCGGGGCTTCAATCCTTAGGCCCGAACGTCACGGTGAGCATCGCTCTCACCGTGCGCGGCGCGATCGGCGTGAGCAGGCCGTTTGGCGCGGCGCGGTAGCCTTCGGCGGCGGTGAGGTTCGAGGCCAAAACGCGGAGCTCCGCCGGACGGCCGGTGAGCACGAAACGGCTGCGCGCGCCGAGGCTCAATGTCGTGACGGCGGGCGTCTTGAATGTATTGGCGGTGTCGGCCCATCGTTCGCCGGTGTAATTGAGACCGGCGTCCACCGACCAGCCGCGTCCGAGCTGGCGCTCGATGTTGGCATTGACGACCCGATGCGAGATTCCGGCGGCGCGCGCGCCCACCACGCCTGCCTTCACCAGCGGCCCCGTCACCTCGGATTGGAATGCCACCGCACCGAGAACCGCGCTGGTTTTCGCGCCGAGCTTGCCCGCGATCGAGGCCTCCACTCCGCGATGGCGCACCTCGCCCACGAGCCCGAACGAGCGGTCGGCGCGAAAGCCGTTGGTGGGCTTGGAGACGTCGAACACGGCACCGATGAACGTGAGCTGCGGCGTGATGGCATGGCGCACACCGAGCTCGAGCTGCGCGGCCTCCACGGGCGGCAGCACGTCGTCGCGGTTGATCGCCGTCGTCGGCGCAACGCCCGACTCCTCGAGGCCCGTCACCAAGCTCGCGAACAGGGCCGTGCGGTTCGTGACGCCGCCGGTGACCGAGACATCGTAGAGAGTAGTTTGGCTGACGCCCTCGGTGTGCACGCCGGCGATGGACCGCACCTCCTTGTCGTAGCGCGTGCGATGGACGGCGAAGCGCAGCTGGAGCCGCTCGCGCCACGCGAGCCCGTAGCCCGCGGACGCGGTGACTTGCCCGACCGTGTCCGTGCCACGCGTGCCCGACCATTCCTGTGCCACTCCGTCCGGACGATTGCCATTGCGGATCGAGCCTCGCAGGTCGAAGTCGCCGAGCGGAATGGCGAGGTTGGAGGTGAGATCCACGGTGGCGCGGCCGCCGCGCACGGATACGGTCGCCAGGTGGCTGAGGCCGCCCGCTTCTAACTGCCGGCCCAGGCGCACCTCGACGGAGTCCGAGCGTTTGGCGCGATCTGGGTTGCGATAGTTAGTGGCCGAGGCGTGCCCGGCGGCGTCGGCCGATATCAGCGTGTAGTCCGTGCGTTCGATGTCGAAGATCGAGCGGAAGGCCGCGAAGTCGATGGTGTAGCCGTTGATCCGCGCGTCGTAGAGGACGCCCAAGTTCGAGCTCACTGCCTCGGTCCAGGCCCAGGTGGGCGCGTACTGGTGCAGCTCGTCGAGGCTCGGCGGCACGACCCCGTCTCTGGGGACGACGGCGTAGTCGCCGTCGTAGCCGCGGTCGTATCGAGTCGCGAAGGCACGCAGACGCTGATCGGGCGCGATCTGACATGCGCCGACGCCACCCACATCCACGGCGCGGCCCTCGTTGCCGCCGGCCAGGCGAAACACAGGTCGCCACACGAATCCGCCCGCGAAACTGAGATCCCCATCGCGAATCGAGCCGTCGCCCTGAACCACCTGCGTACCGAAATCGCGGTAGCCCACGCCCAGCCGCAGCTCGTTCGTGGGGCCGGCCTGGCGCAGCCGATAGTTCACGACGCCGGATGGCGCGGGGTACGCGAGTCGCGCGGCATTGACGCCCACCCGCACGCTCACCCCTGCCAGCACGGGGTCATTCATCGCGGCGGCGCGATTGAAGTAGGCGTCGTCGATGCGATAGGCGCCGCTGTCGTTGAGGTCGAAGCCGCGCACCTGGGTCTCGCTGTACAGGCCCGACTGCTCGGT
>JBIOZI010000406.1:0-11987 GCA_044871085.1 Steroidobacteraceae bacterium | reverse complement strand
TGCAGTTCACCGACGTGGATGGAACGAACTATGTGCGGCCACAGCCGCTCAGCAACGTCGAGACGAAGGGCATAGAAATCGAGGGCAATTTCGACATCACGGATTCATTCAATCTGCGCGCGTCCTTCACGTGGGCCGACAGCGATTCGACCGAAAATGCGTTCTGGAGCCCGGGCCAGCCGGGCAGGACGGACGACGTGATCGTGCCGCTCCCGGATGGCCAGGCGCTCAATCAACCGGACATCGTCGCCGCCGCCACCGGCACGTATCACGTCGGGAAAGGCTCGGTGTACGCCACGCTCCGGCACATGGGCGAGCGGGAGGCGAACGCCAGCAATACGTTTCAATTGCCGTCCTATGACGTGTTCGACCTGGGTGGGCAGCTCGACTTCAGCGAGCGCTTCAGCCTCGGCGTGATCGTGAAGAACGTCGGCAACTCGCGTGGGATTCTCAGTTGGCAGGGAGTCGGTGGGTTCGATGGGCTCGATCGCAGCCGCACGCCGCAGAATGAAGTGTTCAGTGTCGTGACCGTGCAGCCGCGTGCGTTTTTCATGACCGCCAACCTGAAATTCTGAAAGCGGGCGCGACCGGCTGACGCGTGCCGGGGCCGATGTCCGCGCGAGCTGTGCGCCGATCAGCTCGCGGGACATCTGCGTCGCCTTACAGGGAAAGCGGTTCGAGCAATTCCTCTCGCGCTTCGTCCTGATAACCGAGCACGACGCGCAACGACGGAACGTAGTCCGCCACTCCGTTGCGAACCCGTTCCGCATAGACGAACCCGGCTGAGATCGTTGCCGTCTCCGCGAGCTGGGCCTGATGCAGCGAGGCGTCGATCTGGGCGCTCATGCCACGCAGCGCCAGGTCGAGGCTCCTGAGCGCCGTGGTGTTCCTGGCGAACGTCGGCCAGCGACAGCGCAGCCAGGCTGTTTCACCGCGCTGCCCGAGGACGGCCTGACACTCCGAGCCGAGCACCGGGAAGCCGCCCACGTGTCGCTTGACGTTCACGATGTAGCCGACGGTCGTGTCCAGCACCGATTCGTCGGTGTCCGCGTTGGCGACGTCCAGGCGAAGCGGCCGCGGATTGACGCGCCACACTTCCGTGGCTGGAATGCCCAGCGACTGCAGCTTCTCCCGCACGTTGCGCGCGGCGACCTCCGTCGAGACCTGGCCCGCATCGGGTTTCGCGGACAGCGCCAGCAGCTTGCGGTCCGCGAATTTGAACGACGCGTTGATCTCCCTGGGAATTCTCAGGCGGCGCGCGCCATCGTCGTAGATGGCCGCGCGACCCTGCGACTCCACGAGCGGCAGAGCGTCGTAGCCCAGGGCCCGCAGCAGGTACTCCGGCGTCTGTCCGTCGATGCCGACGACGGGCTCGGTGGGGGGATTGAGCAGCGCGGCGGGCGTTTGGGCCGGAACGAGATTCCGCAGGCGCGCGTAGATAGCCTGGCCACGCGGAGTCAGCGTGGCTTGCGCCAACGAGTCCAATGAGAAGGAGAGGGCGCCGAGTATCGTCAACAGCCACAGTGTGCGATTGGTTTTCATGGGTTGCTCCTTTCGTTTCAGAACGCGACGTCGCCGGCCGGGTTGCAACCGCCTATTCCGAGTCGCGCGCGCCAGTGGGCCACGGGGTCGTCCGAGTCGTTCAAACTGTCGACGAGGTTGTAGTCCAGGCGCGTCATGGCCTCGTCCTCGGTGTCTCCCCACGAAACCGTGACCGGGCATTGATCGTCCGCGTCGCCTCCTGCGCCGTCCCAGTCATCCGAGAAGAGCGACAGCCAGCCGGTTCTGATCGTCACGTGTACGGCATCGTCGGCGGCATCTTCGTAGCGCGGAGTCTCGCCGCTCGAGATGTACATGATCCCGTGGAACCCATGCGTTCCGTGCACGCCGTTGGCGGTGGGGTTCGCCCCGTCGTTCCACACCGTGGTGTCTTCCTTGTCCATGCTGTGACACGAAGAAAGGAAGAGCTGCTCGAGATCGACTTCGCCGAGGCTCATGTCCTGGCGTCGGGCGCTGCAGTTTCCGCCCCAGGTGTTCCTGAACTTGCCACTCCAGCCGTTCGCGCCCTGATCGGAGCCGTGCAGGCACGCGATCGCCACGTCCGCATCGTCGAGGTTGACGGTGTCCACCCCGCCTGCGAAGAGGTCCGGATCGTAGAACAGGCTGCGGTTGCCCGAATCGTTCATGTGTCCGTCGCCGTCGAATACCGGCGATGCGACGACTTCGGAGTAGAAGGCCTCGCACATGTTGTCCCAGTTGTGCATGGTGTGGAACGTGCACGATGCGGTGGACGTCTGCTGCGTGTAGGCCTTCACCTCGCCATTGGCGAAGACCTGCGAAGAGAGCGGGATCGCGATGAGAAGACACATTGACGCCATCGCGCGCGCACTTGTTAGACCACGGTGTTTCATGGATCGTTTCCTCCGGTAGCGGATTCGTTACGACAGCAGACGGCGGCGCGCACGATCGCGCGCATCCCTTCTCCTGTGCCTCACACGCAGATAACGTCGGCGCGGGCGGATCTCCTCACGCCGGACGGGATTTCGCAGCGCGGGGCGTCGCGTCGTCGCCGGCATTTCCGCGTGGAGGGGTGAGGGACTCGACCCTTGCCGGTCGTCTCTCTTCCAGGAGGTGACACATGCAACTGCAATTTCCCAGCGGCTCCGTCCCGCGCATGATCATGGGGACTGCCTTGCTCCTGGCCGGATGCGCCCAGGGCGAGTACCGGATGCCCTACCAGGATGGCACCGTCGTCGACGTCTACAACGATCACATCTCGCATCCCTCTCCGCAGGCCTACATGTACGACCTCAAGGCGCAGAACGCCGCCTCGCCGGCGATCGTCGCCGCGGCGCCGGGCTGGATTCGCTTCATCGACGACAGCCACGAGGAACCCACCGACGACAACAACTACGTCTGGATCGAGCATCCCTACCCGTTCTGCCCGGTGGATGCGAGCCGGGACGATTGGCCCGGCAAGCCAGCTAACTACGACTCGACCTGCATTCCATGTAACCGCCAGTTTTGCAACGAGTGGACCACGTACGCGCACATGACGAGGAACTCGGTGCGCGGCGCCGCGGGGCTCAGCGAGGGGCAATGGGTCGAGGCCGGTGATTTCCTCGGCTACGAGGACCAGGTGGGGTACGCCACCATCGGCGACCATCTGCACTGGCACGTGGCGGTCATTCCGCCGGACACCCAGCCTACCTACAATGGCTACTACCAGGCTTATGTCGACGACACCGGCTCGCAGCCCGAGGTGATTCCGATCGTATGTCACTCAGGTGGACAGAGCGTGATCTGGCGATTCGGCATCTACACGGCCGCGGGTTGTCCCGCGGCGGCGCCGGCGGCGGCGAGATCCAAAATGCTGGCACAGCCGCCGCCCGCGTCGCCACTCGCCAGTGCCCTGCGGAGCATCGCGAGCATCAGCGATGAGGGCGTGTGGATCGCCCTGAACGATCCGCGGCTCCTGCTCGACACGCGTCACGTCATGGCCCGGATGGAGCCCGACTTCCAGGACCTGCTGCGCATCGGTCGGGCGCGGATCTCGCCGGCGGAGCTCGACGCCGTGCTCGGCCTGTTCCGCGAATATGAGCGTCGCGGCAGCGCGGAGGTCGCGCGCGTGCTCGAGCCGATTCGCAAGCAGCTCGAAAGCCCGGCCGGACGGCAGGGTTTCGGGGTCGAGCTGGACGGCCGTTTCAGAGGGCTCGATTGACCGGGCTTCGCGGGCGCATGCTAACTACACAGCAGCGCCGCGCGGCGGGGCGAACGCAGTGATCTCGAACGGAGCCGGGCTGGCCTGACCCGGAGGCCGCGCGGTACCGTTTCCATCGTTGTCGCAGGAGCCGGCGCGACCGCGGCTAACTATAGCCAATGGACGTCATGCCGATCGCCGGCGCGCGGACGTCGGATGTACCCTACGTGCGCCCTAGGGGCGGGCGCGCCAACGGCAGCCCGCGACGGCGCACCGGCGCAATCGCCTAACTTCGTACCCGCCGCTGCCGCGAGCCCCACATCTGCGCGCAGGTGCGGCCTACGTGGCGCGCATCCTTTGATCGATTGAACGAAAAGCGCGGCATGCCACCATGGGCGCATCATTTTTCACCCCCGGAGACAGCCATGAAACGCACATGCATGAAACGCACATGGGCATTGTCTTTCCTGTTCCTCGTCGCCGCCATCGGTTCATCCGCGAACGCGCTCACGTGCGGCGCGCTGCGGGCGAATGAATCGCTGGTACCCAACCAATCGATCTCGACGTGCAACGGCGTCGGTACATTCGTGCATCAGTCGGATGGCAACGTCGTGCTCTACGACGCGGCCGGCGCGCTCTGGGCGAGCAACACCCAGGGCGCCACCAACGCCTTGTGGATGCAGTCCGACGGCAATCTCGTGCTGTACAGCGCCAGCGGCGCGCCGCTGTGGCACACGAGTACGAATGGCAATCCCGGTGCGTGGCTCGCGATTCAGGATGACTGCAATCTCGTCATCTACGGCCCATCCAACAACGTGCTCTGGACCAGCGGCACATCCTGCCGCGGCGGCTCGCCAACCGCGTGGGGTGTGAAGAACAAGATGTTCGTCGGCTACCAGGGCTGGTTCAGTGCGCCCGGTGATGGCTCCAACGTCGGGCAGTGGGTGCATTGGGGACGGGGGGTGGTTAGTCCAGGCAACGTGACCTTCGAGCTGTATCCCGACGTGCGCGAATATGCCACGTTGTTCCAGACGGGTCTCGCGAACCTGGGCAACGGCAGTCCGGCGCGCTTGTTCTCCTCGTTCACCGACGACACGGTCCGGGTGCACTTCCGCTGGATGAGAGAGCACAACATCGACGGCGCCGCGCTGCAGCGCTTCATGGACGACCGCACGGCGATGCGCAACAGCGTTGCCGCCAAGGTGAGGAGCGCCGCCGAAGCGAACGGCAGGGCTTTCTACCTGATGTACGACGTGTCCGGCATGGGCCCCGATTTCGCCGCGCGCATCCAGGGCGACTGGACCAACACCATCGTCAACTCGCTCCAGCTCACCGCCTCGCCTAACTATGCCAGGGAAAACGGCAAGTTCGTGGTGTCGCTCTGGGGCATCGGCTTCGCGGATCGTCCCGGCAATCCGCAGGATTGGATCGACCTGATCAACTGGTTCAAGGCGCGCAACGTGTACGTGATCGGCGGCGTGCCCTGGGGTTGGCGCACCGGCGAGGGCGTGAAGCCGAACTTCCTGAACGTGTATGCGCAGCTCAACATGATCTCGCCCTGGACCGTCGGTGTTTACAATACCGACGGCGACGTCGATTCTTACCGCACTACCCGCCTGATCCCGGACCGGGACTATTGCGCGGCACACGGCATCGACTATCAGCCGGTCGCGTTTCCGGGGTTTGCGTGGTCGAACTGGATGGCCGGGGCGCCGCGCAACCAGATTCCGCGCCGACGCGGCACTCTGTTCTGGCGCCAGGCCTACAACCTGAAGCGCTCGAGCATTTCGACGGTGTATGTCGCGATGTTCGACGAATACGATGAAGGCACGGCCATCGCCAAAGCAGCCGAGAACAGCGCGATGATTCCCACCAACCAGTATTTCCTGGCGCTCGATGCCGATGGCACGGCGCTGTCTTCGGATTTCTATCTGCGCCTGGCCAACGCCGCAAACAGGATGCTGAAAGGCGAAACCGCGCTGACGCCGACCGTGCCGATATCGAACTTTTGAGGCGGCCGATCGGCATAGTGAGTCATGCGGCGCACTCCGACAGAACGAGCCGGTAGGAGGCATTAAGTTGCAGCGTGCCTTCGAAAACCTACGTCGGGACCGCGGCCTGGAGCATTCCCCGTGCCGAGCAGCAGCGCTTTCCCCCGGGCGAATCGCAGCTCGCGCGCTACTCGCAGGTGCTTCCCGCCGTGGAGATCAACTCCACCTTTTATCGCCCGCATCGCGCCGCGACGTTCGCGCGCTGGGCCGCGAGCGTGCCGCGCGCGTTCCGTTTTTCCGTCAAGGTTCCGCGCACGATCACGCACGACCAGCGGCTCGCCCATGGTGCCGACCTGCTGAAAGAATTCCTCGGCGCCCTCGCGCCGCTGGGCGCGAGGCTCGGCTGCCTGCTCGTGCAGCTGCCGCCGAGCCTCGCATTCGATGCGCGTGTGGCCCGTGCCTTTCTCACCGTGCTGCGAAAACGCTTCGATCGTGGCGTCGCACTCGAGCCGAGGCATGCGAGCTGGTTCGAAAGCCGGGCGGACCGCGTCTTGAATGACTTCGAGGTCGCCCGGGTCGCGGCCGATCCATCTCGGGGCGGCGATGGCGAGCCCGGCGGATGGCGCGGCCTCGCGTATTTTCGACTCCATGGCTCTCCGCGGATCTACTACTCGTCTTATGAAGACGATTTTCTCGAGGCAATGGCGGTCAAGCTGCGGGACCTGGGCAGGCGCCGCATTCCCGCGTGGTGCATCTTCGACAACACGACCCTCGGTGCGGCGACGGGCAATGCGCTGTCGGTGGCCGGGCGGCTGCGTGAAAAGTAGTTGGGCCCGGACTATCTCGGGCGCTCCAAGGTCACCGCCATCAACCCGATGACGACGTCGTTGGCTGTGGTGCGCACCGCGAGCCGCTCGAGACTCTTTTGTGGATCGAGCGGCAGGCACAGGATGGTCGCCGCGCCGCCGGGAACCTCGCGCCCCTTGCCCTTGAAAGACCGTGCATCGAGCACGCGAACCTTGCCGCTGGCCAGATCCACTCGTGCAGGCAGCGGTGCATCCACGCGGAATTGATAGTCATCGATGAAGTAATCCTGCTCGATGGGCCACCAATTGTCGGGATTGCGCAAGGACAGGCGCTCGGTAGTTTGATCCGAATAGGTGACGACGACTGCGCCGTTCTCGAACCGGCTTTGCATGAAATTCGTGCTGCCCGCCATCAACAAGTGGACATTCATGGCGCGGCCCGAGAGGGTAACCGTGGCTTCCCGCGGGTAGTTGTCCCAGAGCGAAGTGAACACGACATTGTTCGAATGCTCCCCGCCCGGCGTACTGAATGGCACTCCGTCGGGGGTCGTGATCAGCCCGCCGTTCAGCGCGGCGGTCTGCCGCAATCCCCGGTCGTCGATGCGCGGCAGCAGGTTGACGTGGCCGGCCCAGGCGCCGACGCCCTGCGACGGGATGGCGAGGGAGACGTATGGCGAGCGTGGTGAGAGATATTTCGACGGCGCAAAAATGTTCGTGACCGCGTCGTTGAAATGAGCCGAGATGTCGAGCGGCGCCATCGCTCCTTGGCCGCGTCGCTGCGGCTCGAGGGCGGCGGCGGTCTGTGCCGCGCCCGGCTCCTCGACGGCCAGCCAGCGCAGGTTGCCGCGAGACGTCGGCACGAATCGCGCGGCCGGACTGCCCGCGCGTTGAGTCGAGATCGCCTCGCCTGCCCAGCGGATGGTGATCTCAGAATTCCCGCGGCCGGGCACGCGCACTTCGATCCGCGGTTGTCCGATGGAATCGTCGACTATTGTCCAGGCCGCCTTCCGCCCGTCGACCCGGACCTCAGCCACCGTGTCGCGCGGTGCCGCGACATTCAGCGCGATGGTGGAAAACTGCCTGGCCTGGGAGCGCACCGACCAGCGATCGATCGAGCCGGTGCGCGTGAATTCATAGCGCACCATTGGGTGCGAGATCGACGCGTGCGTCCAGTGCCGCGGAAATCCCGGACGGATGAGCAGCGTTCGCGACAGCGCGCGCGGTTCGATGCCGAACAACCCCTCCACCATGGCGCGCGCGGTGACGCCGGCGCTGTCGGCGAAATCGCGCTGGGACTCGCGTCGATACACGTCCGGATAAGCGAGCGTGCCGAGATTCCCCGGCGAGATTCCCATGAACATGCTGGCGAGAATGCTGCTCTTGGCGAGCGTGAACGCGTCCTCGTTCAGCCCCGCCTGCCACAGGGCGAGTGCGGCATGCAGGTTTTCCTGCGTGGCGACATTGTTGATGGACCAGGAGTAGGGCATCCAGCTGGTGGTGGAGTGCATCCCATATGGGGCATCGTCGGGAACTCCGGGTCCAACTACCGGAACGAGGGGCAGGCTTTGCTTCATTGCCGCCGACATGCGCCAGGCTTCTGCGCGCGTCGCGGCACCGGAGTCCATGACGTGATAGTGAGTCCACAGCCCGAAGCTCGGATGGAGTCGCTGCGCGCCCAGCCAGTCCCGATACTCGCCAAAAGCCCCGGCATCCGGCATCCACAGGTACTCGTGCATGCCTTTCCAGATGGCCGCGGCCTCCGCCTGGTATGGCGCAGGGTCTTCACCGAGCAGGGTCGCGAGCTTCGCGGCCGCGGTATTGTGGAAGTACTGATACGCCGAGGAGTGGGTGGCGCCGCCGCCGCTGTAATACAGGTCGTCGCTGGCCCAGATCACCGCGTATGCCTCGTACAGCGGCAGTTTGTCAGGGCCGAAAGTGCGGCGGAACAGGCGTCGCTCCCACGCCAGGTGCCGTTCGATCGTCGGCCACAGCGCGCGCGCCAGCGCGAGGTCTCCCGTCCACTCCAAATGGCGGAACAGCGCATCGATGTAGACGGTGTTCATGTCGTAGTGCGACTTCGACAGATCTCCATTCGAGTGCAACGCCGTTTCGTTTCGTGCCAGGTTCGAGACGGGTTCCGGCGGCGGTATCGCGGCGGGAATCGGCGCTGTGTTCTGGCCCTTCGCCCAGTAGCGAAAATGCCGGTCGGCGCGCTCCGGCCGCCCAAGCGGGTCCAGCCAGTGAGGGCCGCGCCAGCCGAGGAGCTTCGCCCGCCAGGCAATAGCCCCATGCATCACCGCCTGTTCGGCTCCGTCCCAGGTCGCCTCCGCGGCCACATTCAGGGCTCCCATGGCGGCGTCTAGATAGAGGTCCGGTGTGTCGATGGCGACGCGGGCACGCAATGCCGCGAAGTGGGATTCGGCCTGCGCAAACCGCCGCGGCAGCTCTCTCGCTGCAAAAGCGGGTGGCAGCGCGCGCGCCGCGGATGCCGCGGCCGCAGGCGCGCGGGTCTCCTTGTAGATGTCGAGCTCTTCCGCGGGCCGCGCGCCGCCTGCTACCCGCTGCAGCGAAACATAGACCGGGTGATTGGCCGGCAGGCGACTGCGCGCCACTGCCACCACGGTCGGATGTGCCGCGTCCGTGGACCGCAGCAACGCGGGTAGATCGTTCCAGGCATGGGCATCGCCGCGCAGGTACGCCGTGGGTGTCGAGGCGCGGCCGACCAGCGTCGCCATTGGCGCGCTCACGGTGAAGCCTCGTTTCCCGACGGTGACGCTGTTGCCGGCGGCGAACGCCGGTTTGAACTGAAACCACTCGGAGATCGGCACGCGCTCGGTGCCGATGTCGCCGTCGCGTACCCCGCGTTCACCGTTGATGCCGCCGAATGCCCAGACGAGCTGCAACTGCGGCGGCAGGTTCGAGCCTTCGATGCGCAGGATGAGGCCTTCGGTTTCCGCATACGCCACGGCGGTCACGGTCAGCACGCCGCTGCCGAGCAACGGGTCGCGGATCTCGTGGATCAGCTGGCCGGGGCGATAGCGGGTCTCGATGCGCGCGGCGTCCGCCAACCACAACGCGTCGCCGGAGCGCTCGAGCCCGAGGCGCAGGTTGCCACCACGGCCCGGTAGATAGAGCACGAACTCGGGCTGGTCACCGCCATCGACGCGAAACGCGGTGTCGCCGCCGTACAGCGGGCGGTTGAAGACTTCGGTGCCGTTCTCGATGACGAAGTCACCGCCGTCGGGCCGGTAGCGCAGCGGCCGCCCGATGTTGTCGACGAGATTGGGGCGCACACCTTCATTTGCCGCCGGAACCGTTTGGCCGTGGACGGGTAGGGCGACCGACAGCAGCGCGGCGAGAAGCAGCGCCGGGAGCAGAAAGATAGGAGCGCTCAAGCCCTGCGATCTTATCCCTAACCACGCCGGCGTTGACACCCGCGAGGGTTGTTGATGCAATGATTGCAAATGAAACAGCCGCCGGCGTGGCATGAAGCCACTGGGACGGCTGTCGCCCGATCAGACCGCAGGGAGGCCTCATGATCTTTTCATCCAAGCACTCTCCTTTCCGCATTGGAGCTCTGATCGCGCCGTTGGTGGTCGCGACGCCTCTCGTTCGGGCCGCGGATACCCCGACGCCGGGCGCGGACGACGTGGCGGAAGTGGTGGTGACCGGCTATCGCGCGAGCCTGGCGAGCGCGCTCGCCATCAAGCGTGAGACCGACGGCATCCTCGACGTCATCAAGGCCGAGGACATCGCGAAATTTCCCGACGCGAATCTCGCGGAGTCGTTGCAGCGCCTGCCGGGCGTTTCGCTCACGCGTGGCGACGGAGGAGAAGGCAAGCAGATCACGGTGCGCGGGTTGAACGCCGGCTTCACGCGCGTGCGTATCAACGGCATCGAAGCCGTCGCCGCCACCGGCGCTTCGGACATCAATGGCAGCACGAACCGCGGCCGCGGCTTCGATTTCAGTGTGTTTGCCTCCGAGTTGTTCAGCGCGCTGGAGGTGCGGAAATCCGCCAACTCCGGCGTCGAAGAAGGGTCGCTGGGCGCGACGGTGGACTTGCACACCGGCAGCGCGTTCGACCTCGACGGCCCCACGTTCGCGGTCGCGGCGCAGGTCACGCACAACGATCTGTCCGGGCAGGAGCACCCGCGTTTCACGGCGCTGGCGGCGCGCGCCTGGGATGAGTTCGGAGCGCTGATTTCCGTGGCGTATTCCAAGCGCGCGGCCATCGAGGAGGGCTACGAGGCGGTCGAGCTGCTCACCGCGAATGCCGATGGCGGATTCTGCTCTCCCTTCGGCGCCGCACCGCAATCTCCGGCCAACGACCCGGTACGCGGCACCGACGCCGCCAATTGCGCCACCGGCCAGCCGCGCACCTCCTCGACGGCGGCGTACAACGAAGTGTTCTCGCGCACCGACAATTTCGGTGGCATCGTCGCGGTGCCGGCCGCGGGCACCGGCGCGTTCGCGCCCCGCATCCCCCGGTATCGCCGCTCGAATACCGAGTACGAGCGCACCGGGGTGAGCGTGGGCCTCGAATGGCAGCCTTCGAACGCAACCTCTCTGAAGCTCGATGGCCTGCTCGGCCGATTCGAGAACGTGCGCGAAGACAACTATATCGAAGCCATCTCGTTTGGCCGCTCGGTGGCGCAGGCCAACGGCAAGCCGCATACCTCCATTCTCGATGTGGCCTTCGACAGCGATGGCTCATGGCTGTACGGCGCCTTCGACGGCGTCGATATCCGCACCGAAGGGCTGCGCGACGTGTACACCACCGATTTCACGCAGTTCGTGCTGTCCGGTCGCCACGACTTTGGCGAGACGTTCAGCATCGATGCGTTGGCCGGTGTCTCCGATTCGAAGCTCGATGAGCCGGTTCGAACCACCGTGCAATTCGATGCGCCCAACATCAACGGATACTCCTTCGATTTTCGTGAGAACAACAACGTTCCCGCCATCAATCACGTCATCGACGTCACCAACACCGAAAGCTTCAAGTTCCTGCCGCGCGCCGCCGACGGCACCGTGTACGGACAATTCGTCGGGCGCCTGCTCGATACCGAGAACCGGCTGAAAACCGCGGAGATCAACACGCGCTGGCAGTTCGCCGAGCGCGTCGCGCTGCGTGCCGGCATCTCGCAGCGGAGCAACGAATGGAGCAACTACGAGGTGAGCTTCGGCTCCAACGGAGCGAATCCGCCGCTGCCCTCGGGCACCACGATGGCCAGCATCTCGCGCCAGATCGGCGGCTTCGGGGATGGTCTCGGCGGCGTGAACGTTCCATCTTCGTGGGCGGCGGTCGATCTCGACAAGTTCCTGCGCGTGCTCGACATCCACTGCAATTGCGCCGAGGTTCCCGGCTCCCAGTACGACACGCTCAACCAGGTCGTGCGCGGCGTGAAGGAAGACATCCTCGCCGGCTACCTCATGACGGACTTCAAGTTCGACCTGTTCTCGGTGCCGTTCCGCGGCGACCTCGGCGTGCG
>JBIOZI010000405.1:0-10160 GCA_044871085.1 Steroidobacteraceae bacterium | reverse complement strand
CGTGCGGCGGAAGAGGCAGGGCGGGTCATCGTTAGTCGTAACGGGTCTGAGTTTAGTTCCATCCGGTATAACCCGCCTGTTACCGCTGCTGTGACCAAATTGTAACCATGGGGTTACTCGGGGCACTACCACCCGGCTGATAGCATTCCGCACGGTTCATCCATACCCCCTCCTGGCCAACACGATCGCTCCCGCATGTCCATCGCACTCGACCAAGTCACCAAACGGTATCAGGATCAGCCGGTCGTCAACGATGTTTCGCTGGAGGTCGGCGAGGGCGAATTCTTCGTCCTGCTCGGTCCGTCGGGCAGTGGCAAGAGCACGCTGCTGCGCGCGATCGCGGGACTCACCGGCATCGATCACGGCCGCATCTCCCTGCACGGCCGCGACGTCACGCACGTGCGCGCGCGCGACCGCGGCGTGGGCCTCGTATTCCAGAACTACGCGCTGTTCCGCCACATGACCGTGGCCGACAACATCGAGTTCGCGCTGCGCGTCCGGCGCATGAAGGCCGCCGACCGCCGCGCGCGGCGCAAGGAGCTCCTGCAGCTCGTGGCGCTCGAGGACATGGACCAGCGACTGCCGGGCCAGCTCTCTGGCGGACAGCAGCAGCGCGTCGCGGTGGCCAGGGCGCTGGCGCACAAGCCGCAGGTGCTGCTGCTCGACGAGCCCTTCGGCGCGCTGGACGCAAAAATCCGCGAAGAGCTCCGGCGCACCATCCGTGCCGTGCAGCGCGAGCTCGGCATCACCACCGTGCTGGTGACGCACGACCAGGAAGAGGCCTTCGCGCTCGCCGACACCATCGGTGTCATGAGCAACGGCCGGCTGCTCGAGAGCGGGCAGCCCCAGGACCTGTACGCGCAGCCGGCCACGCGCTTCGTGGCCACGTTCCTCGGCGCCGCGAACCTGCTGCTCGCGCGGCAGAGCGGCGACGGCATCCGCTTCGGCGCGACGCCGGTCAGCGCCGAGGGCGCCGACTCGCTGCCGCCCGGCCGCGAGCAGGAGGTCGTCGCGGTGCTGCGTCCCGAGGAAGTGGAAGTGGCGACCGCGCGCGAACAGCTCGCCGCCAACTTCATCGCGCGCGGGGCGGTCGAGGAAATCGTCTTCACGGGCGCGCTCGAGCGGCTGCGCGTGCGGCTCACCGACGAGCCCTGCGCCGCGCAGCTGCTGGGAGGCGGCGCCGGCGGCGAAGCGCGCATCGAGGTCACGCGCACGCAGCCCGAGCGGCGCACGTTGCCGCTGCGTGCCGGCATGCAGGTGGCGCTGGGCGCCCGGCGTCTGCACGTGCTGCCCACGCCGCTGTCGAGCTTCCTGGCCTGCGGCCCCACCGAGGCGGCCGCGGCGCAGCTGGCGCGCGAGCCGCTGCTGGAGGCTTTGTCGACCCGCATGAAGACGCGCGTCGGTCTGCGCGCCATCGATGGAATGACCGGCACGCCCGAGCCCTTCGCGGGCGTGGCGGCGATCGCCGGCGGGCAGGATGCCGCGAACACGGTCGAATGGCTGCTCAAGCACGGCGCGAACGAGGTGCTGGTGCTGCCGAAGAACGCGCCGAGCCCGGCGCGCGTATACATCCACTGGACCGACGAGGCCGTGCGCCGCGCGACGCTGGCGGTGTCGGCGAGCCTGCTGCGCCACGTGTCCGCCGAAGCGGTGTATCTCGGCATCGTGCCCGAGGGGCCGCCCGGCATGGGCCGCGCCGCGCCGCTGCGCGCGCTGCTCGATGCGCGCTCCGAGGCGCAGAGCGATCATCATCTCGAGATGCGCACCGAGCTCGCGATCGGCGAGACCGTGGCCGAGCTCACGCGCAATCTCACCAGCGGCGCCTCGCACATGCTGGTGCTCGGCATCTCCGACATCACGCAGGCCGCGAGCGCCTATCGCAGCCTGCTCGCGGCGCAGCCGGGCTGGCCCGTGCTGATCGTCTACCGCGCGGAGCCGGGCGTGCGCGCGCAGCCCGATGTCGCGGCGTGAACCTATGAAGAGCGCAGGCCAGAGCGAGCCCAATGTGATCCCGGGATTCGGGATCACGCTGGGCTTCACCACCTTCTTCCTGTGCGCGATCGTGCTGATCCCGCTGGCCGCGCTCGTGCTCAAGGCCGGTGGCATGGACTTCGACCGATTCATCAAGGTGATCACCTCGGCGCGCGCGGTGGCCTCGTACCGGCTCTCGTTCGGGGCCTCGCTGCTGGCCGCCGGCGTGAACATGGTGTTCGGTTTCGTGCTGGCATGGACGCTGGTGCGCTACGACTTCCCCGGCCGCAAGATCATCGACGCCGTCATCGACATGCCGTTCGCGTTGCCCACGGCCGTGTCGGGCATCGCGCTGGTGACCGTGTTCGACGCCAACGGCTGGATCGGCAAGTACCTCGTGCCGCTCGGCCTGCCGGTGGCATACACGTGGATCGGCATCACCATCGCGCTCACGCTCATCGGCATGCCGTTCGTGGTGCGCACGGTGCAGCCCGCCATCCAGGAAGTGCAGCGCGATCTCGAGGATGCCGCCGAGACGCTCGGCGCCGGCCGCTTCTACGTGTTCCGCCGCATCATCGTGCCGACCATCCTGCCGGCGCTGCTGACCGGCTTCACGCTGGCGTTCGCGCGCGCGGTGGGTGAATACGGTTCGGTGATCTTCATCGCCGGCAACATGCCGATGAAGACCGAGATCACGCCGCAGCTCATCATCATCAAGCTCGAGGAGTTCGACTATGCCGGGGCCGCGGCCCTCGGCGTCATGATGCTGTCGATATCGTTCGTGATGCTGCTCGCCATCAACCTGCTGCAGCTCTGGGGCCGCAAGCGCCTGATGGTGTCGCGATGACGGCACGGGCGGGTAGCTAGGTGGGCGGCCCCGCGACCAGCGCCGGCGTCGCCGCCGAGCTCGCGACGCGCCCCGGCCACAGGTCGTTGCGCGCGACGCTGGTGCGCTGGCTGTTGATCACCGTCTCGCTGCTGTTCCTGGGCGCGCTGCTCGCGGCGCCGCTGGCCGCGGTGTTCGCGATGGCGCTCGAGAAGGGCTGGCAGGCGTACTTCCAGAGCTTCGGCGATCCGGACATGCTGGCCGCCATCCGTCTCACGCTGACCACGGCCGCCATTGTCGTCCCGTTGAACACCCTGTTCGGCATCACGGCGGCGTGGTGCACCGCCAAGTTCGAATTCCGCGGCAAGAGCATGCTGATCACGCTGATCGACCTGCCGCTCGCGGTGTCGCCGGTGGTGTCGGGCCTCATCTACGTGCTGCTGTTCGGCCTCAATGGCTGGTTCGGCGCGTGGCTGCAGGAGCACGAGATCAGCATCGTCTACGCGCTTCCGGGCATCATCCTGGCCACCATGTTCGTGACCTTTCCCTACGTGGCGCGCGAGCTCATCCCGCTCATGCAGCAGCTCGGCAACGACGAGGAGGAGGCCGCCATCACGCTCGGCGCCGGCGGCTGGCTGACGTTCTTCCGGGTCACGCTGCCGAAGATCCGCTGGGGCCTGGTGTACGGCGTCATCCTCTGCAACGCGCGCGCCATGGGAGAGTTCGGCGCGGTGTCGGTCGTCTCGGGCGGAATCCGCGGCATGACGAATACGATGCCGCTGCACATCCAGACTCTCTACGACGAGTACAACATGGTGGGCGCGTTCGCGGCGGCGTCGCTGCTTTCGATGCTCGCCGTCATCACACTCATCATCAAGTCGCTGGTCGAGGGGCGACGCGGAATCCGCCGGCGATGAAGCGCAACAGTCTCGGCTGGTGGCTCGCGGCGAGCAACGTGCTCATCGTGCTGCTGGTCGCGGCCGGCATCTCCTATTTCGCCATCGACATGCTGCGCGGCCTGGCGGACAGCCAGCAGAAGACGCAGGTGCAGCTCGCCGGCGCCAACGCGCGTGCGGAGATCACGCGCATGGCCGAGGACACGCTGACGCTCGCGCGCGGCATCGCCGAGCGGCCGCCGCTGCGGCGCCTGATCGCGGATTCGGACCACGAGGGCCTGGCGGCGTTCCTGCGCCGCTCCTGCGAAACCAGCGGCCTCGACGCCTGCGCGGTCTTCGACGGCGCCCAGCTCGTGGCCGCGAGCGGTCCGGCACTGCCGTGGGTGCAGATGCACCCCATCATCGTCGAGCAGGGCGAGCGTTTCATGGCCGTGCCGCCGGGTACGCACATCTCGGTGATCGGCGCGACCTCGCCGCTGCCGGCGCCGCTGAGCTCGCTGAGCGTGGTGGTGGTCCACCTGCTCGACGATTCGCTCGCGCGCGTGCTGTCCGCGCATTCCAGCCTGCCCGAGCAGGCGAGCCCGCCCATCCGGCTCATCAACTACCGCGCCTTCAACGCGCTGCCCGAGAACGAATTCACGTCGCTGCATTCGCAGGCGCTGGCCGACGGCCGCTTCGCCGTGCAGCGCATCGACAGCCTCGGGCTGTACGCGTCCAGCTACCCGGTGTTCTCCTCGACGGGCGAGGGCATCGCGCTGATCGAAACCCGCGCTCCGTCCACGGAAACCGATCGCTCGGTGAGCGCGCTCGTGTGGCGGCTGATCGTCACCGCGATCGCCTTCGCGGTGCTCGCGGTGGTGGCGGGCGTGCTGCTCGGCTGGCGGGTCACGAAGCCCGCCGAGGCGCTGACCGACGCGGCCGTGCGCCTGGGCCAGGGGGATTTCGCCACGTCGATTCCCACCGCGGGCC
Source organism: Steroidobacteraceae bacterium (assembly GCA_044871085.1). Classification (GTDB taxonomy): domain Bacteria; phylum Pseudomonadota; class Gammaproteobacteria; order Steroidobacterales; family Steroidobacteraceae; genus CADEED01. The sequence goes on along the minus strand of JBIOZI010000405.1, from coordinate 5,498 downwards.
CGGCCGAGATCGGCCAGCTCGCGCGCACCATGGACGACATGCGCCGCAATCTCGTCGAGCTCAACTCCGAGCTGCGGCATCGCGAGGCCGAGGCGCAGGTGGTCCTGGAGGCGGTGGTGGAGGGCGTCTACGCCGTCGACCAGGAGCGCAACATCCGCTACCTCAATCCGCAGGCCGCCCGTTTGTTAGGGGTGGAGGCCGCGGAGGCCATCGGCAAGTTCTGCGGTGACGTGCTCAAGCCCTGCGCTCCCCCGGGATCGCCCAGCGGCGCGCGCCCCTGCACCACCACCGCCTGCCCGATCCTGCGCGCGCGGCTCTCGGGCGGCGCGCAGGCGGTGGAGCAGCTGCAGACCAGCTCGGGCACGCGGCAGACCATCATCACCAGCTCGCGCGTCGTCAATGGCCTGCAGGTGCAGGTGCTGCGCGACGAGACCGAGCTCGAAGGCGTGCGCCGCGCGCGCGACACCGTGCTCGCGAACGTCAGCCACGAATTCCGCACGCCGCTCGCGGCGCAGCTCGCGTCCATCGAGCTGCTGCGCACCGGCCTGCAGACCGATCCCCCCGAGAAGCTCGAGGAGCTGGTGCTGTCGCTCGAGCGCGGCACGCTGCGCCTCACGCGGCTCATCGACAACCTGCTCGAGAGCGTGCGCATCGAAGCCGGCCAGCTCGACGTGCGGCGACAGTCCATCTCGCTCGCCGACGTGGTCGAGGACGCGCGCGCGCTGGTCGAGGCGCTGCTGCGCCAGCGCCGGCAGGCGCTCGAGGTCGATGTCTCCGACGAGCTCGCTTTTCAGGGCGACGGCGTCCGGCTCACGCAGGTCTTCGTGAATCTCATCGCGAACGCCAGCAAGTTCGCGCCCGAGGGCACGGCGGTGCGGGTCGGCGCGCAGCGCGACGGCGATACGATTCGCGCCTGGGTCGAGGACGCGGGGCCGGGCGTACCCGAAGGCGACACCGTGTCCATCTTCGAACGCTTCAAACGAGGCGGCTCGCAGGAGCCCGAGCCGGGCGGCCTGGGGCTCGGCCTGTGGATCTCGCGTTCCATAGTCGAGCGCCACGGCGGCATCATCGGCGCCACGCGCACGGCCGACGGCCTCACCCGTTTCACGATCACGCTGCCGGCCGACGGCGCGTCCGGCGCGGCCTGACAGACGCAGGATGGCCGGCCGCATGAAGATCACACCATGAAGATACTGGTTGCCGACGACGATCTCGACCTGTTAGGCCTGGTGGCGTACTCGCTGTCGCAGGCGGGCTACCTCGTGGTCAAGGCCAGCGACGGCCCGGGCGCGCTCGCGACTTTCGAGGCCGAGTCGCCCGACCTCGTCATCCTCGACATCAACATGCCGGGCACCTCGGGGTTCGAGGTGTGCACGGCCATACGCGCGCGCGGCGACGTGCCCGTGATGATGCTCACCGCCAGGGGTGAGGAGCAGGACCTGGTGAAGGCACTGGACCTCGGCGCCGACGACTATCTCACCAAGCCGTTCAGCCCGAAGACGCTGCTGGCGCGCGTCAAGGCGCTGTTGCGGCGGGCGAGCGCGGAGCGCGCGCACGCCCCGCTCAGCGTGGGCCGCGTGACGCTGGACATCGAGGGGCACGCCGTGCGCATCGGCGACGGCGCGGCCATCGCGCTCACCAAGCTCGAATTGCGGCTGCTGCAGATGCTGCTCGCCCAGGCCGGCCGCGCCGTGAATTCCGACCGGCTGCTGGTGCAGGTGTGGGGCCATCGCGGCTCCGGCGACCGGCAGCTCCTCAAGCAGCTCGTGCACCGACTGCGTCACAAGATCGAAGCGAATCCCGCCGTGCCGCAGCTGCTGCAGACGGCGGCGCCTTCGGGCTACAAACTGGTGGTGGAGTGATGAACAAACTACTCGCGTCCGCGCTGTGCGGCGTGCTGCTGCTGGCGCTGGCCGGCTGCGGCAAGGAACCCGCCGAGGGCGGCGATGTCACGCTGCTCAATGTCTCCTACGACCCGACGCGCGAGCTGTACGAGGACGTCAACCGGGCGTTCACTGCGGACTGGCAGAAGAAGACCGGGCAGCGCGTGCACGTCAACCAGTCGCACGGCGGCTCGGGCCGCCAGTCGCGCGCCGTCATCGACGGTCTGCAGGGGGACGTCGTCACGCTGGCGCTGGCCGGCGACATCGACTCGATCGCCGCGCAGGGCAAACTACTGCCGCTCAACTGGCAGCAGCGGCTGCCGGACAACAGCGCGCCCTACGTGTCGACCATCGTGTTCCTGGTGCGCAAGGGCAACCCCAAGAAGATCCTCGACTGGGGCGACCTCGTGCGCGACGGCGTGCAGGTGATCACGCCGAATCCGCGGACCTCCGGCGGCGCGCGCTGGAATTATCTCGGCGCCTGGGCCTGGGCCGAGCGCCAGCCGGGCGGCAACGAGGCGACGGCGCAGGAATTCGTGCGCAGGCTGTACGCGAACGTGCCCGTGCTCGACACGGGCGCGCGCGGTTCGCTGACCACGTTCGCACAGCGTGGCATCGGCGACGTCGCCATCTCGTGGGAGAACGAGGCGCATCTGGCGCTGCGCGAGGAAGGTCCGGAGAAGATCGAGATCATCGTTCCGTCGGTGAGCGTGCTGGCGGAGCCGTCGGTGGCGGTGGTCGACCAGGTGGCGCTGCGCCGGGGCACGCGCGCCATCGCACAGGCCTACCTCGAGTTCCTGTACACGCCCGAGGGACAGGAGATCGTGGCGAAGCACTTCTACCGTCCGCGCAATCCGGCCGTATTCGAGAAGTACCGCGCGCAGTTTGCGCAGATCGAGCTGGTCGACATCGGCCACTTCGGCGGGTGGAAAGTGGCGCAGCAGAAGCATTTCGTCACGGGCGGCTTGTTCGACCAGATAACCACCGCGCACGATTCCGGCCGGAATTAATGGGGACATTCCTCGTTTCCTAGCAAACGGGGACAGACCTCACATCGACTCGAATGGCTTGCGCCGCCCTGCAGGTCTGTCCCCGTTTGCTAGGAAACGAGGAATGTCCCCATTATTCACGCGAGCATCGCTTTGCGGGCGGCTTCGACCAGGCGCTCCGCCACTCGAGTCGCGTGCTCGCGCAATTCCGGAACCGCCGTCGCCTCCCAGTCGCGTGCGCGCAGCCACGGGCCGAGGTAGTACAAGCCTTCCACCGGCGCGCCCGTAGCGCCGATGACGCGGCCATCGGCCGCCACGTCGATGCCGACGGCATGCACGTCGCCGCGCACCAGCCCATTGGCGAGCAGTGATTGCACGAACGGATCGTCGAGCCGGTCGATGCGCGCGTCGGGTCCGGTGCAATTGACCACACGGTCGACCAGCCACGCGCGCGATTTCGCCGCGCCCCGCGGCCGCCACAGCACCTCGACGCCGCCGTCGACCAGGTTGGCCTCCTCGAGCCGGCCGGCATGCACTTCCAGGACACCGAGCCGCTGCAGGGTGCGCACCGCGCCCAGCGGACCGGCGGGTACGCGATGACGATGGACTTCCCAGTGCGCCCGCACGTGGCGCAGGAAGCGCGCGCGCTGCACGTGGTCGAGATCGCGCCACACCGCCGGGATGCGCGCGCGCGCCAGCGCGAACACTTCGCGCCAGTCGCCGCCCGCCGCGATGGTCGCCGCGGCGAGCACGCGCCAGCCGTTCACCAGCCTGGCGGTCGAGCCGCGGCACTGCGACAGCATGCGGTCGACCTCGGGCTGCGTTGCCGGCAGGCTGGTGGTGGCCTGCGGCTCGGGCAGCAGGCCATGCCGCGACAACACGTGGATGTGCCGCACGCGTGGGCGGATGGCAGCGAGCCGCAGCGCTGCGTCGATCATCGTGAGACCACTGCCGATCAACAGCACGCTGCCCGGCTCGTCGGATTGCTGTCCACCCGCACTCGATGCGCCCAGGCTCCATGGATCGTGGACGTAGCGCGGACTGCCGGTGAGCGGCGCGCAGGCGGAGGGGCAGGCCGGCGGCGGATTGCCGAGCGCCAGCACCACGTCGTCGGCGCGCACCGCGCCACCGTCGTCGAGCCACAGGTCGAAGCCGTCGCCCGCGCGACGCAGCGCCAGCGCCCGGGCGCGCCGCAGCGTGCAGGTGACGTGGTCCGGCGCCGGGCTGCGCGCCGCGGCGAAGCGCGCCCGCAGGTACTCGCCGAACACCTGGCGCGGTAGATAGTCCGCCGGCCCGGCGGCGATGCCCTGCGAGCGCAGGTACTCGAGGAAGTCGTGCGGCTGCGCGGCGTCGAGCGACATCTGCCCCGCGGCGACGTTCAGCGGATACGGATAGTCGCGCACGGCATACGCCACGCCGCCGCCCAGGTCGGCGCGCGGGTCGGCCAGGACGATGGACACCGGGCCGGACCAGGCCGAGCGCAGCAGCCGGATCGCGACCGCAACCCCGCAGAAGCCGCCGCCCACGATCGCGATGACGCGGGCCGCGGGCTGGGCGGCGGCCGCAATCTTTCCTTGAAACGCGGAACTCGTGCCATGCATGTGAGCCAGTATCGATACGGCCGGTCACATGGTCGATTGCGTCCCGGTATCAATTGGGTGACTCGCCCGAGCGAGGCCGGTGAACGAGTGGTCACGTTTTTCTGTCACAGTGTCGGCCGGGCAAAGGAGAATCAACGATGCGTTCCCTGTTCGCAGTACTGGCGCTGGCCGCGGCGCAGCTCACGGCCGCCGCGCCGGACAAGATGCAGGCCGTCGAGGTGGGGTCGGACGGGCTGTCGGTGCAGACGCGTCCCGTGCCGCAGCCCAAGGCCGGCGAGGTGCTGGTGCGGGTGCGCGCGGCCGGCGTGAACCCGGTCGACTGGAAATCCGCGCAGCGACGCTTCGGCATGGTGCCGGGCACGGACGTCTCCGGAACCATCGATTCGATCGGGGAAGGTGTCACGGGCTGGAAACCCGGCGACCAGGTGCTCGGTTTCGCGCGCGAGAGCGGCGGCTATGCCGAGTATGCGGTGGTGCCGGTGACCAGCCTCGCGCGGCGCCCGAAGAACATGACGTTCGAGCAGGCGGCGGGCGTGCCGATCGCCGGCGAGACCGCCTACCGCTCGCTGTACGAGGCCGGCAAGATCCAGCGCGGTCAGACCGTGCTGGTCCACGGCGCGGCGGGCGGCGTGGGCTCCGCCGCCGTGCAGATCGCGAAGGTGGCCGGCGCGCACGTCATCGGCACCGCCTCGCCTAACAACCACGAGTTCGTGAAGTCGCTGGGCGCGGACCAGGTCATCGACTACACCACCGAGAAGTTCGAGGATGTCGTCAAGAACGTGGACCTGGTGCTGAACACCGCCAATGCCGAGACCAACGCGCGCTCCATCGCCATCGTGAAGCCGGGTGGCGTGCTGGTGTCGATCATAGGCGCGCCCGATCCCCAGGCCTGCGCCGCCGCGAAGATCCGCTGCGTGCGGCCCACGCGCGACACCGGCGCGACGAATGCGGAGCTGCTGGCGCGCGTCGTCGAGCTGGCCGAGGCCGGCAAGCTCAAGGTGTTCGTCGAGCAGGTGTACCCCATG
>JBIOZI010000404.1:0-7692 GCA_044871085.1 Steroidobacteraceae bacterium | reverse complement strand
TCGAGGTCGCGCGTGCGCTCGGCGACGCGCTGCTCGAGCTGCTCCTTGGCGTCGCGCAGCTCCTGCCCGGCGCGCTTCTCGTCGGTGACGTCGCGCGCCGTGGCGAACATGAGGCCGCCGCGCGGCATGGAGCGCCAGGAGAGAATGCGATAACTGCCGTCCTTGTGGCGGAAGCGGCCCTCGTACAGGTCGACGCGCTCGCCCCGGGCGAGCTGCTTCTCCACCGTCGCGAGCGCCGCGGCGCGGTCGTCGGGATGGATCAGCTCGATGTAGGGGATCTTCAGCGCCTCCTCGATGCTGTAGCCGAGCACCTCCGTGACCGCGCGGCTCATGCGCTTGAAGTAGCCGTCACCGCTCGCGATGACGAACAGGTCGATCGACAGGTCGAAGAAGCGGTTGAGCTCGCCTTCGGCGCGCTCGCGCCCCGCGAAGTCGCGCCGGATCGCGAACAACGCCAGCCCCACGAAGATCACCGCGAGCGCGCTGCCGCCGATGATCACCGCCTGCGTGACGGAAGCGCTGTGGCGGGTGGCTTCCTGGCGCGCGTTGAGATTGCGGACCTCGGCGGATTTCATCTCCTGCGAGAGCGAGCGGATGCGCGTCTGCAGGGCGACGCCGGGGCGGCCGGTGGAATGCGTGAGACGCTCGCGCACCGCCTCGAACCCCTGCGTGCGCCGCTCCTGGATGAGCTCCGCGCTGCGCTTCATGCGCGCGCGCACCGTCTCCTCCAGCGGCCCGACGCGCGCGAGCTGCGCCGGGTCGTCCTTCACGGCGTCCCGCAGCTCCAGGATGAGCCCGTCGACCCGTCCCGTGGCGCGCGTGTAGTCGGCGGCGAACAATTCCTCCCCGGTGAGCACATAGGCGCGCTGCGCGGACTCGGCTTCGAACGTGGTTGCGACCAGGGCGTCGATGTCCGACATCACCTGCTGCGAGTGCGCGACGCTGCGCGAGGTGTCGCTGAGCCGGACCACCGACAGGTACGACACGATGCCGATGGTGCCGAGGATGGCCACCGCCACCGCGAACGTGGCGCGCACCTTGCGTTCGGTGGTGGCGTGCTTGCCCTCGAGAGATTCGCGCGGTGTGCCCTGGCGCCAGCGCGTGAGCTCGGCGAACAGCACGCTGATGAGCACGCCCTCGAGCAGCATGAACAGCCATTGCGCGAAATCGAGCGGACGATCGAACGACAGCACGCCGAAGGGCGGGAAGACGAACCAGTCGGTGACCAGCCCCACCAGTGCCGTGGCCGCCAGGCCCGGCCCGAGCCCGCCGAGATAGGCGCTGATGACGATGGGCAGGAAGAAGATGATGAGAATGGGGCGGTCGCCCACCCAGGGCGTGAGCGCCAGGCGCACCAGCAGCGCGGCCAGCGTGAGCAGCAGCGCGATGGCATAGCCACGCCAGCGGGATGCCGGCCGCTGGATCGCCACGGCGGTGTTGTTCTCGTGCACTGCCGCAGAGTAATCCCGGCGCGGACGCAGGGAAAGCGCACCGCGTCGGGACTCGTCTAGTAGTTTCCCCGGGCCCCGCGGTGCCCGGACCGGGTCGGCGCGCCCGCCATGCCCGGCGGGCGCGCTCCCTGGCTAACTACTCACTTCCCCCTCAGAAAGTGCCCGGCACCGTGGTCGTGGTGCCGCCGCTGGTATATGTCACAGACCAGCTGTCACCCGCGGTCGGATGCGCCGTACCCTGCGGGCTCATCTGGGCCGCAAACGTCCGTCCGGTGCCCGCCGGCAGGGTCTGCCCGGCCGCCAGCGCGAACGTGTACGTCACCTGCGTCGCGGTGGTGCTCACCGATTGCGTGATCATCGCGCCGCCGATGGTGTTGTACTGGCCGCTCGACACCAGGCCGCCCGGATTGCGCGCCACGACAATGGTCACGGTGAGCGCCGTGATCGGCGCGGTATTGTCGAACCGCACCTGCTCCTCGGCGAACCACGGACTGTTGCTGACCACGGCGCCCGTGGCCGTCACCGTACCGCCGGTCGGCCCGCCGCCCACTGTCAATGCCACCGGTGCGGTGCGCGTGGTGAAGCCGGTGGCCGAGGCCGAGACTGTCAGGTTGGCGGTGCCGAGCGTGGCATTCGCGCCCGCCGAGAACGTCACCACCGTCGAATTACCCGTAGTCGAGGCCGGGTTCAGCGTCGCCGTGACGCCGGTGGGCAGCGTCGAGAGCGCGAACGCCACCGCGCCCGTGAAGCCGCCGGTACGCGTGACCGTGCAGGTGACGGAGCCGCTCGCGCCGCGGTTCACGGTGAGGCTCGCGGGGCAGGCGAACGTGTAGTTCGGCTGCTGCACCGTCGTCACGGTGAAGTTGGCCGAGTTGCTGATGTTGCCGTTCACGATGACGTTCACCTGAACGAGACCGGCCGCGATGTTCGGCACCATGACGGAGAGCTGGGTATTGCTCCACGACACGATGCCCGCGTTGGTCGCGCCGAAGCGCACGGTGCTCGAGCCCTGGAAGCCGCCGAAGTTGCTGCCGGTGATCGTCACGAGGCTGCCCGCCGCGCCGCTCGTCGGATTGAGCGTCGTGATCGCGGGCGGCACGGGCGAGGTCACCAGGAAGTTGACGAAATTGCTGGCGACGCCGTTGACCGTCACCGTCAATGCCACCGCGGTGTTGACCGGCACGTTCGGCACTGTCGCGACGATCTGGGTGTTGCTCCAGGAGGTCACGGCCGCATTCGTCGTGCCGAAGTTCACGGTGCTCGTGCCCTGCGTCGCGCCGAAGCCGGTGCCGGCCAGCGTGACGCTCGCCCCGGGGTTGCCGGTATTCGGCGTGACCGAGTTGAGCCGCTGCGGGATCACGAGGAAGTTCATGACATTGCTGGCCCGGCCATTGACCGTCACGGTGACCGGATAGGTGCCGGGCGCGAGGTTCGGTACCGTGACGAGCACGTCGATGTTGCTCCAGAGCAGCACGGTCGCGACGGTCGTGCCGAAGCGCACGGTGCTGGCACCCTGCGTCGTGCCGAAGCCCGTACCGTTGACGTTTATCGCCAGGCCGGCTCCGCCGCTGTTCGGCGTGAGGCTGGTAATCGTCGCCGGGATGGGATCCGAGACAGGCACGATAAATGTGGCTGCGTTGCTCGATACTCCGTTCACCATCACGGTGACGCTGTAGGCGCCGGCCGCCAGGTTCGGGGCGGCCACGATGATCTGCGAGGCGCTCCATGAAGTGACGGTGGCATTCGTGGTGTTGAAGCGCACGACGCTGCTGCCTTGCGTGGTGCCGAAGTTGCTGCCGTTGATAGCCACCTGCGTTCCGGGTCCGCCACCGGTGGGCGTGATGCTGGTGATCGCCGGCACGTTGCCCGGCTGCTGGTCGAGCGGGAACTGGATGGTCTGCAGCAGCGTCAGTTTCGACGGGTTGACGATGCCGTTGAAGCTGTCGTTGAAGAGCGCGTAGCGATCGTTGCCGTTCATGGCCCAGTACGCGTGGCTCATCGCGGGCTTGCCCTGGAAGTACGCCACGGTGGCCGAGAACCACTGGCCCTGCGAGCCGGGCGTGGTGCTCTGGATGTCGGCGTTGCCATTCAGCGTGCCGAACTCACCGACGAAGATCGGGCCGGTGTTGTTGTTGTGGATGAAGCCCCAGTTCGTGTCCTTGATGGCGTTGAGCGAGGCGGGCGTCGCGCTGCCGTTGAACCACGGCTGGTTCGCTTCGGTCGGGCCATAGTCGTGCGCCGAGTACACGACGCGGTTCGCGACGTTGAGCGTGACCGGCCGCGTCGCGACGCCGCGCAGCATGCCGCCCCACCAGGTGAACGAGTTGTTGTAGTGATCGTTGCCCTCGACGACGATCAGCAGATTCGGGTTGATCGCGAGGATGGCGTTGCCGGCGCGCGTGGCGGCGGCATGCCAGTCGTTGGCCGCGCTGCAGCCGGCCGGGTCGCCGCCCCAACAGGCGCTGGCGTGCGGCTCGTTGCGCAGGTCCATCGCCACGACGGTGGTGTTGCCGAGGTAGCGGGTGGTGAGCGCGCGCCAGTTGGCGAGCCACGTCGATTCGGGGAACTCACTCGTGAACCACAGTCCGTTCTCCTGCGCCGAATTGCCGGCGTTGGAGCGATGGTTGTCGAGCATCACGCGCAGGCCGATCTGGCCGCAGTAGGCGATGATCTTGTCGAGCACGTCGAGCGCGGTGGCGCTCAACGGGATGTCGGTGTTGATGCCGTTGCGGTTGATGTTCATCGTGCCGAGCACGGGGTTCTGCGTCATCATCTGGTCCGAGTACGGGATGCGGACGGTGTTGAACCCGGAGCTCTTGATGCGATCGAGGATGGCCTTGTAGTCCGCGATCCAGATGCCGTGCGCGACGAAGGTCGCGGTCTCGAAGCCGTACCAGTTGATGGCGGCGATGCGCACCGGCTGGTTGTTCGAGTCGAGGATCTGGTTGCCGCTGGTGTGCCAGTAGCCCGCGCCGGCGGCTTGCGCCGGGGCGGCGCCGAGCCATGCGCCTAACAACAATACGAAAGAAAAAATCCAAATGCTGCTGAGGCCGCGACGCGCGGCCCGATCCGGTCCATGGTTCATCGTTCCCCCTGGCGGGCGGCAATGGGAAGGGCCCGCGGACCGACAAGCTGACCCCGATTGGCGGCGGCGTCAATACCCGATGCTAACAACTCGCGCCCGTCCGGCGCGCGCCTGTCCTTGCGGCCACGCGGCTGTCCGACGAGTCAGGCTGCTGTCTCGGTCACGACATCGCCGGCGAGCGGCAGATCGATCCAGAATGTCGTTCCCACGCCGACCTGTGATTCGAAACCGACGCGGCCGTGCATGTGCTCGACGAAGCGGCGCGCGATGTGCAGCCCGAGGCCGGTGCCGCCTTTTGCGCGCGTGGTCGACGAGTCGGCCTGCGAGAATTTCTCGAAGATGCGTTCCCGGAAAGCGTCGGGTATGCCCGGCCCCACGTCGCGCACCGCGATGCGCACCTGCGCTGCGCGCAGCTCGCCCGTCACGTGCACCACGCCGCCCTCCGGGGAGTACTTCGCCGCGTTCGACAGCAGGTTCGACATCACCTGGATGAAGCGGTCCGGATCCGCCGCGATGCGCAGCGCGGGGTCGATGCGCGCCAGCTCGATGCGCGCGTGGAACTTGCGGGCGTAGCCTTCGTTGGCTTCCACCGCCTGGCGCAGGATCGCATCGAGCGCCAGCGTGCGGATCTCGAAGCGCATGCGGCCGGCGGAGAATTTCTCGATGTCGAGGATGTCGTTGACGAGCAGCATGAGGCGCTCGCAGTTGCTCTGCGCGATCACCAGCAGGCTCTTCACCTTTTCGGGAAGACTCGCCGTCATGGCGCCGAGGATCAGGCCGAGCGAAACACGGATCGAGGTGAGCGGCGTGCGCAGCTCGTGGCTCACCACCGCGGTGAACTCGGTCTTCATGCGGTCCATTTCCTTGCGCGCGCTCGCGTCCTCGATGACGCCGAGGAAGCCGGTCGAGACGCCGCGTGCGTCGCGCAGCGGCGTGATGGTGACGCTGGCAGGGAAGCGGGTGCGGTTCTTGCGGATGAAGGTCCACTCGCGGGTCTCGAAGCCGTCGCGCAGCGGGATGTGCGTGAAGATCTCCGGCCCCGTCGGTATCTTCCTGCCGACTTCTTCGGACAGTGTCTGCGCGCGCGCGTCGAGCTCGCCGGCGTCGAGGAAGATCGGAATCGCGCGGCGGCCCACGACGTCGGCGGCGGCGTAGCCGAGCGCCTGTTCCGCGGCGCGGTTGAAGATCATGATGCGGAAGTGCTCGTCGATCGCGATGACCAGGTGCGCGCTGCTCGAGATGATGCCCGCATTGAGCGCCAGCGACTTCGCCAGGTGCGCGGACTTCAGGCGCGAGATGAGGATGTAGCGAACCGACAGGCCCGAGAGCGCGGCCACCAGCAGCCCCGCGGCCAGCACCAGTTGCGGGAGTTGTGACTGCTCCGTGGCGACCACGGCCGCCGTCGGCGCGATGCGCAGCGTCCACCCCTGGTCGCCGATGCGCACGAAACGCTCGGTGGTCCACGCGCCCGCGAGCGGCCGGTTGTCGTGCTTGGAGGAAAAGTGCAGCACTCCGTCGTGGATGAGCTCGAGGTCGTACTTGCGCGCCGTCTCCGCGCTGATCGCCGCCCGGAAGGAGTCCTGGACGTCGAAGATCGCCGCCAGGAAGCCGTCGAAGCGGTCGGCCTTGCGCAGCGGTAGATAGGCCACGATGGCATCGCCGCCCTGCAGGCTGCGCTCGGGCGGGGTGACCAGCGCCGTGTTGTAGGTGGCCGCCGTGCGCAGCGCCGCGATCCGCACGGCCGGCAGCTGGCTGCCGAGCGCGGTGACGCCGAGATGGGTGGTCAGCGGCTCGGCCCACCGCACGTGATACGACGAGTCGACCCAGGCAACCGCGCGCAGGTTCTGCAGCTGCCGGATGTGCGACTCGACGTCGGCGCGCCACAGGTTGATCGCGGTGCCGCCGGCGATGTTCCAGCGCAGTGCCATGCGGCTGATCGCCTCGATGCGGCTCGCGTGCGTGGCGTGCAGCACCGAGGCCAGCTGGCCGGCCTCGCGTGCCACCTGGCGGCGCAAGAAGTCGGACTCGCGCTGGAGCAGCTGCGTGTAGAGCAGCGCGCTCGCGCCGCTGAGCACCAGGAACACCAGCAGCGGCAGTGCGAACCGCCGCTCGCCCACCATGCGCTCCATGTGCTCGGCGCGGCGCACGGCGATCACGATGAGCAGGAGCGTGAGCAGCGCCGTGAACAGCAAGCCGCCGAGCAGGATGTAGCGCGGATTCGACGACCGTTCCGCGGCCTCGAAGGCGGGCGAGCTGTCCCAGGCGAGCAGCCACTCGCGCTGCATCACCTTGAGCCGCACCTCGCGATGGAATGCGGGACGCGTCGCGCTGCGCGCGTCGTTGCGGAACAGCAGCGCGTCGTCCGCCAGCTCGCCGCCGTCGTAGACGCTCAGGCGATACTCGGAGGACTTCCCCTCCTCGAGGCCGCTCAATACCCGGTTGGCGAAGAATGCCGCGTGCGTCCAGCCGCGCAGCGCCGCCCGGCGGTCCGCGATGGTGTCGATGGGCCTGCCGAGGTCGTAGATGGGATAGAGCATCAGGAACCCGGGAGTGCGCTGCTCGTCCTGGATCAGCACGATGCGCCGGGTGATGGTGGCCGTGCCCGTGTCGCGCGCCAGGTTCGCAGCCTCGCGCCGGCTGCGCTCGAATGCGATGTTGAGACCGAGCGCCGCGTGATTTTCCTCATCCGGCTCGACCAGCGTGATGACGTAGGTGGTGGCCGTGATCGGCAGCGGATGTACGGTGAAATCCGGGGCGCCGCCGCGGCGCATCTGCGCCACGAACGCGTCGATTCCCTCGGGCTCGACCTTGCGGATCCAGCCGATGCCGTTGAGCCCCGGGAAATTCTCCTTCGTGCGGATAGTTTCCACGTACGTGCGCCAGTCCTGGCGCGAGATGTCGCTGGAGCCCTGGACGAATGCTGCGGCTCCTAACAAGGCGTTGCCGTACGAATCGAGCCGGTTCTGGATCGCCTTCTCGCTCTCGGTGGTCAACAGCTCGAACTTCGCCTGGCTGCGCAGGTATTCGTTTTCCGTGGTCGACTTCCAGGCATAGAACGTGAGGCCGAGCGGCAACAGCAGCAGCAGCATGCCGGCGAGCGGCAGGCGCCCGACCGCCTGCGTACGCCAGGTGAGGCGCCGCCGGTTACCGGCGGCG
>JBIOZI010000403.1:0-35112 GCA_044871085.1 Steroidobacteraceae bacterium | reverse complement strand
ACCACGGCGCTGATGAAGAAGCTGCAGGACCTGCAGAAGCCGTTCGATCTCATGACCTACCCCGGCGGCAAGCACGGCCTGGTCCGTCAGAGCGCTACCGGCCTGCACGTGTATGCGAACATGATGCGGTTCTTCGACCGGGAGCTGGCCGCCGCCCGCAGGTAATGGGGACATTCCTCGTTTCCTAGCAAACGGGGACAGACTCGTCGTGCTGCGCGCGCAGCGGCAAGCACCGCCCATCCTCTTCACCGAAGGTCGAGGCACTGTCCCCGTTTGCTAGGTAAACGGGTGGGGACAGACTTAAGTCTGTCCCCACACATCCAATGTCCCCATTTCCATTTCAGAGCTTGATGCGTCCGCCGCCGCCCGCCGGAGGCATGCCGCCCGCCTCGGGCACCACGATGCGCGACGCCGCTTCACGGCGCATCTCGCGCGCTTCTTCGATGGCCTGCTCGATGGCGATCTTCACCGCGTCGGGGAACTTCGCGCAGGCCTCTTCGAGGGTCTGCGCTTCGAGCTCGAACGCCAGCGGCAGCACGCCCGCCGGCGTCAGCAGCTGGGTCTGGCCTGAATAGAGCACCGGGCGCGACGCATCGTCGCTGCCGTCGCTCTTCACGGGCATCAGCCGCCGCAGCGTGCCAGCCTTGCGGTCGGTGAAGATCTCTTCGCGATAGAGCTGGCTCGCGTCGAGCTTGATTTCGGGGAGCTGTTGTTCCTGGGCCATGGTGAGTTCCGTCAGTTGTGCGCGGCGGATGATATCAACTGCAAAGCGGCCACGAATGGCGCATCGGCGGGCAGGAGGCGCTCACTGCCGAGCGCCTGACAATCCACCCACTTCAATTGCTGGCCGTCGAGCCCGCGCGGCGTGCCGTGGGTGAGCGTCGCGCGCCACAGCACCAGGTCGACGGTGCGATCCGGATAGTCGTGCGTGAGCGCCATGATCTGCGATTCGGGGCGGGCTTCGATGCCGAGCTCCTCGCGCAGCTCGCGCGCGAGCGCCTCTCGGTCGGTCTCGTGCGGGCCCACCTTGCCGCCGGGAAATTCCCACCAGCCGGCCATGTGCTTGCCCGCGGGACGCTCGGCGATCAGCACGCGCCGCTGTGCGTCGAAGAGCGCGGCGGCCACCACGCGTAGACGGGGCTTATCGAGGTCTGTCCCCATTTGCTAGGAAACGAGGAATGTCCCCATTTATGTCCCCATCTACTCGACGCCTTCGAGCACGCCGTGGCAGTTCTTGAACTTCTTGCCGCTGCCGCACGGACACGGCTGGTTGCGTCCCACCTTGGGCGCCACGCGTACCGGCTGCTGCGGCGGTTGCATGCGCTGCGGCTGCATCTGCGGCGGCGCGCCGCGGGCCTGCGATGCCGGCTGGGGCTGCTGCTGCGGCTCCGGGGGCGGCACGCCCAGCGACTGCGCCTCGGCGTGCTGCGCCTGGAGCAGGCGGTTGAGCCGCTCGCGGCGCTGCTCTTCCTCGCGCTCTATCTGCTCGGGCGACTTCACCTGCACGTCGAGCGTCGCGAGGATGGTCACCGTGTCGAACTTGATGCGCTCGAGCATCGCGGCGAACAGCTCGAACGCCTCGCGCTTGTACTCGAACCGGTAGTCCTTCTGCGCGTAGCCGCGCAGATGGATGCCCTGGCGCAGGTAGTCCATCGCGCCGAGATGCTCGCGCCACTGCTGGTCGAGCACCTTGAGCATGATGTCCTTCTCGATGTGCCGCATGAGCGGCTCGCCGAGCCGCTGCACCTTGGCCTCGTAGTTGTTGTCGACGGCGCCGATGACGCGGCCGCGCAGCGCGCCTTCCTCGAGCTCGGGCTGGTCCTTGAGCCACTGCACCGGGTCGACTTGCGTGGCGAAATTCTTGGCGATCGACTGCGCGAGGCCGTCGAGATTCCATTCCTCGTGGCTCACGTTCGAGGGCAGGTGCGTATCGAGGATGCCTTCGACCACCTCGGCGCGGATGCCGCGGATGGCGTCGGCGAGGTTGCTCGCGCCCATGAGCTCGGTGCGCTGCTGGTAGATGACCTTGCGCTGGTCGTTGGCGACGTCGTCGAACGTGAGCAGCTGCTTGCGCACGTCGAAGTTGTGCGCCTCGACCTTGCGCTGCGCCTTCTCGATCTGGCGCGTGAGCATGCCGCTCTCGATGACCTCGCCTTCCTTCATGCCGGCGAACGACAGCAGGCGCTTCGTGCGATTCGGATCGCCGAAGATGCGCATGAGATTGTCTTCCATCGATAGATAGAAGCGGCTCGAGCCCGGATCGCCCTGGCGGCCCGAACGGCCGCGCAGCTGGTTGTCGATGCGGCGCGACTCGTGGCGCTCGGTGCCGATGATGTGCAGGCCGCCGGCCGCGACCACGCGGTTGTGACGCTCCTGCCATTCGGCGCGGATGCGCGCCGCGGTCAGCTCGTCGAGCGGCGCGCCGGCGTCGGTCGCGATCTTCGTGGCCGTTTCGAGCTCGGCTTCGAAATTGCCGCCGAGTTTGATGTCGGTACCGCGGCCCGCCATGTTCGTGGCGATCGTCACCTTGGCCGGCATGCCGGCGTTCTCGACGATGTGCGCCTCGCGCTCGTGCTGCTTGGCATTGAGCACGTCGTGCGCGATGCCGTGCTTCTGCAGCTCGGTGGAGATCAGCTCCGAGCTCTCGATGGAGGTGGTACCCACCAGCACCGGCTGCTCGCGCTTCACGCAATCTTCGATGTCCTCGATGATCGCCTTGTACTTGTCGCTCTGCGTGAGATAGACGAAGTCCGAGTGATCTTTGCGGATCATCGGCTTGTGGGTCGGGATCACGACCACTTCGAGGCCGTAGATCTGCATGAACTCCGGTGCTTCGGTGTCCGCCGTGCCGGTCATGCCCGAGAGCTTCTTGTACAGGCGGAAGTAGTTCTGGAAGGTGATCGACGCGACGGTCTGGTTCTCCGCGCGCACCTTCACGCCTTCCTTCGCTTCGACGGCCTGGTGCAGGCCATCGGACCAGCGCCGGCCCGGCATCGTGCGGCCGGTGAATTCGTCGACGATGATCACCTCGCCGTTGCGCACGATGTATTCCACGTCGCGCTTGTAGATCGCGTGCGCCCGCAGCGCCGCGTTGAGGTGATGCATCAGGCGGATGTTCGTCGGGTCGTAGAGGCTCTCGCCCTCGCGCAGCAGGCCCGACTCGACCATGAGCTGCTCGACCACTTCGTGGCCGGCCTCGGTGAGATGCGTCTGCTTCTGCTTCTCGTCGACGCTGTAGTCGCCCGGGCCGTCCTCGGCTTCCTGCCGCGAGAGCCGCGGCACGAGCTTGTTCACCTTGATGTAGAGCTCGTCGTTTTCCTCGGCCGGGCCGGAGATGATGAGCGGCGTGCGCGCCTCGTCGATGAGGATCGAATCCACTTCGTCGACGATGGCGAAGACCAGCCCGCGCTGCACGCGGTCGTCGAGGCTGAACGCGAGGTTGTCGCGCAGGTAGTCGAAGCCGAATTCGTTGTTGGTGCCGTAGGTGATGTCGCAGCGGTAGGCGGCACGCTTCTCGGCGGAGTCCTGGGCGTTCTTGATGACGCCGACGGTGAGCCCGAGGAATTTGTAGATGGGCCCCATCCAGTCGGCGTCGCGCTGCGCGAGGTATTCGTTGACCGTGACGAGATGCACGCCCTCGCCCGGCAGCGCGTTCAGATACGCGGCCAGCGTGGACATCAGCGTCTTGCCTTCGCCGGTACGCATCTCGGCGATGCGGCCGTCGTTGAGCGTCATGCCGCCGATGAGCTGCACGTCGAAGTGCCGCATCTTGAGGGTGCGCCGCGAGGCCTCCCGTACCACCGCGAAGGCCTCGGGAGCGATCTGGCCCAGCGTCTCGCCGTCGGTCAGGCGCTTGCGGAATTCCGTGGTCTTCTCACGCAGGGCGTCGTCGCTCAGGGCCTGAAGCGCTGTTTCGAACGCGGCGGACTTGCGGACCGTCGCCTCATAGCCGCGGATGATGCGATCGTTACGGCTGCCGAAGAGCCGCGTGAGAAGGTTGGGCACTTACAGAATCCTTGCGAGAAAACTTCAAGGCGTACAGCTACTTAGACTGGGCGCCGCGAGACCGGGCCGGTATTCTACGGATAGACCCACCCAAAGCGGTACTGGTTTCAGCAGCGGTACCGGGAAGAGGTTTGTCGGGGTTGGCGCGCAATTCCCAAGGGAAGGCGCACAAATGAAAAAGCCCCGCTGCGCGGGGCTTTCCCTGAAGATTTCGTAATCCTGCTCTCTAACGTCCGATGAACGTCAGCGGATCGATCTGCCGGCCTTCCTTGAGCACCTCGAAGTGCACGTGCGGGCCGGTCGAGCGGCCCGTGGAGCCCACGTACGCCAGCGTATCGCCGCGCGAGACGGTGCGGCCGATGCCCACCGCCAGGCCCCGGTTGTGGCCGTAGCGCGTGATGAGTCCGTTGCCATGGCTGACCTCGACGAGGTTGCCGTAGCCCGCCTTCTCACCCGCGAACGTCACGACGCCGGCCGCCACCGCGACCACGTCCGAGCCCTCGGGGCTCGCGAAATCGATGCCCTTGTGGAACGCCTGGTGGCCGTTGAACGGATCCTGGCGCTCGCCGAAATACGAGGAAATGTGGCCTTCCTTCACCGGACGGCCGTCGGGTCGGATCTGCTCGTCGAGCTTCTTCGAGAGCAGCGCGTTTTCGAGCGCCGCGAGCTGCGCGTCGCGCGAGGAGATCTTCTGCTCGAGGCCATTGAGCATGGCGCTCAGGTCGGGCACCTGCGTGGCGGCGCCGATGTCGGACTCCGGGCCACCCATGGCCGGAGTGCTGTCGAAGTCGAATTCACGATTGTCGATGTTCGCCATCTGCGTGAGGCGCTTGCCGAGCGCATCGAGGCGGATCACGTGGGCGTTCATCTGGCCGATGCGCATCGCGACGGCATCGACCCGGCGCTGCAGCTCGGCCTTGAGCTCGCGGATCTCCGCCTGCTGCTCGGCCAGCGTGGCATTCCAGGCCACCACGCCGCCCGGCTGGTTGCTCTCACCGATCTTCAAGCCGAGGCTGAAAGCGGCTGCGAGAATGGCGACCAGGACGGCGGCAAACGAAACGACGGCCACGGGATGGCCGAGATTGAAATGGCGGGCTCTTCCTTCGCGGCGCGAGAAGAAGATGATGTTCATCGCGCGAGTTCCATGGCGGTTTCGCTTGAATTACCAATCGCCAATGAAGCGGCCAGAGCACGCGGCGCGAGAATCATCAAGGCTTTGCACATGCTGTCGACCTCATTGTCCGCTCACGAGAAAATTATCAGGCGAAACCGTAAGGCCCAGCAGGCGCGAAACTATGCCCAAAAGACCCTACCGAGACAAGCAAACGGTCCGTTCGGGGCCCGTTCCCCGCACGGTCGGAGACTTAATGTCCTCCCGCCTGCCAGCCTTGACGCAGCGTGCCCTTTCGCGGCCCGAGGAGTCCGAGTGGCACGTCGCAGTACTGAAGGCACTGGGCCCCGTATTGGCCGTTAAGGTAAATGCCATCACCTTGAATAGTGGAAGGATTACGGTAACGGCGGAATCCTCGGCCTGGGCCGTCCGGGCGCGTTTCGCGCTCGCGGAGGCGGAGAGCTCGCTGCGCGAAAAGACCCCGGAATATCGCGACTTCGTGGTCCGGGTTCGGCCCCGGCGCGGCTCTGCGGGCGGGGGTTGAGCGGCCGCGTACGCGGCCCCGGGGGCCTCAGATCTGGCCGGCCTTGATGAGGTCGGTGGCGTACTGCGCCGCACGCGCCGAGAGCGCCATATAGGTGAGCGAGGGGTTGGTGCAGCCCGAGGACACCATGCACGAGCCGTCGGTCACGAAGAGGTTCGCGACGTCGTGCGCCTGGTTGTACGCATTCAGGACCGAGATCGCCGGATCGTGGCCCATGCGGGCACTGCCCATCTCGTGCACGCAATGGCCGGGCGGCTTGATGCTGTTCCAGGTGACCACGTTCTCGAAGCCGGCGGCGGTCAGCATCTGGGCCGCGTCCTGGCCGGCGCGCGTGGCGATGCGCCGCTCGTTGTCGCCGTGCTCGCAGTCGATGTGCAGCAGCGGGATGCCCCATTGATCCTTGCGCGTGGCGTGCAGCGTCACGCGGTTGTTCGGATTCGGCAGCATCTCGCCAAAGCCGATCAACCCCATCTCCCAGCGCCCGGGGGTGCGCAGGCGCTGCTTGAGCTCGGCCCCCACGCCCGCCTCGCCTCCGCCGCGCGCCCAGCTGGTGCGTCCCGAGTAGCCCTGGAAGGCGAAACCACGCGCAAAATCGACGTCGTCGCGCTCCGTCACGTTGACGTAGCGCGGTAGATAGAACCCCGTGGGGCGCCGGCCGTAGTAGTAGCGGTCGTGGAAGCCCGGGTGCTGGCCGCTCGCGCCGATGCCGACGATGTGGTCCATGAGGTTGCGGCCGAGCGCATCGGAGCGGTTGGCGAGCCCACGCGGAAACCACTCCGATTCCGAGGCCAGCAGGATCTGCGCGCTCGCGAGCGTCGATGCGCACAGGAACACGACGCGCGCCTGGTAGCTGCGCCCCGCCTTGGTCTTGGCGTCGATGACGCGCACGCCGGATATGCGGCGCGTCGCGGGGTCGTAGTCGAGGCGCTCGACAATGGCGTCGGTGACGATGGTCAGGTTGCCGGTGCGCCGCGCGGCCGGCAGCGTGGCCGACAGCGACGAGAAATAGGCGCCGTAGCCGCAGCCGCGCTCACACACGTTGCGCAACTGGCACGGCCCGCGTCCCAACGCGATGTGCTCGGGGGTCGGCTCGGTGAGATGCGCGCATCGCCCCACCGTCACGCGCCGCGTCGGGTGGTCGCTCTCGACCTGTTTCTTGAATGCGTGCTCGACGCAATTGAGCGCCATCGGCGGCAGGAACTGCCCGTCCGGAAGTTGGGCGATGCCCTCGTTCTGGCCGGAGATTCCCGCGAAACGCTCCACGTGGTCGTACCACGGGGCGATGTCAGCGTACCGGAACGGCCAGTCGGCGCCGTGTCCGTCGGCCCGATGCGAATCGAAATCGACGTCGCTCAGGCGATACGTCTGCCGCCCCCAGGTGAGCGAGCGGCCACCGAGGTGATAACCGCGCACCCAGTTGTACGGCCTGCCCTCCGGGGTGGAATACGGATGCTCGCTGTCTTTGACCCACCATTGCTTGCTGGCGGAGTTGAAGGCGTGGCACTGGCTCTGGATCGGATAGTGCTCGGCGACCTCGGCCTCGGCGACCATGCCGCGATTCGCCACTTCCCAGGGCGGACTGAAATCGAGGTAGTCGGCCTTGTGGTCGACGTGCCGGCCGCGCTCGATGACGAGCGTCTTGAAGCCGCGCTCGCACATCTCCTTGGCGACCCACCCGCCGCTGATGCCGGAGCCGACCACGATGACATCGAATTCCATGCGCGGCTCGCTCAGACCGCCGACGCGCGGCCGATTTCGTTGAGCGGCACGCAGGCGCGCCACGCGCCGGGCACGAGCTCGAACCGCAATTCCTGCGTCGCGCCGACCTCGGACTGGTAGTAGCCGACGAGCACGAGATATTTGAAGCGGCTGTACGCGGCGTCCTGTTGCGCGATCGCCGCGGCGTCGTGGGCACGCACGATGTCGAGCCGCTGCTCGGGCATCAGCTCCAGGAAGGCCGCGCCGAACCTGGACCAGGAGGCACGCTCGACCGCCTCGAGCACGCCGAGTGTCTGCGCGCGCGCCTGCGCCGAGCTCCAGTTCTCGAGCAGCTCGCGGACGAACGCCGGCGCGCCGGCGGCAATGGCGCCCGGCGTATCGGTGGCGGGGATGATCACCTCGGCAACCTGCTCGAGCAGCGCGAACTGCTCCGCGGTCAGCGCGCTGCCGGCGGCGCGGCTCGCCACCGCCTTGCTGGTGAAACGCGTCAGGGCCGCCGCGCCGCCCACCAGGAAGATGGCGCCCAGCAACAAATCGCGGCGATTGACCCGGGCGTTGTTGATCGAATCCGACGGCACGTGCTCATACCTCCGCCCCGTGGTATCGGCCACGGTGCGACAGGCTGCACCGTCAATACGTGCGCGATTTCAAAGTCTGGAGTGGCGTCGGGGCGGCCGCGCGCGCAGGCGGCAGCACGCTGCCGCCCGACCGGACGGAGTTCACGGAAACGGGGCTAGATTATCGAACCGGCGGCGACCGGCGGCGGCTGGACGTAGGCGATGGGCGCGTCCGAGGGCTTCTCGAACACCACCGACTCCCAGGTCGCGGTCTCCGCGATGAGCTTGCGCAGCAGCTGATTGTTGAGCTTGTGGCCGGATTTGTGGCCGCTGAACTCGCCGATGAGGCTGTGCCCGAGTAGATAGAGATCGCCGATGGCGTCGAGGATCTTGTGCTTCACGAACTCGTCCTCGTAGCGCAGGCCGTCCTCGTTGAGCACGCGGAAGTCGTCGAGCACGATGGCGTTGTCGAGATTGCCGCCGAGCGCGAGGTTGCGCGCGCGCATCATCTCGAGGTCGCGCATGAATCCGAAGGTGCGCGCGCGCGACACTTCCTTCAGGAACGAGGTGGTCGAGAAATCCATCGACGCCTTCTGCGAGCGGCGCTTGAACAGCGGATGGTTGAACTCGATCTCGAAATTCACCTTGAAACCGTCGAAGGGCTTGAACTCCGCCCACTTGTCGCCGTCCTCGACGCGCACGCGCTGCTTGATGCGCACGAATTTCTTCGCGGCGCGCTGCTCTTCGAAGCCCGCCGATTGCAGCAGGAACACGAACGGGCCCGCGCTGCCGTCCATGATGGGCACCTCGGGCGCGCTCACCTCGACGTGCGCGTTGTCGATGCCCAGACCGGCGAACGCGGACAGCAGGTGCTCGACGGTGGAGACGCGCGCCTCGCCGTCGATGAGCGTGGTGCCGAGTTGCGTGTCGCCGACATTCCCGGCGATCGCGCGCACCTCGGAGGGCGGGTCGAGGTCGGTGCGCCGGAAGACGATGCCCGAATCGGGCGCCGCCGGACGCAGGGTCATCAGCACCTTCTTGCCGGTGTGCAAACCCACGCCCTGGGCGCGGATGGAATTCTTGAGCGTGCGTTGTCCGAGCATGAAATTCCGACCCCGTAACACGAGTAGCGGCGGGTGCAGGGGTAGCGCCGCCCCGATTCCACGAAGAGGCCTCCGTGGATGGGGGGACGGGGAGCGGCCGCTTCGTTTCCAAGGGAAACCGAGAGACGCAGCGGCACCGTGCCCCCAAAAGGGGCGCTACCCTAACACAGTTGTCTCACTCCAGTCTGCCGAGCCCTCCGCGGTCAATCGGCCTGTCGACGCAGGAAAGCCGGGATATCGAGCACATCCTCGGACTCCGCCGTGCCGTGCAGGCCGTCACCCACCGCGCGCTGGCGCTGGACGGCCGGCTTGTCGAGCGCGGCGTAGTCCGCCGCCGTCAGCGGACGGCGCGGCACGACCCGCATGGGCGGTTCGGCTGCCTGTTGGACGGCCGGCGGGGCGACCTTCTGCAGAGTCGGGACATCGCGACCGTACGGCGAGCGCCCGGTGACCGCGACTTCCGGGCGACCGAGGCCCGTCGCCACGACCGTGACCCGCATCTCATCCGACAGTTCCGGATCGATGACCGTTCCCACGACCACCGTCGCGTCGTCGGATGCGAACTGCTTCACGATGCTGCCCACCTCCTGGAACTCGCCGATCGACAGGTCCATGCCGGCGGTGACGTTCACGAGGATGCCGTGCGCGCCTTGGAGGTTGATGTCCTCGAGCAACGGCGAGGAGACGGCCATCTCCGCCGCTTCCTTCGCGCGCTGCTCGCCGCGCGCCACGCCCGTGCCCATCATCGCCATGCCGGTCTCGCTCATCACCGTGCGCACGTCGGCGAAGTCCACGTTGATGAGGCCCGGGCGCGTGATCAGCTCGGCGATGCCCTGCACCGCGCCCTGCAACACGTGGTTGGCGCTCTTGAAAGCGTCTAACAACGTGGTCTTGGCGCCGAGCACCGTGAGCAGCTTCTGGTTCGGAATGGTGATCAGCGAATCGACGTACTTGCCGAGCTCGGCCAGCCCGTGATTCGCGACCAGCGTGCGCTTGCCGCCTTCCATCTCGAAGGGACGCGTGACCACGGCCACCGTGAGGATGCCGAGCTCCTTCGCCACCTGCGCCACCACCGGCGCCGCGCCCGTGCCCGTGCCGCCGCCCATGCCGGCGGTGATGAACAGCATGTCGCAGCCTTCGATCATCTCGATGATGCGGTCGCGATCTTCCATCGCCGCCTGGCGGCCGACTTCCGGGTCGGCGCCGGCGCCGAGACCCTTCGTGATGTTGCAGCCGATCTGCAACGACGTCTTCACCTTCGAGTGCTTGAGCGCCTGCGCATCGGTGTTGATGCACATGAACTCCACCCCCTCGATGCCGCTCGTGACCATGTGCGCGACCGCGTTGCCGCCGCCGCCGCCCACTCCTATTACCTTGATTACAGCGTTCTGGCTGTAAGCGTCCATCAGTTCAAACATTGTGTCGCTCCTTCACTAGTTAGTCCGAAAGCTGTCAGCTTCGATTTTCATCACCCTATGACGGTCTTCCGCACGGCATGACCCATGTCAGAAGTTCCCCTGAAACCAGTTCTTCATGCGCTCGGCCATCGAGCGCGCATTGCCCGCGATCGACTTGCCGCGGTTGCCGGCCAGCGCGTTGTCGCGCGCGTACAGCAGCAGCCCGGCGCCGGTCGAGTAGATGGGATTGCGCACCACGTCCGAGAGGCCGCGGATGTGCTGCGGCACGCCCAGGCGCACCGGCACGTGGAACACTTCCTCGGCGAGCTCGATCGCGCCTTCCATGCGCGCGCTGCCGCCGGTGAGCACGATGCCGGCGGCAATGATTTCCTCGAAGCCCGAGCGGCGCAGCTCCTCGCGCGCGAGACCGAACAGCTCTTCGTAGCGCGGCTCCACCACCTCGGCCAGGGTCTGGCGCGCCAGGCGGCGCGCCGGCCGGTCGCCCACCGACGGCACCTCGATGCTCTCGTCGGGGTTGGCGAGCTGCGAGAGCGCGCAGGCGTACTTGACCTTGATGTCCTCGGCGTACTGCGTCGGCGTGCGCATGGAGACCGCGATGTCGTTGGTCACCTGGTCGCCGGCGATCGGTATGACGGCGGTGTGGCGTATTGCCCCCTGCGAGAACACCGCGAGGTCGGTGGTGCCGCCGCCGATGTCGATGATGCACACCCCGAGCTCCTTCTCGTCCTCGGTGAGGCACGCGAAGCTCGAGGCGAGCTGCTCGAGCACGATGTCGTCGACGTCGAGCCCGCAGCGCTGGATGCACTTCTCGATGTTCTGCGCCGCGCTCTCGGCGCCCGTCACGATGTGCACCTTCGCCTCGAGGCGCACGCCCGACATGCCGATGGGATCGCGGATGCCTTCCTGGCCGTCGATGATGAATTCCTGCGGCAGCACGTGCAGGATCTTCTGGTCCGCCGGGATCGCGACGGCCTTCGCCGCGTCGACCACGTGCTGCACGTCGACGTCGGTCACCTCGCGGTCGCGGATCGCGACCACGCCGTGCGAGTTGAGGCTGCGCACGTGCGACCCGGCGATGCCGGCGAACACCGAGCGGATCTCGCAGCCGGCCATGAGCTCGGCCTCCTCGATCGCGCGCTGGATCGACTGCACGGTCGATTCGATGTTGACCACGACGCCCTTCTTGAGGCCGCGCGAGGGCTGCACGCCGATGCCGATCACCTCGATCGAGTTGTCGGGTGCGACCTCGCCGACCAGCGCGGCCACCTTCGAGGTGCCGACGTCGAGGCCGATGATGAGATTCTTGTCGGGTCGCTTAGCCATTAGAGGTCGCCATCTGAGTTGTCTTCCCCGGCAGCGCCGCTCGCAACGCGCGCGCCGCCTGAGCGCCAGCCGATCGCGAAGCCGTTCGTGTAGCGCATGTCGATGTAGGTGATGTCGCTGGCGTGCGCGGCGATCTGGCCGACACCCGCCTGCACGAAGCGCGTGAAGCGCTCGTCGATCTGGCGGCGTCCGAGCCGCACAGTGATCCCGTTGTCGAGATCGAATTCCCACGCACCGCGTGAATCGAGCCGCACCGCGGTCAGACGCATGCCGGCCTCGGTGAGCGCACCCTGGGTCGCGAGATAGCGCCGCGCGACTTCACCCTCGCTGCCGCGCGGACCCGAGAGCCGCGGCAGCTCGGGCGGTATGTGCCGCGCCTCGGAGATGAACAGCTCGCCGCGCGTGTTCAGCAGGCCGTTCGCGCCCCAGCGCGCCGCGGCCACCTGCTCGGTGACGCGGATCTCGAGCGCGCGCGGCCAGCTGCGTGCCACCGTGGCGTGATCCACCCAGGGAAGCTGCTCGACCGCGCGGCGCACGGCCTCGAGATCGACACTGACCAGGCCCATGTCGCGCACGCGCGCCTTGACGGCCTGCTCCACCTCGAGCGGCGAGACGCGCTGGAAGCGGCCGGACACGTTGACCTGCGTGATGTTCTGGTCGAGCGCGCCGAGCGCCAGCGAGCCGGCGATGCCGAGCACCGCGAGCACCGCCGCCGCGACGCCGACGCGCGCGAGCACGGCGACGTTCACGCGCCGCTCGCCGCTCTTGCGCCGGTTTTTGGGCTTGCCCCACATCAGCCGATGACGCTCCGTGAGAAGGAAGTCTCCAGCACCTGCCACACGAGCTGCTCGAAACTGATGTCGAGCGCGCGCGCGGCCATCGGCACGAGGCTGTGGTCGGTCATGCCGGGTACGGTGTTGATCTCCAGTAGATAGGGACGGCCGGTCTTGTCCATCATGAAGTCCGCGCGGCCCCAGCCCTCGGCGCCCACGGCCGCGAACGTGCCGAGCGCCAGGTTCGCCAGGTGTTTCTCCGCCTCGGCGGACAGGCCCGACGGGCAGAAGTACTTCGTATCGTTGCGGAAGTACTTCGCCTGGTAGTCGCAGAACGTCGCCGGCGTCTCGATGCGGATCGAGGGCAGCGCGCGGCCGTGCAGCACGGCGACGGTGTATTCGCCGCCGGTGATCCACGGCTCGGCGAATACCGTCGGCTCGAGCAGCGCCGCGGCCTGGTAGGCGGCGGCGAGCTGCTCCGCCTTCTCTACCTTCGTCATGCCCACGGACGAGCCCTGCGTCGCGGGCTTGACGATGAGCGGCAGCCCGAGGCGCTCGATGCAGGTGTCGAAATCCTGCGGGCCGCGCAGCACCATGTAGTCGGTGGTCGGTATGCCGACGGTCTGCGCGAGACGCTTGGTGCGCAGCTTGTCCATGCCGATCGCCGAACCCATGACGCCGCTGCCGGTGTACGGCAGGCCGAGGAATTCCAGCGCGCCCTGCACGGTGCCGTCTTCGCCCCCGGGGCCGTGCAGCGCGATGAACACGCGCTCGTAACGATGTACCAAGTCCGCTAGCGGCTTGTCCCTTGGATCGAACGCATGCGCGTCGACGCCGCGCTTGACCAGCGCCTGCAGGCAGGCGGTGCCCGACTTGATGGAGATCTCGCGCTCGCTCGAGGTGCCGCCGAACAGCACCGCGACGCGGCCGAATTCCTTCGCGTCGGTGACGTGGCGCAACGCTTTCGGATCGTGGAGCAGGCGCATCAGGGCGTCTCCCCGGCGACGTGGAACTCGGGAGTCAGCCGCACGGAGAACCGCCGCTGCACTTCTTGCTGGATGTGCGCGACGAGCTTCTCGACGTCGGCGGCGGTGGCCGCGCCCACGTTCACGAGAAAGTTCGCGTGCTTCGGTGAAACCATGATGTCTCCAATGCGAAATCCCTTGAGTCCGGCCGCCTCGATGAGGCGCGCCGCGTGATCGCCGCGTGGATTCGTGAACGTCGACCCGCAGCTCCACTCGCCGATCGGCTGCGTGCTCTTGCGGCGCTCGATGAGCTCGCGCATCGCCTCGTCGGTGATTCCGGGACGCGGCTCGAACGCGAGCACCGCGCCCAGGAAGAACTCGCCCGGCACGGGCGCGATCAGCCGGCGGTAGGAATACGAGTACTCGCGCGCATCGCGGCGGCGTTCTCGGCCGCGTGCATCGCAGACGTCGACCGCGCGCACGCGCGGCCAGGTCTCGCCGCCGAACGCGCCGGCGTTCATGATGAGCGCGCCGCCGAGCGTGCCCGGGATGCCGGCGAAGAATTCCGCCGGCCCGAGCTGCCAGGAGATGCAGCGACGCGCCAGCCGTGCGCACGGCACGCCGGCGTCGCAGTAGAGAGTGGTCGCATCGATCTGCTCGATCTGGTCGAGGCCCGTGGTGTCGATGACCACGCCGCGGATGCCGCCGTCGCGCACCAGCAGGTTGGAGCCCAGGCCCAGCCACAACAGCGGCGTCCCCGCCGGCAGCACTTCCAGGAATGCCAGCAGCTCGGTACGGTTGGCGGGCGTGAAGAACACGTCCGCGGGGCCGCCGACGTGCCACGAGGTGTGGCGCGACATCGGCTCGTCGCGCTTCACGCGCGCGGCGAACTCCGGGGCGATGCGCAGCGGCGCGCTCACGAGCGTCGCCTCCTCGAAGATGAATGTGCGTTTGGATGCGCGCACGTCACGCCTGCTTCCGCGGTGCGGCCAGTTTGTCGGGCAGCGCGTGCGCCACCGCGCTGATCGAGCCCGCGCCCATCGTGAGCAGCACGTCGCCCGGCCGCAGCACGGCGCGCAATTCCTCGTGCAACGATTCCACTTTCTCGACGAACACCGGCTCGACCTTGCCGCGCGTGCGCACCGCGCGGCAGATCGCGCGGCCGTCGGCACCGGTGATGGGCGTCTCGCCCGCGGCGTACACCTCGGTGACCAGCAGCGCGTCGCCGCCCGCGAGCACGGTGGCGAAGTCATCGAGCAGGTCGCGCGTGCGTGAATAACGGTGAGGCTGGAAGGCGAGCACGACGCGCCGGCCGGCGTAGCCCTGGCGGATGGCATCGAGCGTCGCGGCGATCTCGGTGGGGTGGTGCCCGTAGTCGTCGACGATGGTCACGGGCTCGCCGCTCTTGCCGTCGGCGCCCTTGTCGGACGGTAGTTTGACGTCGGCGACGTGGGTGAGCCGGCGGTCGATGCCCTGGAAGTTCAGCAGCGCGCGCTGGATGGCCTCGTGAGGGATGCCGATCTCGAACGCCACGGCGATGGCCGCGAGCGAATTGAGCACGTTGTGCACGCCCGGCAGGTTCACCGTGACGGGCAGGCGCAGCCCGTCGGCGCGGCGCACGACGTCGAAGTGCGTGCGCAGGCCGTCGCGGCGCAGGTTGTCGGCGCGCAGATCCGCCCCCTCGGAGAAGCCATACCCGACCACGGGACGGTTGACGCGCGTCAGGATGCCACGGATGTGCGCGTCGTCCACGCACAGCACCGCGAGCCCGTAGAACGGCAGGTTGTGCAAGAACTCGACGAAGCTGCCCTTGAGGCGCTCGAAGTCGCCGTCGTGCGTGCCGAGGTGATCGTTGTCGATGTTGGTGACGATCGCGATCATCGGGTTCAGGTGCAGGAACGACGCGTCGCTCTCGTCGGCTTCCGCCACCAGGTATTTGCCCGCTCCCAGCCGCGCGTTCGTACCGGCGCTCTTGAGCAGGCCGCCGATCACGAACGTCGGGTCCTCGCCGCCCTCGGCGAGGATGGATGACGTCAGGCTGGTCGTCGTCGTCTTGCCGTGCGTGCCCGCCACCGCGATGGCGTAGCGGAAGCGCATGAGCTCGCCGAGCATCTCGGCCCGCCTGACCACCGGGATGCGGCGCTCGAGCGCGCGCGCCACCTCGGGGTTCTCGGCCGACACCGCCGTCGAGGTCACCACCACGTCGGCGCTGCCGACGTTCTCGCCGCGATGCCCGATGACCACGCGCGCGCCGAGCTGCACCAGCCGCTCGGTGACCGGGTTCGACTTGAGATCGCTGCCCTGCACTTCGTAGCCGAGGTTCAGCAGCACTTCGGCGATGCCGCTCATGCCGCTGCCGCCGATGCCGACGAAGTGGATGCAATGGATGCGGCGCATGCGGTCGCTCATGCGGCCTCCCGCTGCGCGGGGCCCGCTTCTTCCAGGCAGATCGCCGCGAGCTCTTCGGCCGCGCGCGGCCGCGCCACCAGGCGCGCGCGCTCGGCCATCGCCAGTAGTTTGCCGCGGCCCTCGCACAGGCTGCGCAGCTCGGCCGCGAGGCGCTCGGCCGTCAGGTCGCGGTCGGCGATCAGCACGGCGGCGCGCTCGCGCACCAGGAATTGGGCGTTGTGGGTCTGGTGGTCGTCCACGGCCGCGGGAAACGGCACGAGCACCGCCGCGACCCCCACCGCCGCGAGCTCCGAGATCGTGAGCGCGCCGGCGCGGCAGATCACCAGGTCCGCCTCGGCGTAGGCGCGCGCCATGTCGTCGATGAACGCGGTGATGTCCGCCGGCACGCCGGCCTGGGCGTACGCGGCGCGGGCGGCATCGAGGCCGCGCTCGCCGGCCTGGTGACGCACGTGCAGCTCGAGCCCCGCGAGCTTGACCGCGAACGGCACCACGGCATTGAGCCGCGACGCGCCCAAACTACCGCCGACGATGAGCAGGCGCAGCGCACCGGCGCGCGACGCGAAGCGCACCGCGGGCGCGGGCTGGCCGGCAATCTCAGCGCGTACCGGGTTGCCCACCACCCGCGCGTCCACGCCCTGCGGAAACGCGCCGGGAAATGCCGTGAGCACGCGCCGCGCGAGATGTGCGAGGCAGCGGTTCGAATAGCCGGCGATGGCATTCTGCTCGTGGATCACCAGCGGCCGGCGCGTCAGCCACGCCGCCACGCCGCCCGGGCCGGTGACGAAACCGCCGAAGCCGACGACGAGCCGCGGGCGGATGCGCCGCACGATGCGCCACGCCTGCCAGATCGACTGCGCCAGCTTGAACGGCGCGAGCAGCAAGGTCGCGATGCCCTTGCCGCGCAGCCCGCTCATCGCGAGCCACTCGATGGCGATGTTCTCCGCGGGTATCACGCGCGCCTCGAGGCCGGCCTTCGTGCCGAGCCACACCACTTCGTGCGATGCCGCGCGCAGCAGGCGCGCGAGCGCGAGCGCCGGGAACACGTGTCCGCCGGTGCCGCCGGCCATGATCAGGATGGGGCCGGGCATGCCGGCCGGCGTTTGCGAAGTGCTCATGCGCGCACTCCAAAGCCACGCGGCGTGTCTTCGCCCTCATCCGCGCGGCGGGCGGAGGCCATGCCGCGCGTGCTCTGCATGACCTCGTGATACACGCGCAGCAGCAGCCCCACCCACGCCAGCGCGACGATCATGCTCGAGCGGCCGTAGCTCATGAGCGGCAGCGTCAGGCCCTTGGTGGGCAGCACGCCCATGTTCACGCCTATGTTGATGAGTGCCTGCGCGCCCAGCCACAGGCCGAAGCCCGCGGCGAGGTACGCCTGGAAGCGCAGGTTGGCGCGCGCCGCGAGCTGCGCGATCCAGAACGAGCGCCACACCAGCGCGATGAACAGGAACAGCGTCACGGCGACGCCGACCAGCCCGAGCTCCTCGGCGAGCACGGCGAACAGGAAGTCGGTGTGCGCCTCGGGTAGATAGAACAGCTTCTGCACGCTCTCGCCCAGGCCCACGCCGAACCACTCGCCGCGCCCGATGGCGATCAGCGACTGCGTGAGCTGGAAGCCGCTGTTGAACGGGTCGGCCCACGGGTCGAGGAACGAAGTGACGCGCGCCATGCGGTACGGCACCAGCATCACGAGCATCGTCATCGCGCCGGCGGCGGCGGCCGCGACCAGCAGCACGTAGCGCAGGCGCGCGCCGGCGACGAACAGGATGCCGAACCCCGAGATCAGCAGCACGGAGGCCGCGCCGAAATCCGGCTCGGCGAGCAGCAGCAGCGCCACGAACGCCAGCAGGCCCATCGGTTTTGCGAGACCGAGCAGCGTGGCGCGCAGCTCCTCCTCGCGCCGCACCGCGTAGCTCGCGATGAATATGAGCGTGAGCACGCGCGCGAGCTCGGAGGCCTGGAAGTTGAAGCCCAGCAGGCGGATCCAGCGGCGGCTGCCGTTCACGACGTGGCCCACGCCGGGGATCAGCACCAGGAACAGCAGCAGCACGGCGGCGATCAGCAGCGGCCAGGCCATTTTCTCCAGGAATTCGGTGCGCACGCAGAACACCAGGCCCGCGAGCACGAAGCCGACCACGCACAGCACGAGCTGGCGCTCGAGGTACGAGAACGCGTCACCCGATTCCTTGCTCGCGATCGAGATGGACGCCGAGGTCACCATGACGAGGCCGAGCAGCACGATGGCCGCGACCAGCGAGAGCGCGACGGCGTCGATGTGCAGGCCACGGCGCGTGCTCATCGTCCGGCCTCCCGTCCACCCGCGAGCAGTTCCTTCACGGCGAGCGCGAACGCATTGCCGCGATGCGCGTAGTCGCGAAACATGTCGAGGCTCGAGCAGGCCGGCGACAGCAGCACCGTGTCGCCCACTTGCGCGAAGCGCGCGGCGGCGCGCACCGCCTCCTCCATCGTGCCGACCCGCGCGGTGTGGCAGATGCCGGCGAGCGCGGTCTCGATGAGGCCCGCGTCCCGGCCCAGCAGCACCGCGGTGCGCACCTTGCCGCGAAACGCGGCCGCCAGCGGCGTGAAGTCCTGGCCCTTGCCGTCCCCGCCGGCGATGACCACCAGCGGACCCGTGAGGCCGCCGACGGCCGCGAGCGTCGCGCCGACGTTGGTGCCCTTCGAGTCGTTGATGTAGCGCACGCCGTCCTTCTCCGCGACCCACTGCGCGCGGTGCGGCAGGCCCGTGAACTCGCGCAGCTCGTCGAGCATCGGCGCGATCGGCAGGCGCAGCGCGTCGCCGAGCGCCAGCGTCGCGAGCGCATTGGCCGCGTTGTGACGCCCGGAGATCCGCAACGCGGACAGCGGCAGCAGGGCGGCGCCGCGCCGGCCGAGCCAGGTTTCCTTGTCCGACGGCGGCTTCACCAGCGCGAAGTCGGCCTTCGCGTCCTCGAGGCTGAAGGTCATGACGCGCTGGCCGGCGCGCGGCATGCGCGCGACTTCGGGCTCGTCGGCATTCACCACCGCGGTGTCGGCGTTGGCGTAGATGCGCGCCTTCGAGGCCGCGTAGTGGTCGAACGTCGCGTAGCGATCGAGATGGTCCGCCGACACGTTCAGCACCACCGCCGCCTTGAGCTTGAGCGAGTGCGTGGTGTCGAGCTGGAACGACGACAGCTCGAGCACGTACAGATCGCAGGGCCCGCGGTCGAGCAGGTCGAGCGCCGGCTGGCCGAGATTGCCGCCGACCCGCACGCGCACGCCGGCACGCTCGGCCATGCGGCCCAACAACGTGGTGACCGTGCTCTTGCCGTTGGTGCCCGTGATTCCGACCACGGGCGCATCGGCGGCCCGCGCGAACAGCTCGATGTCGCCGACGATGTCGAGGCCGCGCGCGCGCGCCTGCACGAAGAAGGGGTCGTCGAGCGGCACGCCCGGAGAGGTGATGACCATGTCGGCCCGGTCGAGCAGCGTGAGGTCGAACCCGCCGGTGCGCGTGACGACGGCGGAACCGAGGGCCTTCACGGCATCGAGCTCGGGCGGCGCCTCGCGGCTGTCGGTGACGGCGATGCGAAAGCCGCTGCGCTGCAAGTGGCGCGCGACGGACAGGCCCGTGCGTCCCATGCCGACGATCACGGCCTGCCTGGCGGTGGATGTGGTGGGCGCGCTCATCGCAGCTTCAGCGTCGCGAGGCCCGCGAGCACCAGGATGAAGGTGATGATCCAGAAGCGCACGATCACCTTCGGCTCGGCCCAGCCCTTGAGCTCGAAGTGATGGTGGATCGGCGCCATGCGGAAGATGCGCTTGCCCGTCGTCTTGAACGAGATGACCTGCAGGATCACCGACGCCGTCTCGACGACGAAGATGCCGCCCATGATGAGGACGACGAGCTCCTGCCGGACGATCACGGCGATCGTCCCGAGCGCAGCGCCGAGCGCCAGCGCGCCGATGTCGCCCATGAACACCTGCGCCGGATAGGTGTTGAACCATAGGAACCCGAGGCCGGCGCCGACCAGCGCGGCGCAGAAGATCAGCACCTCGCCGGCGCCGGGCACCGCGGGAATCTGCAGGTACTTCACGAACTCGGCGTTGCCGCTGGCATAGGCGAACACACCGAGCGCGCCGCCCACCATGACGGACGGCATGATCGCGAGGCCGTCGAGCCCGTCGGTGAGGTTCACGGCGTTGCTCATGCCGACGATGATGAAGTACGTGAGCAGGATGAACGCCGCGGCGCCCATCGGCACCGCGAAGCTCTTGAGGAACGGCAGGTAGAGCGTGGTCTCGGACGGCGTCTTGGCGGTGTAGAACAGCACCACCGCGGCCGCGAGCCCGAACAGCGATTGCCAGGAATACTTGTAGCGCGCGATGAGACCCTTCGGATTCTTCTTCGCGAGCTTGAGATAGTCGTCCCAGAAGCCGACCAGCCCGAAGGTGAACGTGACCCCGAGCACCACCCACACGAAGCGGTTGGTGAGGTCCGCCCACAGCAGCGTACTCACGAAGATCGCGATGAGTATCAGCATGCCGCCCATGGTCGGCGTGCCGGCCTTCGAGAAATGCGTCTTGGGCCCGTCGTCGCGCACCACCTGCCCGACGCGGCCGAACCTGAGCTTCTCGATCATCCACGGACCCATGAGCAGCGCGATCAGCAGCGACGACAGGATCGCGAAGATGGCGCGCACCGTCAGGTACGAGAACACGTTGAACCCGGAGAAGTGCGGCGTCAGTAGTTTGGCGAGCCAGTAGAGCATGGAACCTTAGTGAGCAGATGAGGACGAATCGCCGCCGACCAGTGCATCGACCACGCGCTCGAGCCGCGCCGAGCGCGAGCCCTTCACCAGCACGCAGACTTCGCGCGTGAGCTCGGCGTTGATCGCGCGCGCCAGGCCGTCGGTGTCCGCGAACCACTCCGCGCCCTGTCCGAAGGCCTCGACCGCGAGCGCCGACAGCTTGCCGGTCGCGAACAGCCGGTCGATGCGGTGCTCGCGCGCGAAGCGCCCGACCTCGCCGTGGCTGGCGACCGCGTGCTCGCCGAGCTCGCCCATGTCACCCATGACGAGCCAGCGGCGCGCATCGACGGTCTCCAGCACTTCGATCCCCGCCTTCATCGAGCTCGGGTTCGCGTTGTAAGAGTCGTCCACGATCCAGGCACCACTCGGCGCGGTTTTGAGCTGCAATCGGCCCGGAACCGGGCGCATTGTGGCGAGCCCGGCGCGCACGTCCTCGAGCGACGCCCCGGCGGCCACCGCCGCGGCGGCCGCGCACAGCGCGTTGACCACGTTGTGCCGGCCCGCCAGGTGCAGCTCGATCGGCGCGCTGCCCTGCGGCGCGCGCAGCTCGAAGCGCGTGATGAATCCGTCGGCGCCGATGGCCGTGTGCACGTCGGTCGCGGAAAAGTCGGCGGGCTGCGCGATTCCGAACGTCACGACGCGCGCGCGCGTCATGCCGCGCCACAGTCCGGCAAACTCGTCGTCCGCGTTGATGACCGCGGTGTGGTGCGGCTCGAGGTCGGCGATCATCTCGCCCTCGGCGCGTGCCGCGCCCTCGATGCTGCCGAACCCTTCCAGGTGCTCGGCGCCGGCGTTCGTGATGAGCCCGACCGTGGGCCGCGCGATCCTGCAGAGCGCCGCGACCTCGCCCGGATGGTTCGTGCCGATCTCGACCACCGCGAAGCGGTGCGAGGAGTCGAGGCGGTGCAGCGTGAGCGGCACGCCGATGTGATTGTTGAGGCTGCCGCGCGTGGCGAGCGTCGCGCCGGCGCGCGCCAGGATGGCCGCCGTCATCTCCTTCACGGTGGTCTTGCCGTTGCTGCCGGCGACGCCGACCACCGGAATCCGGAAGCGCGCGCGCCACGCCGCGGCCGAAGTAGTTAGAGCCTCCTGCGTGTCGCCGACCAGCACCTGGGCGAGCGGCCGGTCGATGGGCCGCTCGACCACCGCGCCGGCCGCGCCGGCCGCCTCGGCCGCCGCGACGAAATCGTTGGCATTGAAGCGCGGCCCGCGCAGCGCGATGAACAGCTCGCCGGGCTTGATCGTGCGGGTGTCGGTGGAGACGCCCGTGTAGGCCCGGTCCGCGCCGCCGAGCTCGCCGCCGCACGCCTGGGCGAATTGCGCCAGCGTGCGGTTCATGCCGCACCCCCTGCTTCGACAGAAGCGGTGTGGGCGGCCAGCGCGGCCGCCGCGTGGCGCTGGTCGCTGAACGCGCGGCGCTCGTGTCCGTAGATCTGGTAGTCCTCGTGGCCCTTGCCCGCGATCAGCACGACGTCGCTCGGACCGGCATCCGCCAACGCCTCGCTGATGGCGCGCGCGCGGTCGAGCTCGATGCGAAACGGCGCGCCGGCGGGAATTCCGGCGGCGATGCCGGCGGCGATCGCCTGCGGCGCCTCGGTGCGCGGATTGTCATCCGTGATCACGAGGACGTCGGCGAGCTCGGCCGCGATCGCACCCATGAGCGGCCGCTTGCCCGGATCGCGGTCGCCGCCGCAGCCGAAGACCACCGTCAGCCGTCCCGCGCAGTGCGCGCGCGCGGCGGCCAGCGCCTTCTTCAGCGCGTCCGGCGTGTGCGCATAATCGACCACCGCGAGCGGCAACTCGCCGCCGCCGATGGTTTCCATGCGGCCCGGCGCCGCGTGCACGCGCGCCAGCGCGGCCGACACCTGCTCCGGCGCGAGACCGCAATCGAGCAGCACGGCGATGACCGTGAGCAGGTTGTCCACGTTGAAGTCGCCCACCAGCGCACTGGTGAAGCCACCCGGGCCGAAGCTCGAGTCGAACTCCAGCTCGATGCCGCGCGTCGATAGTTTGACCTGCATGGCGCGCACGAACCCGTCCGCGCGCCGCGCGTGCGACTGGTGGCCACGGCTGGTGACCACCAGCCGGCCGCGGCCGCGCGGGTCGAGCGCGAGCTGGCGGCCGAAGGGGTCGTCGACGTTGATGACGCGCGACTCCAGTTCTTCCCGGGTGAACAGCCGCGCCTTGGCCGCACCGTAGCTGTCCATGCTGCCGTGATAGTCGAGATGATCGCGCGTCAGGTTGGTGAACGCCGCGGTGCGAAAACGCACGGCACCGACGCGCGACTGATCGAGCGCGTGCGAGGAGACCTCCATCGCGACGCTGGCCGCGCCGCCGGCGCGCAGCGAGTCGAGCGTCCGCTGCACGGTGACGGCATCGCCGGTGGTGAGCGCGCTGGCCTGCAGCGCGCGCGGACGCCCGGTGCCGATGGTGCCCATGTAGGCCGCGGGTCGGCCCGCGCTCTCCAGCGCCTGTGCCAGTAGATAGGCACAGGTGGTCTTGCCGTTCGTGCCCGTGATGCCGATCACCGCGAGCTCGCGCGACGGCGCGCCGAAGAAGCGGTCGGCGATGAGGCTGGCGTGCTCGCGCAGGTGCGGCACCGGCACGACGACTATCTTCGCCGGAAGATCGGCAGGTTGAAGACCGGCCGACGCCAGGTCCGGCACGGCCACGACCGGCTCCCAGAGCACTGCGCTCGCGCCGTTGGCCACCGCCTGCGGCGCATGGGCGAGCCCGTGGGAGACGCTGCCGCGCACCGCGAGAAACGCCGCGCCGGGACGCGCGCCGCGGCTGTCCTGTGTCAGGTCGCAGACGTCGATGTCGCGCGGTACCGGCGCGAGACCCTCGAGCAGCCGCGCCAGGCTCGCCGTGCGGGCGGATGCGGCGCTCATCGTGTCGCCACCTGGCGCCGCGGGGCGACTGCGTCGTCGGTGACCGGCGCGTCGGGCGGCACGGCCAGCAGGCGCAGCGCGCCGCCGACCACGCCGGAGAACACCGGCGCGGCCACGTCGCCGCCGTAGTATTTTTCGCCGCCCGGCTCGTCGATGATGACGATCGCGGCGAGACGCGGCGCGCTCGCCGGCGCCACGCCGCCGAACACGGCGAGATAGCGGTCCGTCGCATATCCACCCGCGGTCGCCTTCCACGCAGTACCGGTCTTGCCGGCGACGGTGTAGCCCGGAATCGCGGCCTGCTTGCCGCCGCCGTCGGGCGCGACCACGGCTTCGAGCAGGTGGATGAGCGTGCGCGCGACCCCCGCGTCGAGCGCGCGCTGTCCCTCGGGCGGTGACTCGACCCGCAGGAAGGAGATGGGCCGCGCGATTCCCAGCGACGCCACCGTGGCGTACGCGTGCGCGAGCTGCAACGGCGTGATCGACAGGCCGTAGCCGCGCGACATCGAGGAGATGCCCACCGGACGCCAGTGGGAGTAGTGAGGCAGCAGCCCGGCCGACTCGCCCGGGTAGCCGCTGGTGGTGACCTGCCCGAAGCCGAGCGAGGTCAGCGTGCCGTACATCTGCGCGGGTTCGAGCGCCAGCGCCACCTTGGTCAGGCAGATGTTCGAGCTCTTGGCGAGGCAGGTGGCGAGGTTGATGGCGCCGAGGTTGTGCGGATCCTCGAGTAGTTTGGCGCCGACCTTGATGTAGCCCGGGTTGGTGTCGATGATGCTGCGGTCGTTGAAGCGGCCCGACGCCAGGCCCGCGGCCACGACGAACGGCTTCATCGACGAGCCCGGCTCGACGATGTCGGTGACCGCGCGGTTGCGATAGACCTTGGCGTTGATCTGGTCGCGGTCGTTCGGGTTGTAGGTCGGCTGGTTGACCATCGCCAGCACTTCGCCGGTCGCGACG
The DNA here is from genome assembly GCA_044871085.1 of Steroidobacteraceae bacterium. GTDB lineage: Bacteria > Pseudomonadota > Gammaproteobacteria > Steroidobacterales > Steroidobacteraceae > CADEED01. The sequence goes on along the minus strand of JBIOZI010000403.1, from coordinate 10,550 downwards.
TCGAGCACGATCACCGAGCCCGACTTCGCGCGCTGGTCGCGAATCGCGGCTTTCAGCTCGCGGTACGCGAGGTATTGGATGCGCAGGTCGATCGACAGCACCAGGTTGCGACCCGGGCGCATCGCGCGGATTTCCTCGACGTTCTGCACGATCTTGCCGTAGCGGTCCTGGATGACGCGCTTCGCACCGTCCTCGCCCGCGAGCCAGTGGTCGAACGCGAGCTCGAGGCCTTCCTGGCCCTCGTCGTCGACGCTGGTGAATCCGAGGATGTGGCCCGCGACCTCACCCGCCGGGTAGTAGCGGCGGTACTCGCGCATGAGATAGATGCCGGGGATCTCGAGCGCGCGGATTTTCTGCGCCTCGGTGGGCTGCATGTGGCGCGCGAGGTAGAGGAACTCGCGGTCGAGATTCGACGTGATGCGTCGCGCGAGCTCCGTCTTGTCGCGCTTCAGCGCCTTCGCCAGGCGCGGAATCTGGTCGCTCGCGAGCGCCAGCTCCTTCGGGTTCACCCACACCGAATCGACCGGCGTCGATACCGCGAGTGGCTCTCCGTAGCGATCGGTGATGGTACCGCGGGTGGCGGTGATCTCCGCGACGCGGGAAAAGCGCGCGTCGCCCTGCCCGGCCAGGAACTTGTGGTCCTTGAGCTGCAGCTCGACGGCGCGCCACACGAGCCCCAGCGCCCCGAACATCAGCAGTGCGAGCACGAAATTCGCGCGCCAGCGGAAGCTGCGCGGATCGTCGCGCGTGGCGCCCTCGCCGCCGCCGCGCGCGCGCGCTTCGAGCCGCTTCCCCGAGATGATCTTCACGGCGTCACCAGCTCGATGTCCTTCGGCGGCGGCATCCCCATCTTGAGCTTGGTGCCGGCCACGTTCTCGACGAAGGCGTGCGTGGACCAGGCGCTCTGCTCGAGCTGCAGCTGGCCCCACTCGATCTCGAGGTTGTCGCGCCGCACGTTGAGCCGTTCGAGCTCGACGAACAGCTCGCGCGCCCGATGCTTCGAGTAGATAGCCCCGGCGGCGGAAGCGAGCGCCGCGAGCCACAGCACGGGGATGGCCAGCACGAGCAGGCGGCGCGAGATGACGCTCATGGGCGCACCTTCAGTGGGTCGTTCATGCGCGCACCTTCAGTGGGTCGTTCACGCGCGCACCTTCAGTGCGACTCGCAGCACGCTCGACCGGGCGCGCGGATTGGCGCGGGTTTCCTCGTCCGTCGCGCGGATCTTGCCGCCCATCCTGCGCAGGCGCGGCTGCACGGACTCCGGGATCACGGGCAGGCCCGCGTACACGGGGTCCACGGTCGAGTGCGCCTGGATGAATTGCTTGACGATGCGATCCTCGAGCGAGTGGAAGCTGATGACCGCCAGCCGTCCGCCGGGCGCCAGCAGCTCGAGCGCGCCGGCGAGCGCTGCGCGCAGCTGGCCGAGCTCGTCGTTGACGTGCATGCGCAGCGCCTGGAACGTGCGCGTCGCGGGATGTTTGCCGGGCTCGCGCGTGCGCACGGCGCGCGCGACCAGGTCCGCCAGCTGCAGCGTGGTGGTGAGGGGACGAAGCTGGCGCTGCGCGACGACCTGCGCGGCGATGCGCCGCGCAAAGCGCTCCTCCCCGAGCGTCGCGATCACCTCGCGAATCTCAGGCTCGCCCGCTCGCGCGAGCCATGCGGAAACCGGTTCGCCGCTCGCCGGATCCATGCGCATGTCGAGCGGGCCGTCCGCCCGGAAGCTGAAACCGCGTGCGGGGTCGTCGAGCTGGGGCGACGAGACGCCCAGGTCGAACAAGATGCCGCGCACGGGCCGGCCCGCAGTGAGCTGCGGCACGCGCGCGGCGATATCGGCAAACGGCGCGCCGACGAGCGCAAGCCGCACTTCGTCGGGAAAACGGCGGTGGCCGGCCTCGATGGCCGCCGGGTCCCGGTCGAACGCGAGCACGCGACCTTCGGAGCCGAGTGCCCCGAGGATGAGTGCCGTGTGACCGCCGCGCCCGAACGTCGCATCTATGTATAGGCCGTCCGCCTGCACCGCGAGTGCCTCGAACGCTTCCCGGGCAAGCACCGGTATGTGCGCGTCCAAAACACTCACTCCTTCAAGCGGCTGTCAGTCCGCCCCCGTTTTCTCAAGCGCCGTTGCCATGGACGCCGCCGCACCGCGGCCAGACGCCCCACCCCATGATCTTTGGTCAAGATCGATCAAACTAACTACATTCGAACCGGGACCACCGCGCGATCACAGCGTCAGGGATTCCAGCTCCGCGGCCAGCCCGGTCTCGGCGGCTTCGTTCGAGAGCCACAGGTTGCGACGCTCGCCCCAGCGGGCCTCGTCCCACAACTCGCAACGATTGCCCTGACCGATCAGCATTCCGCGCCGCTCGAGCAGCGCGAATTCGCGCAACTCGGGCGGAAGCAACAGTCGTCCATGCCCGTCGAGGTCCAGCTCGGTGGCGTGTCCCACCATGAGGCGCTGCAGCCGGCGCGCCTGCGCGTGCAGAGACGGCAGGCTCATCAACTTGCGCTCGATCTGTTCCCAGTCGGGCAAGGGATAGAGGAGGAGGCATTGATCCCGGTCGACGGTGACCACGAGTTTTCCCTGGCCGCGCTCGAGCGCGTGCTCGCGGTACCGGGTGGGTAAAACCATCCGGCCCTTGTCGTCCAGGGTCACTTTTGCTGCACCGCGAAACATGGATCGATAGGCGACTTAAGCCCATTTCTCCCCACTTTTTCCCACTTGGCGCCACTATAGGAACGCGGGCAGGCGCGGTCAAGAAATAAGTCACAAAATTCTCTCGTGCCGACAGCCACTTACGCTGTATTTAAGTCGTGGCGGAGCGGAAAAACGCGGGCTCTGTCTTATCGATCAGTGGGTTGTCATCGCAACTTCATACAGTAGGTAACAGAACTGCGGCCTGTACGTACCTGCTCGCGGCAACGCGCCGGGCCTGGAGCAGGCCATCGATGCTATTTGAACCATTGGTGATTCATTGGCCTGCCTATTGACCTCACTGATCCGGTAGTTGCGGGTGCGGCGGCCCACGGCGGACCACCCGCGACGCCTCTCTGAGCGGCCGTACGCTGCCCAGGTCGCAGTCAGGTCGCCGGCGGAATAGTTAGCTGGGCACGTTGTTAGACGCCGGGCGCGCCCGCGTTCCGGCGAGAACGAAGCAAGCAAAGTCAAAGATGGAGTCGGCCTGTAAGCCGGGTTCTGTCGAGGACAGTCATTCCTCTGGGAGCGCCGTCACCGGCGCACTCGTGCGGCCTACCCGGAAGCACGCGGGGACACGCGCTGCCACTTGCGTGGCGACTTCCCTATTTGGCCTTGCTCCAGGTGGGGTTTGCCGTGCCACCGAATGTTGCCACCGGCGCGGTGCGCTCTTACCGCACCGTTTCACCCTTACCAGTCTCATTGCTGAGACTTCGGCGGTTTATTTTCTGTTGCACTTTCCGTCGGCTCACGCCGCCCAGGCGTTACCTGGCACCTCGTCCGCAAGGAGCCCGGACTTTCCTCCACATTTCGCGAGAAATGCAGCGACCGTCCGGCCGACTCCGGGGCGCACCATAGCGCCATGAGCAGGCGTTCTCAATGCATCTTTTCGCGGGTCGCCGCGGCGCCAATCGCGGCTGGCCCTCAGACTCGTCCGCTCTCCTGCGCGAGCTCGAGTGCGCGCGCATACGCCTCGTTGCGCCGCGCGCCCGTCAGCCGCGCGGCCACGGAAGCGGCCTTGCTCGGCGCGAGCTCGGGCAGCAGCGCGCGCAGGGTCGCGTCGAGCGCGAGGCGCGCGCTGTCCTGCGCCGAAGCGCGCGGCGCGCCCTCCACCACCACGGTGATCTCCCCACGCGTGAAGTTCGCATCGGCGCGCGCCATTGCGGCGAGCTCCTGGAGCGTGCCGCGGTACACGGTCTCGAACAGCTTGGTCAGCTCGCGCGCAACCACCGCACGCCGCTGCGCGCCGAACACGGAGCTCATGTCCTCCAGCGCCTCGACGATGCGATGCGGCGCCTCGAAATACACCTGCGTGCGCGTCTCCGCGGCCAGCTCCGCGAGCCGCGCGCGCCGCTCGGCGAGTCTGGCCGGCAGAAATCCTTCGAACGAAAACCGCTCGGTGGGCAGGCCCGCGACGCTGAGCGCCGCGGTGATGGCCGACGGACCCGGGATGGCCACCACGGTAATCCCCTCGCTGCTCACGCGTCGGACCAGTTCGAACCCCGGGTCGGAGAGCAGCGGCGTGCCCGCGTCGCTCACCAGCGCGATGCGCGCGCCGGCACGCAGTTTGTCCAGCAGCTCGTCGATGCGCTCGCGCTCGTTGTGCTCGTGCAGGGACACCAGCGGGCGTGACAAGCCCAGCGTTGTCAGCAATTGCCCCGTTCGGCGCGTGTCCTCCGCCGCGACCCACTCGGCCGCGGAAAGTTCATCGCGCGCGCGCGGCGAAAGGTCCCCGAGATTGCCGATTGGCGTGGAGATCACGGCCAGTCGGCCCTCAAGACGAGCATGCGTAGCAGACACTATACTTCTCCGCCGCTTTTCGACGCGGCCATCCACGAAGGCTATTCGACGCATGACGTCCGTGAAAGCTCTGCACAAACCACTGGCGATTTGCGCCACCGTGGCGCTGGCTCTGCTGCTCGCGGGCTGTCCGACCACTCCGCGGCGCGGCGGGCCGCCGAGCGTCGATCGCGCCGAGCAGCTCGTGCGCTCCGGGGATCACGCGGGTGCCGCGGCCGTCTACGAGCGGCTCGGCGGGGAGACCTCGGGCACGGACCGCGCGGAGTTCCTGTTGCGCGCCGCGCGCGCGTGGCTCGCGGCCGGCCGGCCCGCCGACGCCGATCGCGTGCTCGCCCTGCTGCCGCTCGGCCTCACCCAGCAGCACGAGATCGAGCAGACGCTGTTGCGCATCCAGTCGTCGGTCGCGCAGGGGCGCGGCGAAGAGGCCTGGCGCGCGGTCAGCGCCATGCAGCCGCCCACGGCTCCGGTGGCCGCGGCGCGTTACTACGAGGCGCGGCAGCAGGTCGCCATCGCCACCGACCATCTCGTCGACGGCATCCGCGCCGAGCTCGCGCGCGAACGCCTCATTGCCCCGGGGGATGCGACCATCGCGCGCGCGGAGTTGTTGGCGCAGCTGCGCGCGGCCGCGGAGCGCGGGGTGTCGCTCGCGCCACCTCCGGCGAGCGACGCGAATGTCCGCGGCTGGCTCGAAGCCGCCGGTATCGCCGCCGAGAATGCGCGCAATCCGACGCGCGGCGCCACGCTGCTGTCGGCGTTCCGCGCGCGCTTTCCCTCACATCCCGCGCTGGCCGCGTTGTCGGGCGAGCCGGGCATCGGCATCGATCAGGCGCCCGCCAGGCTCGAACCGGCGCCGCACGTCGCGCTGCTGCTGCCGCTCAGCGGGCGCACCGCCGCGGCCGCCGCGCAGGTGCGCGACGGCTTCATGACGGCGTACTACCAGATGCCGGCGGCAGCGCGGCCGCGGCTGCGCGTGTACGACACCGCCGCGGCCTCCATCGCCGACACCGTGGCCGACGCCAGCGCGGCGGGCGCGGAGTTCATCGTGGGGCCGCTCACGCGCGAAGAGGTCGTGGCCGCCGCCGATCTCCTAACTACCCGCCCGCCGTTCCTCGCGCTCAATTTCCTGCCGGCCGAGCGCACCGCGCCGGAGCGGTTCTTCCAGTTCGCGCTGTCCCCCGAGGACGACGCGCGCGCCGTGGCGCGCCAGATCGGCGGCACCGCCCGCCGGCGCGGCGTAGTGATCATCCCCGAGGGCGACTGGGGCACGCGCGTCGCCGCCGCGTTCGACGAGGAGCTGCGCGCCGCCGGCGGTTTCGTGCTCGGCCAGTCGAGCTTCAACGCCGCCGAAAAGGATTACGGCGCGAGCATCATGCAGGTGCTGCGTACCGACGACTCGCACCTGCGTCACCAGCGCATCCAGAACGCCATCGGGCAGAAGCTCGAATTCGAGCCGCGCCGCCGCCCCGACATCCAGTTCATCTTCGCGCCGAGCCAGCCCTCGAACGCGCGGCTGCTGCGTCCCCAGCTGCGGTTCCATCTCGCGGGCGACATCCCCACGTATACGCTGAGCGACGCCTACGATCCGCATCCCACGGCCAACCAGGAAATCGACGGCGTGGTGTTTCCGGAAATGCCCTGGATGCTGGGGGACGCGGGGCTCGCGACCGAGGTTCGGGATGCCGCCGCCCGCGCGTTCGGCGACTCGAATTCGCGCCGCGGGCGCTTCTTCGCCTTCGGCTTCGATGCGCTGCGCATCGCGACGTCGCTGCAGCGCGGGTCGAGCATCAATCCGCAGGGTCTCACCGGCACGCTGTCCATCGATCCACAGGGCCGGGTGCGGCGCGACCTCGAATGGGTGCGCATCAAAAACGGCGCCCCGACTCCGTTCGATCCGCGCAGCGAGCCCGCGGCCTCGCCCTGAAGAATTGGGGACATTCCTGATTTCCTAGCAAACGGGGACACACCTCCCCGCGGACCCGATATCAGCCCATTCGACGAGGCACGCCCCATTTACCGGAAATCAGGAATGTCCCCGGGCATGGATCGCCGTCAGACCGGTGCGTTGGCCGAGAACAGCGCGGCCACGTTCCTCGAGTCGCAGGGGTTCACCATCGTCACGCGCAACTTTCAGCGACGCATCGGGGAGCTCGACGTGGTGGCACGAGCCGGCGACCTGCTGGTCGTGGCCGAGGTTCGTACCCGCGCCCGCGATGATTTCGGCGGGGCGGCCGCCAGCATCGGCCGCGGCAAGCAGCGGCGCATCGCCGCCACCACCTCGCTGCTGCTGCAATGCCGGCCGGAGCTGCGCCGCTGCCGCGTGCGCTTCGACGTGCTCATCGTGCGCGACGGCGGCATCGAATGGCTGCGACACGCCTTCGACGCCTGAGGCCTTTTTTGCCAAACCGCGCCGGTACGTTTAAGGTCGCGCCCACATGCGCGACCTCGACGAGCTGTTCAAGAGCAACAAGGCCTGGGCGGAGCAGATTCGACGGCAGGACCCGGAGTTCTTCACCAAACTCTCGCGCCAGCAGTCGCCTACCTACCTGTGGATCGGCTGCGCGGACAGCCGGGTGCCGGCCAACCAGATCGTGGGCCTGCTGCCCGGCGACATCTTCGTGCACCGGAACATCGCCAACATGGTGGTGCACACCGACCTCAACTGCCTGTCGGTCATGCAATTCGCGGTCGACATCCTCAAAGTGAAGCACGTGCTGGTCGTCGGACACTACGGCTGCAGCGGCGTACAGGCCGCGATGCGCCGCCAGCGCGTCGGCCTCGCCGACAACTGGCTGCGCCACGTGCAGGACGTGCACGAGAAGCACGAGCACGCGGTGAGCGCGTGCGAGAGTGAAGCCGCCGCCTCCGACCGCCTGTGCGAGCTCAACGTCATCGAGCAGGTGGCGAACGTCTGCCAGACGACCATTGCCCGTGACGCCTGGGAGCGCGGGCAGGAGCTGCACGTCCACGGCTGGATCTACGGCATCGCCGACGGCCTGGCACGCGATCTCGGCACCACGGTGTCCGACTTCCGCGATGCCGCGCCTACCTACCGGGCCGCGCTCGAGAAACTCGCGGAGCCTCGCCGGACCAAGGAAGCATGAGCATCGCGGGTGCGGGTGCGGCCGCGGGCCGACACGCCCGCCTGGCAGCACCGTCGAGGATCGCGCGCCGGACGGTCATCGCCGTTCTGCTCGTCTGCATCGCGTCCGGCGCGTTCGCGGCCCCGCGCCCCGCGATCCAGCATTCCCTCGCGGTCGAGGGCGCCACGCTCGCGCTGTGGGAGAAGAGCTCCGGCGCACGCAAGGCCTCGCTGTTGCTGGTCCACGGGCGCACCTGGAGCGCGCTGCCGAACTTCGATCTGCAGGTCGCCGGCGAGCGGCGCTCGGTCATGGACGCGCTGGCGAAGGAAGGCTTTGCCGTATACGCGCTCGACCTGCGCGGCTACGGCGCCTCCGCGCGCGACGCCACCGGCTGGCTGACGCCGGAGCGCGCGGCGGAAGATGTCCACGCGGCGCTGGATTGGATAAACCGCGCGAATCCGCGGCTCGCGCGCCGGGCGGCGCTGGTCGGTTATTCGCGCGGCTCGCAGGTCGCGCTGCTCACGGCCCAGCGGCATCCCGAGGCGATGTCGGCGCTGGTGCTGTTCGGCTTTCCGACCACGGTGCGCGCCAGCCCGACGCCCACGCCCCCCGAACCGCCGCGCGCGCCCAACACGGCGGAGAACGCCGCCTCGGACTTCATCACACCCGGCGCCGCGTCACCCGCGTTGATCGCCGCGTACGTGGCCCAGGCGCTCGCGGCGAATCCGGTGCGCGTGGACTGGCGCGACGAGCAGCAATTCGTCTTCGCGCCCGAAAAGATCACCGTACCCACGCTGGTGCTGTACGGCGCCCGCGATCCCCTCCTGCGCGCGGAATCGGCGAGCTTCTTCGCCGCGCTCGCGACGCCCGACCGCGCGTTCGTGGTGCTGCCGGATTCGGACCATGCCGCGCACGTGGAGAACTCACAGCGCGCCTGGATCCACGCGCTCGCCGAATTCCTGCGACAGCCGCGCGGCTGATGGCCGCGGCGGTGGTTACTTCACGACCTTGAGCTGCGGTCGGCGGCCGCCGTCTTCGGGCGGCGTGGGCTTGGCCGGCGGATCGGGGCCGAGATCCTGCTCGGAGAACACCATGCCCTCTCCGGTCTCGCGCGCGTAGATGCCCAACACCGTGCTCACCGGGATGCGCACGTGATGCACGACACCCGCGAAGCGCGCTTCGAATTCGATCCAGTCGTTGCCCATGACCAGCCGCTGCGTCGCCGTCGACGACAGGTTCAGCACGACCTTGCCGTCTTTCACGTAGGCGCGTGGCACTTCGACGCCGGCCTTCTCGGCATCGACGATGACGTGCGGCGTCTCGCCGTTGTCCATCATCCAGCCGTGCATGGCGCGTATGAGGTAGGGCCGCTTCGAAATACGTGCGCGGTCGTTCATGCCAGTCGCATCTCCCGTTCGCTCTCGGAGAGACTGGCACGGAACGCGGGCCGCGAGAAAATCGTGCTCGCGTACTTGATGATCGGCTGCGCCGGCGGCGGCAGGTCGATCTCGTAGCGCGGCAGGCGCCACAGGATGGGCGCGATGGTGGCATCGACCATCGAGAACTCATCGGAGAGGAAGAACGGCTTGAGCTTGAACAGGTCGGCGCTGGCGAGCACGTTGTCGCGCAGCACCTTGCGCAGCTGCGCGGAGTCCTTCGCACCGGGCGCGTCGAGCTTGCGCGCGATGTCGTACCAGTCGTGCTCGATCTGATACAGCGCGAGCCGCGCCCGCGCGCGCGACACCGGGTCCACCGGCATCAGCGGCGGATGCGGAAAGCGCTCGTCGAGGTACTCCATGATGACGCGCGAGTCATACAGCACCAGGTCGCGGTCGATCAGCGTCGGCGTCGTGTGATAGGGATTGAGATCCAGCAGGTCCTCGGGATACTTCCCCGGGGCCACGTCGACGATCTCGATATCGATCGCCTTCTCGGCGATGACGATGCGCGAGCGATGACTCCACGGGTCATCGGGCGCCGAAAAGAGCGTCATCGTTGCACGGCGGTTCGACAATCAGGTACTCCTCGCCAGGGCGGGGACGCACCGGGAGTGGCGGAGCTCCGGTTCGAGTTGAGAATCGCCGCTCAGCGGACGTCCTTCCAGTATTCCTTCTTGAGCATATACGCGATGGCCGTGAACATGAGCAGGAACAGGACGACCCACAGGCCGATGCTCTGTCGCTCGAGCTGCGTGGGATCGCTGACGTAATCGAGGAAGTTGACCGTGTCGCGCACGAACTCGTCGTACTGCTGCGGCGTTTGACTGCCGGCGACACCGGACTCGAATTTCTCGAATTCCTTGCTCGTGACGGGCTTGCCGCCTTCGCCCTGGTGCTCGACGTTGCGCCACGTGGCGGTCTGCACGCCCTGCAGGCTCGCCAGCACGTGCGGCATCGCGGTGCCGGGCAGTTGCAGGTTGTTGACGCCGGTCTGGCGACTGGCCGGATCCGAGTAGAACGTCGTCAGGAAATTGAAGATCCAATCGGCGCCGCGCGAGCGCGCGACCAGCGACAGATCCGGCGGCGGCTTGCCGAACCATTCCTGCGCATCCGCCGCGGGCATCGACGCCTTGAGGTAATCGGTGAGCTTGCGCCCGGGCGGCAGCAGGAACTGCGAACACTGGTTCTCGGCGACGTGCAGGTCCGCGCAGATGCGCGCGTAGCGGATGTACTGCACGGAGTGGCAGCCGGCGCAGTAGTTGGTGAAGTTGCGCGCGCCGCGCTGCAGCGACGGCAGGTTGGCGATTTCGTTCCCGGCCTCGCGTGCCCAGCCGGCGGCATGTCCGCCCTCGTTCGCCGAGACCGCGCCCGCGCCCAGCAGCAGGGCGACAACGCCGGCAAACGCGTACTTGTTAGTGGGCATGGTAGGTCACTCGATCGGGAACCGGGCCGTTGCCGTCCGCCTTGGAGACGAAATACAGCAGGATGAAGAATGCGAAGTACAGCACCGTGAAGATGCGTGCCAGCAGCACGTAAACG
>JBIOZI010000402.1:0-8533 GCA_044871085.1 Steroidobacteraceae bacterium | reverse complement strand
TCGTCAGCCTTCAGCACCAGGCGGATCTTTTCGGCGGATTGCCGCGCAGCCTGCGCGATGCTCGCGCGCGGATGCGCGGTGAGCTTCTCCACGCCCGCGAGCATCGCGGGGTGTGGCAGATACCCGGCGGCGAAGATGCCGCGCAGCTGCGTGCGCTCATCCGCGCTCATGAGCCACGGCTTCACGTCGTCGACGTTCTGTACCGGCAGCCGCGCCACGGTTTCATGATCGAGATCGAGCGGCACTTCGAGCAGTCGCAGGCTGCACACGGGGTTGAAGCTGTAGGCGAGATGGGTCGTATCGCGCTCGAACAGCGCGTGCTCCGGCTCGCCGGGAATGATGGGCCGCTGGCTGAGACTCACCAGTTGCCAGCCAGCCTCCGGGAGCGCATTGCGCAGGCTGTCGAATGCGAATTGCGGGTCGAGCACCAGCGTCGCGCGCGCCGCTTGTCCACCGGCGTCTCCCGGCTCGGCTGCTCCGTTCACTTCTGCCGCCGGCCCGGGTTCTTCGGCGCTGTCGTTTTTCGGATAACGCCACCACCAGTGCGTGGCCGGCATTCCCTTGGGTATCTGATTCGCGTCGAGAGGCCCCTGCTGCTCGCCCACGCGCTCCAGTTCTTCATCGAGCTCCGCCAGATCCTTCCGGTCGATCAACCCGGGTATCGGCGTATCGGCGTAATCATCGATCAGGAACTGGATGACCGAACGGCACATGCACAGTTCCGGCCACTCATATTCGTTGGCGCCTTCGGCAAGGATGAGCGCCTCGTTCACCTGGAATCCGAGCCTTTGCGGGAACTCCAACATCGCCGCGGCCGACTCCTGACGGAAGCGAGCGAGACGCGAGGAATCGACGGCTCCGTGTACCGCCTGCGCATGATGCAGCCCGACCAGCGACACCAGTGCCTCGCGGAAAGCCGCCTCGGCGCCCAGACTTTCTCCGCGTGCTCTTTTCAGATCTGAAAACAGCGAGGTCATCATGCCCTCGGGTGTTCCGCTGAAAACGTAGGTCATTTGACTGCCTTGGGATTGCCCCAGCTTGAAAGGGTAACCGTGCCATCCGGCGCGACGTGAATGATCGCTTCTTTCACGGCTTCCTTGCCCGAATCGTCGACATAGCGCTGATGGATCACTACGCGGGTGCCGGTCTTCGGTGGCGTTTCGGTCTCCGCAAACACCACGTGCCCATTCTTCACCGTGTCCATCGCACCTGCGAAATAGCGCTCGATGACCGAGCCACCCGGCAGGACCGTGCTCGGCACTTCCCGGCGGTGCTTCCACGCATGATACGCCTCGGCCGCGGGCGACTTGAAGCCGAGTCGCTCGAGCTCCTGCACCGCCTGCGCAACGGCGATGGGTGTCAGCCCGCGCGTGGGCCCGGTGAGGTTCTGACCATCGGCCCTCATTCTCACTGCCGCTTCGTCGCGGGCCAGCTCGACAGTGAGGAATTCACGCGTCAGCTTCTTGCCGGCATTGACGGCGGCCACGTTGCGATAGTCAGGAGTGCCTTTCAACGCGGCTTCCTCGACAGTTTTGAGTGCCGAGAAACGCGCACGCGCGAATTCATAGCGGCTATGGAACTCGCCGGGGCTGCCGTTCGCGCCCTCCAGCGCCCACCGTGCAACGCTCGTCTGGTGCTCGCTCGGCACCCACCCGGCGGAGTCGTCCGTCTTCTCCGGTTTCGTCTTCCCGCCTGCCGATGCAAGCGGGTCGCCGTCGAGCGCATTGAAGAAGTTGAGCATGTCGCCCGGCGTGGCGCCATCGAGCAGCAACGGATCGATGCCGAGTTTTCTCAGCATGTCCGGCACCTCCGCCACGGCCTTCGCGGTGCGCTCCATGCGCTTCTTCTCGCCGGGCGTCAGTTCGCGTTCGGCCTGCGGCACCGGCAGCGCCGATTCGGACTGCGGCTGCCCGGCAAGCGGGGCGTGCACCTGCGGCGCGGCCGTTTCCTCGATGGGACGCGGCAAGGATCTGGCCTGGGAGCTCTCGCGCTCGTCGGATGGCGCACGTGATCTCGTGGACTCGCCCGGCGGCAGTCCGCCCGGTTCGCCGACCTCCGGCAGCAGCACCTTGCGCAGCGTGACGACCTGAACCTCGGTCACATTCTGGGGAATGCCGTGGCCGGAGTGGGGCGCGATCTCGTTGCGCGGCACCGCGCGCGGCTCGCCCACCTGCTCGAGTCGATAGCGACGCCCGGTGGCCGGGTCGGTCCACTCACGCTGGCACGCGCGACCGATCTCGCTTTCGATGGAATTCTCGTGGAAGACGATTTCGATCTCGCCGTCCGGACGCAGCGTTCGCAGCGCGTGTGGGGCGAGATTCGTAATGCTTTCGACCGCGGCCTGGTGCGCCTTCGCCGCGGCGATGATCTCGGCGAAGCTCCGCCCCTCGGTGCTGAGCATCGTTTCCTGGGCTTTCTCGTGCGGCAGTGGGTAGCGCACGTGCATGCGGTCGACCGAGTTGTCAGGCAGCGTCTCGCCGAAGCGGTCGGCGATGAACCTGCCGCCGCCGGCCTCGAACTCCGCGACGTCCTTCGCGGACGGGATGCGGCCTTCGCTCTGCTCTGCGGCGATGACGCGTGCGCCCGGGTAGCGCTCCTGGAGCTCCTTGGGGCTCTTGAGCTGCGGACCGACGAACGGCTCGAACACGATCTCGCCACTGGGGTCCTTCGAGAACAGCCGCGGCCGGTGCTCGAGATACTTCTTGCGTTTCTGCGCGCCGCTGCGCATCGCAGCCCGCTCTTCCGGCGTGATGCGCTCCACCTCGCGCCGGCGCCGATTCAGGTTGCCGAGCGTGCGCTCGTTGCGGTCGATGTCCAGGAGCACTTTCTTGATGTCGTCCGCGTTTGGCAGCTCCGCTTCGAGCGACTTCCGGATCTGCTCGTGCGCATCGATCTCGAGCTCGATCTTGGTCTTGTACAAGTCGAGCTGCTCGTCGACGTCGAGCTTGTGCCAGTTGGCAAGCTTGGATTCTTCGAGCTTCGCGACTTTCGCGCTCGTGGATTCGTCGATGGTCTGCCGCAGGTGCGGGCCTTCGTCGGACAGGCGGTGGATAGGCGTGCCTTCACGGATCGCCACGAATGGCTTGCCGTTCTTGATCAACGTGACGACCGGACCTTTGACGCCCGCGCCGGTCATCTGGTCGTACTCGCCCGGCCGCAGCACGGAGATCGGCACATCGTCCAGCGCCGCCGCGGTCGCCGCGTCGACATGCCGCATGAGGTGCTCGCGCATCTCGTTGGCGTGAACTTCAGGCTCGAGCGATGCGCGCTTGACGCCGTCGTCGCCACCCGGGTGCTCGAGTGTGTACCTGCGCCCACTGGGATCCTGGATCGTCACGTTGCTGTCGGCGGCATGCTGGAGCACTTTGTGTGGCACCTCTCCCAGCTGTTCCGGCACGCGCAGGATCATCTCTCCGCTGAGCTTCTTTCCGGCGATGCCGGCCTTGATGTTCTTCTCCGAATGGCCAATGGTTCGGCCGGGGCGGTAGATGTCGACCAGCTGGTTGATGTAGTCGATGGCCGCAACCACTCCGATCTCGGCGAGCTGGGTGTGCTTGCGCTCCATGATGAACTTGCCTTCCACCGTGGCGTCCACGAACTGGCGCTTGGGCTTCTTCCCCGTGCTCTCGCTCTGGAGATACGTTTCGGCGTTGACTTTGTCGCCCCCGTGCTCGAGGCGATTGTTGTCTGCGACGTTGAATTCGTTGCCTATCTCCGCGAGGCGCATCCCGGCGGCGATCTCGTCCGGCGATGGAGGGAACATGCGACCTCCAGGGCCATCTTCGGGACGACCTCGGGGCGGTGTGTCCGGAACCGTCGGATGATCGTCGTCCGCGTCTTCCGCGGGACTGCGCCGCGCTTCGGCCTCGTCCCCGAAGGCGTCCTGCTCGGTGTACTTTCCGAGACCGTCGTACTTCTTGCCCTTCGAGAACAACCGCGCGGGCTGCTCGAGGTATTGCGGGCGCGGCATCTCGCCGTTCTGCATCGCCTTGCGCTGACTCGGCGTGATGTTGCCGACCTCCTCGTGCCGCGCCTTGAGATTGGCGAGCGTGATTTCATTGCGCGCCTGGTCGATGGCGAGCCGCGCCGGATCGCCATCGCCGCGCGCGACCTTGGCTTCGAGCGCCTCCGCGATGCGCTGGTGCGCGTCGATCTCGAGCTCGATCTTGTTCTTGTAGAGGTCGACCTGCGTGTCGACGTCGAGCTTGTCCCAATGCACGAGCACGGACTCGTCGAGCTTCGCGACCTTGGGCCGCGTGGCCGCGTCCGCGGTCTGCAGCAGGTGAGGGCCTTCGTTGGCGAGGTGCGACAGCTCCGCGCCCGCGCGGATCACCACCACCGGCTTGCCGTTCTCGATGAGCGTGACGACCGGGCCGGATTCGCTGCGCGTGAGCGCTTTGTATTCGCCTTCGGAGAGCACGCGGATCGGCACGTCGGCGAAATCGCCGTGCAGCGATTCGGGTACGTGCCGCAGCAGCTCGGCGCGCATCGCATCGCTTTCCGCCGCGCTCGGATGCGGGGTGGCGACCGTGTGCTCGAGTCCACCATGCGTGATGATGTGTTCCATGTTGAGCGCGCGGCCGAGGGGATCGCCGCCGTTCTTGCCGTGCTGGTTCAGGAACATCAGATCTTCCGCGGCCTTGCCGAGCGGAGTGTTCGGGTCGTGAGGGTGGCCCTCGAACGGCGGCTTGTTGTTAGCCAGCCGCTCATCGTTGATCGACTTGGCGACCGCTGCGACCTTCTGGTTGTGGATGCCCTGGCCGAACGCCTCGCCTGCGCCTTCACCGAATCCCTGTATGGCAGCATGCAGGCCCGCCGAGCCGATGTCGGAGAGGGCATCTTCCAGCCTGCCGTGGAACCTGCCGGTGGCCTTGTCGAAGACCAGCTCCGTGCTGCGGCCGGCCATGGCACTGATGCCGGAAATCGCGCTGCGCGCCAGGCCGCGCTGACCCATCGCGAGCAGCGATTTGCCGACGCCGCCGCCCGTGGATGCGTTGAGCCCCTTGCCGAGCGCATTGCCGATCGCGCCGAGTCCGCGCCCGCCGATTCCGACCGCACCGCGCAGCAGGCCGCCCTGCGCGGCGATGGCCTTCGCCTTGTCGGCGATCGCCGCACCGTTGCGACCCAGCGCTTCGAGCGATTGCGTGAACGCGGCAGTGGCGGCGCCCGATAGCCCGCCCTTGATGAGTCCGCCGAACAGCTTTCCGACGGCATCGCCGCCGCCTTTCTCCCAGGTCTTCTCGTCGAACGCGGCGCCCGCGAGCCCGCCGATGGAGCCCGTGACCGCACCGATGATGATCTGGTCGACGACCGGATTGCCCGTGAACAGCTTTGCTAGCGTGAGGAGCGTTTTGCTGGCGGTGTTGGCGGCCTGCGCGGCTTTCCCCGCGATCTGCGCCGCCTTGCCGAGCCCGGCACCGACACCCGCCGTCACTGCCTGCACCGCCGTCATGCCGAGATCGATCGCGGCCTGCTCCCAGCCGTAGCGGCCACCCTTGATTGCGTAGTTAGCCGCCATCGAGGCGAGGCCGGTGACGACCGCGGCCGCGATCAGCGGAGCCGCCGCGCCGCCCGTGACGACGGTGATCACGGCGGCCGCGATCGCGCCCAATATCGCGATGCCCGTCGTCGCGAGGTTTGCGTAGTTGTCGATGGCGGCCTGGTAGGACTCGGCGGCGAGCTGGCCCGTCATCACGTTCGCCATGAACTGGTCGCGATTCGGGCCTTTGTATTCGCCCTTGCTGGTGAAACAGCGGCTGGCGGCCTCCGGCTTCAGGGTGCCATCGGGATTGAAGTCCTTTTCTCCGACGCCCATGCTCTCGAACAAGCCCGCTTGAGTCCTGTTGAGCACATCCTCGCCATGACTGCCCTTGGCGAGCCACTTGCCGAAATCCCCCGTTTCGCGCTGCTGCTGATACATGGCGAAAGCCGCGGCCTCGGCCTTCTCCTGCTCGGTGCGCGCGACGCCGAGCATCGCGCGCTCCATCTCGAGGGCGTCGTCGCCTGACAACTCGGCAAACGATCCCTTGCCATACAGGCCGGCTTCCTCCTCGAAGTCCTTGCCGGTGTCGGTGCGGAACTGATCCTTCATCGCCTTGATCTCGTCGCGCGTCATGCGCGCCGGATAGCGCTTCATCAGCTCTTCGTCGGTGCCGGTGTTCGAGTACATCGCGTACCGCATGGCCAGCGACGCGGTTTTCGCCGAAGGGCGTTCCTCCTTGATGAGATTCGTGACGAACTGCTTTCCGACCTGGTCGTCCTTGAACTTGTCGCCGAGCGCGGCGACCAGCTTGTTCTGTGCATCCCTGACGTGCGGATCCGGATCTGTCTCGAGCGACTTGGTGCCGTCGGTCTTGTAGTCCTTCGGCGGTGCCTTGCCGCCGGCATACTTTTCCGACGCCATGAGCAGCGTCTTCGCACGCAGCTCGCGCGCGGCGGCGAGCTCGGCATCGCGAGCCTGCTTTTCCTTCGGACCCAGCTTTTCCACGTCTTCTTTTTTGTCCAGAAGACGGATGAAGCGGTCGTCGTAGACCGCTTCGTCGATGTTGCCGGCCTTGCCGTCGTCCTTGCGCTGGAGCTCGACGCCGATCGCCGCGGAGCGTGCCTCTGCGCTGTCCTTGCCATTGAGCAGCAGCGCCGCCGCGAGATCGCGGTTGGCGCCTTCCATCTTGATGGTGTGCGTATACGGATCGCCGGGCTTGGCGTTCTTCGCCTCGTAGACGTCGCCGCCTTCCCCGAAGACGATGTTGACGTCGCGCGTGACGAAGTCGACGGCCGCATTCGTGTAGGCGGTCCTCTTCTCTTCGAGGGTCTTGTCCGCGACCGCGGCTTTCTTGGCGGGGTCCTCCTCGGTGACGATCTTGCCCAGTGCCGCCGCCACCTGGAGCCGATGGGCATCTTCGGCGGCCTTGCGGTCCTCGGGTTTCATGTCCTCGAGTTGCCGGGCATTCCAGTCGTTGCCGCGCAGCTGCGTGAATTCCTTTTCGGCCTTGTGTACCGCGTCGTGGTCGCCCTCGAGCTTGGCCTTGTCGACCTTTTCGCGCATGCGCAGCGCGTCGGCCTCTGCCGCGCCGCCTTTCTCGCGGTCCTCGGCCTTCGCGAGCGCCTGGAAAACCTTGGCGTCGGTTCCATCCAGCGCACCGTGGATGCGCTCGTAGAGTTCCTTGTCTTCGCCGATGGCGGCCGCGTCCGCGGGCGACAAGGCGCGCATCGTTTCGTCGATGCGCTCTTCCTGGTCGTTCCAGAAACCCTGCGAGTCGTCGAGCTCTTCCTTTGCGCCGTCTTTCGTCTCACCATTCAGGTAGTGAATTGCGGCCTTGTAACTCTTGTCCTTCTCACCCATGGCCTCCAGCAGGTCGGCTGACAGAGTCGGAGCGGGTGCGCCGGGATAGTCGCGCTGGTCGACTGCTTTTCCCCTCGCGGCGGTGAGGCCACGCAGCGCACCGGTTACCTTCTCTTCCGCGACTTTGTCGATGTGGCCGGCGTGAAGCGCCTTCGTTGCCAGGTCGTCGGCCGTCTTCACCTTGCCCGCGACCTCACCGCCTTTTTTGTCGAACGCGGTCACGAACTCCGGATAGGTCTTCGGCCTGCCGAAGGCCTCGAGGAGCGTTTGCTGCTCCTCACGCTGAGTGGTTATGCCCTTGTTCTTGCCGCCAGTGCCGGTGTCGGTACCGGTGCCGCCACCATCCTTCTTGCAGTCGGTGCAGTCCGGCTTCGGGCCTTTGTCGCCGTCTTTGGTGACAGGAGTTTCATCCTTCTTCTCGACTTCGCCGGGGGTTTTGAAGATGGCGTTGAGCGAAGTCTGCGCATTGGTACGGCTGTCACCGAAAGACTTCTCGAAGAGCTTTTCGGGCGCCTTGGCGCAGCTCTGCGCAGCCTCGTAGACACTGGATGCGAGCTGAGTGGTGTTCTCGTTGAATCGCGCCAGCGCGTCCGCGGCTTGTTGTGCGAAATTCTCCGGTGGTTTGGCGAGCGCCGCGTTCGCAGCCACCAGGTGCTGGCCGCGTTGCTCGAGCAGCGTCGCCTGTTGATCCCGGTGATCGCTACCGAGCTTCTGCTGGCTTTCGCCGAGACGAGTGCGCAGCGTCGCGGAGGTGTTGTCGAGGCCGCGCAAGATCGGCGTTCCGGCCGACTGCGCGGCCTTCGTCAGCGCCTGCGCACCACTCGGTGCGGCGAGCTTCATGCTCTGCTCGAAGCCGCCGAGCGCGCGCCAGTAGCCGGGCAGGGTGCCGCGCGCCGAGCCGTGAATGCCGCCGATGGCGCCTTGCGCCGCGCGTCGCGCACCGCTGAGAGTGGCGCGCGCCTGACTCGTGAGCGTGTTGCGGCTGCTGCGTTGCTGGTTGCGGACCTGCGTGAGTGCCACCTGACGCATGCGCTGGATGTTGAGCATCCCCTGCTCGAGTTGTTTCGCGAGTCCTTTCTTGGCGGCCTGGAACGCCTTGGCCACGCCCGTGCGCGCGCCCTCGAACGTGCCGGTGCGCGCCTTGTTCAACGCGAATTCATAGCTGCAGCCGACCGTGCACAGCGAATTGTC
>JBIOZI010000401.1:0-5038 GCA_044871085.1 Steroidobacteraceae bacterium | reverse complement strand
TCACTACGCTTTCTGGCAGGCGCCGCAGACCTACAACAACTGGCGTGCCCAGACCCGATCGAAAGTCGCAGAGTTTGCGAGCCGCACGATCTTCACGGAAGTCGGCACCTTCATGACCACGGGTCTCAATTTCAACAACACGGCAGCGACCACGAACGAGATCCTGTACATGCGCGGCATCACCGATGAATTCAACGCGCTCGGCGTGGGCTCGGTGTACTGGCCGGGTTTGCGCGCGGGCGATCCCTACGCGCTCACCACGATCACCGGTGCCGCGCAGAACGGCAGCGGCTCTGCCATCACGCTGGGTCTCAACAGCTCGTCCGGTCTCGATCGGATTCGCAACGGCTGGCGTCAAAGCACCGGCACACCGGCCACTCCCGTCGCCACGTCCATCCGCGGCGAACAATCCGGCCGCTGCCTCGACATCCCGGCCGGCACGAACGGCACCGGCCTCATCATCTGGGACTGCACGGCGGGCGCGGCTCACCAGAAGTTCACCTACACGGCGGCCCGCCAGCTGCAGGTGCGCACCAAGTGCCTCGATGTCGTCGGCGAGAGCCGCACTCCGGGCGCGCGCGTGGTGCTCTGGGACTGCACCGGTAGGCCCAACCAGCAGTGGAACGTCAACAGCGACGGAACCATCGTCGGCGTGCAATCGAACCTGTGTCTGGACGTCGTCAGCCAGGGCACCGCGAATCACTCGAGCATCGACGTGTGGAATTGCAATGGCGCCGCGAACCAGCGCTGGACTCGGAATTGATCCGGCCTACTCGTAGAGCTCCGCTTCCACGATACTGAGATTCGTGACCCCGACGCGATCCGCTCCGGTGTCGACGTTTTTCTGGTTTTCCACCTCGGTTGCTTGCACCGGCGAGGCGCCGTCGCCCGTGGACGCGAGCGAGATGCGCACGCGGCCACCGCTCGTGGCTGCGAGCGGCAGGGTCACATACCCGAAGCTGCGTGGCGTGGTACCGCGAAAGACTTCGCGACCATCTACTGCGATGGCGATCGGATACGTGCGATCGCGCCAGCCGGTGAGCTTCAACGTGACTTCCGCGATTCGCGCCGGCCGGGCGAGCTGGTACTCGATCCACGCCTCGGCGACGGAGCCCGTGCTGCTCCATGCGGAGGTTTCGTCGTCGTCGATCGATGCCCCGGCGGTTGCGGCATTCGAGCCGGCAGTCACGCCGACGACCTCCATGGGGCGACGCGTGGTCTCGAAGGCCGCGGTGGCCGGCGTGGGCCCGCGATCGAGGTTGGCGACGGTTCCGCTGTCGGGCATGACTTCGGCGAGGCCGTCGGAATTCGCGACGGGCGTCATCACCAGGCGAGTCGACGCGGAACGCAGCCCGCGTGCGCTGGCGTTGACCACGACGGTGCCGGCCTGGCGCGTGGAGCGGATGAGCACGCGGTTCACGCCGCCCTCGACGGGCAGCGTCTTCGCGAGGATGTAATTGCCGGGTCCCTGCGCTATTCCTCCGCGCCAGTCCGCCGGCCCGGAGACGTCGAACGTCACGAGGTCGAGCGCCGTGGGGCAGCGATTACCGCGACCATCTACCACCTCGATTTCGAGCAGGGCCATGTCCGCGCCGTCGGCGCGAATTCCGGCGCCGCCCACGATGGGGCGCAGCCGCAACGCGGCCGGCGCTCCGGCGGTCCGGTGACGCGTTTCGACGAGCCGCGTGCCGTCGGCCGCATGGCCCACCGCCCGGATTTCGCCGGGCTCCCAGTCCACAGCGGGAAAAGTGAACAGGAAGCGCGCGCTCTGCGTGCCGAATCCGAGAGACCGGCCGTTACGAAACAACTCCACGCGATCCGCGCTGGAGACGACGTACACGGGCTTGCGTACGCCTGGCGCGTAGTTCCAATGTCCGAGAATGTGGATTCCAGGTGTCCCGGGGTCGACCCATCCGTCCCACATCACGCGATGCGCATGGAACCCATCCTTCGGAATGCGCATGGCGTCGACTTCGCCGCTGCGGCGGTAATTCTCCGCCCCGCGAAAGTGCGTGTTCGTGTCCGAGAAGATGATGTTGAGCCCGCCGGCCGAGACGCGCCTGCCGGTTCCCGGGCGCTCGCGCCAGTAGTCGTACCAACGCTCCACGTCTTCGATGGCGTGCGAGTCCTGGTTGCGGTTGTACGCAGCCGCCGGCGCATTGCGGTATGGCGGTCCATCACCGTCCTTGTGAAACGGCGGCGAGAACTCGTCCCAGTATTTTCGCAACCCCTCGTCGCGCGAGTATTCGGTGGCAAACAGCGGCTTGCCGGCGCTCTTGTCGATGTAGAGCATTTCACCGCCCCACTCCGCGACCTTGCTGTCGAGCATCTCGCGGCTTCCCATCGCGCGGCCGCCGTGCGGATCGTAGAAGTCGCGCAGCCGCACCATCTCGAGCATGTGGCGCTCGTCGATGCCCTTGTTTCCCGACTCGTAGAACACGACGCTGGGATTGTTGCGGTTGTAGACGATGGCATCGCGCATCAGCGCGACTCTCATCGCCCAACTCACGCCCTGCGCGTCACGCTCCGAATCGCCCGCGGGCATGAGCATCATGAGCCCCACCCGGTCCAGTGATTCGACGTCCTGCTTCCACGGCGTCACGTGCATCCAGCGCACGGTGTTCGCGCCGCCCGTCACCATGAGCCGGTTGCTGTAGTCGCTGATCGACGGCGATACGCTGATGCCGACCGCGGGCCATTCATTCGACGTGCGCTGGGCGTACCCCTTGATGTGCAGCACGCGGTCATTGAGCTTGAAGACACCCTGCGCGAATTCGGTTTTCCGAAACCCGGTGCGCGTGGTAACCGAATCCAGCACCTGTCCACGGGCCCGCAGCGTGGTCGTCACGTCGTAGAGATATCCATAGCCCCAACTCCACAGCTCGAGGCCAGTGAGGCGCGCCGAGGCGCGCGCAATCACGCGGCCGCGCTCCGGCGCCGTGAAGGTGCCTCCCGGGAAGCGCGCAACGGTGCGGCCGGTGGGATCGGCAATGGTCACTTCGTACGTGAAGACCGAGTCTTCGCGCGTTTCATTGATGACCTCGGATTCGGCGCTGATGGTGGCCGCACGCCCCGCGACGTCGAAGTCACGCGCATATACGTAGACGCCCGTGGTGCCGAGGTGTGAATACAGCGGCAGCGATTGATAGACCGGCCCGGCCACGTGCAACCGGACGTTCTTCGGGATGCCGCCGTAGTTCGCATTGAAATTGCGGTCGGACCACTGAAACCTGCGGCCGGAGGCGAGCTCGCGGTAGTTCCAGTCGTTGTCGACACGAACCGCCAGCACGTTTTCACGCGGTGTGGGCAGCACGCGGTCCGAGATGTCGAAGCCCACGGCCATCACGCCGTTCTCGTGACGCCCGAGCAACTCGCCGTTCAAATAGAATTCGGCCGCCTGCCGGACGCCCTCGAACTCGACGAACACTTTGCGGCCGGGGGCGCCGGCCGGCAGTCGGAAATGCTTGCGGTACCAGGCGATGCCGGTGCTGATCTCGTCGATGGCTTTCGCGAATGCCTCGTCTTCGTTCCAGGCGCGCGGCAGCGACACCTGCGGCCAGCGCGAGTCGTCGAATTCCGGTTCGCGTGCAGCTGGCTCGTCGCCGACGTGCAGCTTCCAATCGAGGTTGAAGTTCCAGCGCTGCCGCGGACCTTGGGCGTCCGCCGCCGACGCACTGCCGGCACATGCGACCAGGAGCGCCAGCAAGAGGAATTTCGAACGGGTGTTCATCTACCTCGCGCGCAGCGCAATGTGCGTGGGTGCGTTTCGATCCGCGCTCAGCACCCCGTTCGTCTCGCGCAGCTCCACGACCTGGATCGAGCTGCGGCGCGTGTCGTACGAATCCGGCTGCTTGGCATTCGGCTTGCGGCCCGGGTGCGTGAAGTAGAACAGCCAGGCGCGATCGCCGCTCAGGACCACGTCCGCGTGCTGGCCCTGCACCTCGTCGTCCGGGCCGCGCCCGGGTGTTTCGAGCAGGTTCTCCTGTTGTCGGGTCCATTGCGCGCCGTCGTCGGAACGGTACACGGCGAGGCCACGCCACACATCGGTGATGAGCCAGGACTTGCCGCGCCACTGGAATGCCTTCGGGCCCTCGCCGGCCTGGTCGCCGATGACCTTGCCGCGATCGGTCCAGGTCTCGAGATCGTCGCTGTCGGCGTACCAGATGGATTTGTGGTCGAGCTCGTTGTTGTAATACATGCGCCAGCCGCCCTGCGGCAGGCGGCTCACGGCTGCGTCGATCGGCCGCTCCGCGGCCAGCTTCACCACGCGCGCATCGCGCCAGGTGCGCAGGTCCTTGCTCGTCAGGTGGACGATGGAGCGCGGATGATTCCAGTCGTCGAACACGCCCGGCACGACGGTCAGGAACATGTGGAAGGTGTTGGAGTCGTCCCGCACGACATCCGGCGCCCAGTGCGTGGCCGCGTCACCGCCGAGCGCGGCCGGTAGTTGGATGTCCGCCTCGCCGACGTAGCGCCAGGTGGCGCCGGAATCGAGTGACTCGGCCATGCCGATGCGCGTGCCGTGCACCCATTCGACGCCCTTGGCTCCGGCGGAATTGGCACGCCGGTTCGTATAGAACATCACCCAACGGCCGTACGCCCCCGAATAGACGACCACGGGATCGGCGGCGCCATCGAACACCGGATCGCGAAACAGCGGCTTCGGGGCGGCGTGTCCGAGGTCGGGCGACGGCACGCCGAAGTCGGGCGAGCCGTCCGCCTTCCAGTGCAGCACCTGCGCGCGCGTATGCCGGTTCGGATCCGCGAGCTCGCTGCCGAGGATGTCGCGGTATTCGCGCGCGTGGAAGACGATGAGGTCCGTCTTACCGTCGAGCGTCGTCGTGAAGCTGTTGTGGCCCGGCCCGTAGATGCCGGCCGCGTCGCTGCTCTTGAACACCGGCTCGGTCGACTTCGTCCACGATTTCGGATCGAGTAGGTCCGCGTCGGCGGACGCAGTCAGCAGCCCCAGGCAGTAGTTGGCGTCGATGGCGCTGGCGGAGAACGTCATGAACACCCGCCCGTTGCGGATCAGCACGGC
>JBIOZI010000400.1:0-48070 GCA_044871085.1 Steroidobacteraceae bacterium | reverse complement strand
CACCGCGCTCGCCGAGCGCGAGGCCGCGGGGTGGCCGCCGTTCGCGCACGTGGCGGCCTTGCGCGCGTCGGCGACCGAGCTGCCGACCGCGGTCAATTTCCTGCGCGAGGCGCGGAAGCTGGCGCGGCGCTCCCCCGACGTGAAGTTGTTAGGGCCGGCGCCCGCCGCCATGGCCAAGCGCGCCGCGCGCTATCACGCGCAGGTGCTGATCGAGGCGCGCGAACGAGCGCCTCTGCACCGGCTGCTCGACGCCTGGCTGCCCCGCATCGAGGAGTTGAAGCCGCCGCGCGACCTGCGCTGGTCGCTGGACGTCGATCCGCTGGAAATCTTCTGAGGCTGGCTAGCGGCTCCAGCCCGCGCCGCGCGCGGCTTCCTCGCCGGCCGCGTCGAGCGGCTCACCGGCGATGCGCGCCTCGATGGCCTGCAGAATGGCCGGCGGCGCGCCCGCGGCCTGCTGCATCTGGCCACCGGCCTCGACGGAGGTCGTCGCGGGTATCCGCCAGTCGCCGCCGGCGTGGCAGGCGAGGCCGGCCGTGTTCGTGGCAGGCAGCGTGAAGCTGCGGCAATAGCCGCCCTCCCGCGTCTTGAAGGTGACACCGATGTGCACGGCGGCGTCGCGCGGCTGCGCGCTCGCGAGCTGCTGATCGAGCGCCTCCGCCAGCGCGCCCCGCGCGACGAGAGCGCCGTCCGTGGCCTGCAGCAGGTCCTCCCGCGGCGCGAGCGTGCGCCAGGAGATCAGCACCCCGAGCAGCAGGCTCGCCGCCATTGCCACCCATTCGCGCGCTCCCCAGCGCAGTGCCGGAGCGCGCGCATTGCGGGTCGGAAACTGCACCACGTTGCCGCGGGCTTCGGCGCGATCACGCACCGGGCCCGGCGTCGAATCCGAGGTCGACCCCAACGCGGAACCCAAAGTAGAACCCAGCGCCGCCGCGCGCAGCCTGTCGGGCAGCGGACGGTCGAGCACGTTCGCGTACGCGCCCGAGACCTCGGCGCGCAGCGCGCGATGCTGCTCGACGCGCCGCGCGAGCTGCGGATCCTGCTCGATGGCGGCGGCGATCTCGGCGCGCAGCGCATCGTCGAGCTCGCCGTCGGCGTAGGCCATCAGGGTTTCGTCTTCGTAGCTCAAGGCCGGTCTCCCTTGTCGCCGAGCGCGGCCGCGAGCGCGCCGCGTCCGCGCGCCAGCCGGCTCGTCAGCGTGCCGATGGGGATCTCCAGCACCGCGGCCGCCTCCTTGTACGCCAGGCCCTCGACGAGCACGAGCGCCACCGCGAGCCGCTGCTCCTCGGGTAGTTTGTCCATGGCCTCGGACAGCGACCACAGGTTGACCTGGGAATCTTCGACCGCGGGGTGCTCGCCCGAGTCCTCGGGCAGCGCCACTTCGCTGCGGCGCCCGCGCGCCCGCCGGTCGTCTATCCAGGCGTTCTTCATGATTCCGAACATCCACGATGCGAGGTTGGCGCCGGGCTTGAGCTGGTCGATGTGACGCCAGGCGCGCTCGACCACGTTCTGCACCAGGTCGTCCGCGTCGTGCTGGTTGCGCGACAGCGAGCGCGCGAAACGGCGCAGCCGCGGCAGCAGCCCGACGATGCGTTCACCGATTTCCTCCGGTACAGAACTCATGCTTTCATGTCGAATCATACGTCCGGGAGGGGCAATTTCTTCCATGCCTGCTTTTTTTACATGAGTCGGACCGCCGGAATATTTCTCTGGATCGCGCTGCTGGCCGGTGTCCCGCGCGCGGATGCTCAGGTGTTGCCGCAGGTGCAGGTGCCGGGTTTGCCCCTGCCGGGCGTGCAGCTGCCGCGCACCCCGCTCGATCCGGCGCTGCGGGGCGTGAACGACACCCTGCGCGCCCTGCCCACCCGGGCGGTACGGGCGCAGCGGCTGTTCGACCGGCATCGCGCCGAGCTCGACCGCGACCCGAACGGCGAGCTGGTCGTGCGCGCCGAGATCGTCGCCATAGACCTCACCGAGGCCGCGTTGGCGCGCGCGCTGCGGGAGGATTTCCGCGTGCGCCGCACGCGCGAGCTCGCCGATCTCGACGTGAAGATCACGGTGTTGCAAACCCCGGAGGGCTGGAGCGCGCGGCGCGGCCTCAAGCGCCTGCGCAAGCTCGATCCCGGGGGTACGTACGACTTCAACCATCTCTATCTCGACAGTGGCGGCATGACGGCGCACGCGGCGGCGCGCATGCAGGCGGCCGAGACCCCCGCCGCGGCCGGCGGGGGCGGTCCTCGCATCGGGCTCATCGACACCGGCGTCGATGCGGCGCACGTGGCGCTGCGCGGCAACGTCGTGCACCGCTTCGGCTGCGACGGCCAGGTGGTGCCGGGCCCGCACGGCACGGCGGTGGCCTCACTACTCGCGGGATCCGCCGCCGATTTCCACGGCGCCGCGCCGCGCGCCGAGCTGTACGCCGCCGACGTGTATTGCGATGCGCCCACCGGCGGCGCCATCGACACCGTTGCGGCGGCCATGGCATGGATGGCGAAGGAGCGCGTGCCGGTCGTGAACGTCAGCCTGGTCGGCCCGCGCAATGCGCTGATGCAGCGCGCGGTGAATGCGCTGGTCGCGCGCGGTCACCTGGTCGTGGCGGCCGTGGGCAACGACGGACCCGCGGCACCGCCGCTGTTTCCCGCGGCGTACGACGGCGTGCTCGGCGTCACCGCCGTGGACGGCAAGCATCGCGTGCTGCTCGAGGCCTGCCGCGGCAAGCATCTCGATCTCGCGGCGCCCGGCGCCGATTTCACGGCCGCGACGTCCGGGGAATCGGATGCGTTCGTCGACGTGCGGGGCACGTCGTTCGCGGCGCCGCTGGTCGCGGGCCTGCTCGCGCGCGAGCTCGCGGCGCCCGACGTCGCGGCCCGCGATCGCGCCATCGCGGCGCTCACGGCCATGGCGGAGGATCTCGGACCGCGCGGCCGCGACGACACCTACGGTGCCGGGCTCGTCGGCGCCGACGTCGTGACCGCGCGCGCGAATTGATGGAGACGCCCTTGCCCGCTACCGTGCTCGCCCCGCTGACGCAGGCCGACTTCGCGACCGTAGCCGCGCTGGCACGCGAGATCTGGCTGGCGCACTACACGACGATCATCTCGAAGGAGCAGATCGACTACATGCTCGAGGGACGCTTCACGCCGCAGAACCTGGCGCGCTATCTCGATGCCGCCGATCGCTGGATGCACGTGCTGCGCGTGGACGGCGTCGCCGTCGGCTACCTGAGCTACGCCCTCACCGCGACGCCGCGCGAGATGAAGCTCGAGCAGCTCTATCTACTGCCGGCGTTGCACGGCCGCGGCCTCGGCCGGCTCATGATGGAGCGGGTCGAGACGCACGCCCGCGAGCTCGGCTGCGACACGATCATGCTCCAGGTGAACAAGTGCAACACCACCGCCGCGCGCGTGTATTTCGCCTCGGGCTTCACCGTGCGCTCCGAGGTGGTCATCGACATCGGGCGCGGCTATGTCATGGACGACTACCTGCTGGAAAAGAAGTTGGCCTGAAGCCGGGCCCTGGAAAGAGCCTGAAACCCAGTAAATACAGCGGCTTAAGTCAAATCGAAAAAATCGCCGGCGCGGGAAGAAACCGCCGGTGGCAGGCGTAGTACCTCCTGAGAGCTGCGGATCGCCCGCGGCGCAAACCAGGAGATGGTCATGAACAATTTCATCAAGTCGGCGGTGGCGTTTGCGCTCGTCTGCGGCGCCCCGGTTCTTCAGGCGCAGGTGCTCGGCGGTGGCGGCGGGCTCGGCGGTAGTTTGGGAGGCGGCCTCGGTGGCTCGCTGGGTGGCGGCATGGGCCCGCTCGGAAATGGCAGCGCCAGCGGCATGGGCCGGGGGGCCATCGACGGCACGCTGAGCGGCAGCATGCAGCACGGCGACACACTGCGCCGTGTCGGCCAGGGCGCCGTCGAGCGCACCGGCGACGCCACCGGGCGCGTGCGCGATCGCGTCGGCACGACGAAGGATTCCGCGCAGGGTGCGCTCTCTTCGACCGCGTCGTCGGCGCAGGCCACGGTGGGCGGCACGGTCAACGGCACGGCCAACGGCGCGGCGAGCGCCGCGACCAATGGCATGAACGGCATCAACGGCAGTGCCAACGCCGCCGGCAATGCCGCCGGATCGATCCAGCAGACGACGTCGGGCGCGACGAGCCCGGTGAACGGCTCCGCCTTCGATGTGAATGGCGCCGGCAACGCTGCGGGCGACCTGGCCACGTCCGTCGATGCGACGAAGAACGCGATGCCGGAGGCTGGCGGGACGCCGGCGCCCAGCGCGCCTGCTGCGGACACCTCGTTGCCGGCCCTGCCGTCCGCGCCGACCGGGGCGCGCGGCGAGAAGCACGCGAAGGCCAATGGCAACGCGTCGGGCAGCCTCATGGGCACGCTCGACTCGGCGAAGGAAGCGGCGCCGGCGCAGCCCTCGGCGCCCGACGCGCAGCCCAAGCCACGCTCGCGCCGCGTTTCCGCCGGTGCGAATGCGTCGGGTGACTCAAACGGTTCGCTGCTCGCCACGAAGCCTGCGACCGCGCCCAGCGATGCGACGCAGCCGCGCAGGCTCCCGCAGGTGGACGCCGGCGCCAACGCCGGCGCGAATGCCAACGGCAGCGCATCGGTGAGCAGCTCGCGCCAGCAGTAAGCGTCCTGACACCGCGGTGGGCAAGAGAAAGGCGGCGGGACCGTGAGGCCCCGCCGCCTTTTTTTCAGCGCGCCGCGCCCGGCGCGGACTACAACGATCGATCACGCTCAGCCCTGGATCACGCTCAGCCTTGGGGCGCATGGCCGCGGTGCGGCCGCGCATCGTTGAGCTCTTCGCGGCTCAGCAGACCGTTCTTGTCCTTGTCGAGAGTGGAGAAGTGTTCGGCGAGGCGCGGCATCTTCGCCTGTGCTTCGTCGAGCGACAGCGAGCCGTCACCGTTGGCGTCGGCATCCTTGAAGCGCTGTTCCATCTTCGCCTTCATTTCCGCCTGCATCTTGCCGCGGCGCGTCTCGCGGGCCTGGCGGGCTTCTTCCTGGGTGACGAAGCCGTCCTTGTTGAGGTCGAGCTCGTCGAACCATTTGCCGGATCTCTCGGCGCTGGCTGCGGTGGCCTCGGCGCGCGAGATGCGTCCGTCGCCGTCGGTATCCGAACGCATCACGTCGGGTCCGTCGGAACGCGGCTGATCGCCGGCCGACGCGGCGCCCGCCAGCAGCACGGCAGCGGCCACGAGGCAGGTCGATAGAGTGGTCTTCATGAGGGAATCTCCTTGAGAAAATGAGGCCTGCGGGGGGATCAACGCCGCAACCGGCCCGGGGTTGACGGGCGGATGGAAATCATCAGCGCGGGCCGCTTGAGATAAGATCGCGGCCGAATCACCGAGTTCCAGACAGGTTCCCCCTTGAAATCCGACCTTGAACGCCTGCTGAACGAGGCGTTGCGATCACTCGTTCCCGCTTTCCTGACCGAGGCGCCGGATCCGGCGCAGGTGGTCGTCGAGCGCGCCCGCGACACGCAGCACGGCGATTTCCAGAGCAACGTTGCCATGCGGCTCGCGAAAGCGGCGCGCCGCAATCCGCGCGAGCTCGCGCAGGCCATTGTCCAGGCGCTGCCGAAGAACACGCTCATCGCGGCCGCCGAGGTCGCGGGCGCGGGCTTCATCAATTTCCGGCTCGCCAAGAATGCGTGGTTCTCCGCGCTCGAGGACATCGTGGCGCGCGGCCCGAAATACGGCACGAGCACGGCAGGCGCGAATCGCAAGGTGATGGTCGAGTTCGTGTCGGCGAATCCCACCGGCCCGATGCACGTGGGTCACGGTCGCGGCGCGGCCTACGGCGCGACGCTGTCGAACCTGCTCGAGGCGACCGGTCATTCGGTCTACCGCGAGTACTACATCAACGACGCCGGCCGGCAGATCGACATCCTCGCGGTCAGCGTCTACCTGCGCTACCTCGAGCTGTGCGGCGAGGCCGTGACGATGCCGACGAACGGCTACCGCGCCGACTTCATCCGGCCGGTGGCGCGGGCCCTGCACGCGGCACGCGGTGACTCGCTGGGCCGTCCGTTCGCCGAAGTGGCGCGCGGCGCGCCACCCGATGCGACGCCCAATGCGACACCGGGAGCCGCCGGAGGCGACAAGGACAAGCACATCGACGGGCTGATCGAAAACGCGCGCGCCGCCTTGGGCGCGGCGGAGTTCGACTTCGTCATCCTGTTCGCGCGCGACGCCATGATGGCCGACATCCGCGACGACCTCGACGGGTTCGGCGTGCGTTTCGAGCGCTGGTTCTCCGAGCGCGAGCTGGCGCAGTCGGGCGCGGTCGCGAAGGCGCTGGACGCGCTGCGCGCCAGCGGCCGCCTGTACGTGAAAGACGGGGCCACCTGGTTCAAGTCCACGGAGTTCGGTGACGACGAAGACCGCGTCGTCGTGCGCGAGAACGGCGTCATGACCTACTTCGCCACCGACATCGCTTATCACTACGACAAGCGCCAGCGCGGGCACGACCTGCTCATCGACGTCTGGGGCGCGGACCACCACGGCTACGTGGCGCGCGTGCGGGGCGCGCTGGTCGCGCTCGGCAGCCCCGCGGACTGCTTCGAGGTGTGCCTCATGCAGCTGGTGAGCCTGTTTCGCGGTGGCGAGAAGCTCTCCATGGGCAAGCGCGAAGGTAATTTCGTGACGCTGCGTGACCTGCGCAACGAAGTGGGCAACGACGCCTGCCGGCTGTTCTATCTCATGCGCAGCCACGACCAGGCGCTCGACTTCGACCTCGAGCTCGCGAAATCGCGCTCGAACGAGAACCCGGTGTATTACATCCAGTACGCCCATGCGCGGGTGGCGTCGGTGATGAAACAGCTCGGCTCGAAGGGCCTGGCGTACGACGCCGCGGCCGCCGACCTCACGCGCCTCACCAGCGCGCACGAGCAAGCGGTGCTCACGGCACTGTCGAAATATCCCGAGATCATCGAGCGCGCCGCGTTCGACCGCGCGCCGCACTCGCTGGTGCACTACCTGCGCGATCTTGCGAACGCGCTGCACACCTATTACAACGCGGAGCAGTTCATCGTCGAGGACCCCGCCCTGCGCAACGCCCGACTCACGCTGGTGCTCGCCGTGCAGCAGGTCATCCGCAACGGCCTCACCATTCTCGGCGTCTCGGCACCGGAGACGATGTAGCTTGGCCGCGAAGATCACCAGCCGCGATTTCAAGCGCGGGCGCGCGAACGGCCTGCGCCTCGATTTCTCGCGTTACCGCGAGTTCGGCTTCGGACTCGCGCTCGGCCTGTCGCTGTCGCTGTTCGTGCTGGTGTGGCAGAACTACCGCGAGAAGGACGCCGCCAGCGCCGCCGCGGCCACGCCGAAACCGCAGGCGCGCGCCAGCGCCGCCGCGGGCGACGCCGAGGAAGGCGCGAAGAGCTACGACTTCTACGACATGCTGCCGAACTTCGAGGTGGTGGTGCCCGAGAAGGACCGCGAGGTTTCGCGCGAGCGCGACTCGGCCCCGGCGAAGATCGAACGCCCGGGCGTGTACGTGCTGCAGGCCGGCTCGTATCGCCGGCAGGAGGAGGCGGACCGCATCCAGGCGCAACTCAAGAAACAGGGCATCGACGCGACGGTGCAGCGCGTCGCCGTCGACGAGGACGTCTGGCACCGCGTGCGCATCGGGCCCATCAGCGACCTGGCCGAGCTCAACCGCCTGCGCGCCCGGCTGCGCGCCGCCGAGTTCGACGACGCGCTGGTCATCCGGGTGGGCGAGTAGTTGGACAGCCGGCGCGCGGCCGCGGCAGCGGGCTGGGGACTGCTGCTCACGTTGCTGGCCGGCTGCGCGACGCAGCCCACGGCACCAAACACGCCGAAAAGCGCGCCGCACGCGCCCTCGTCCGCCGCCGCTGCGGCGCCGATCCCCGCGCCCACGCATCCGGGCCTGACGCTGGCCGCGGTCGGCGACACGATGCTGGGCACCGACTTCCCCGAGAACATCCTGCCGGACGACGACGGCCTCTCGTTCCTCGACGCGGTGACGCCCTATCTATCGGGCCCGGACGTGGCATTCGGCAATCTCGAGGGCGTGCTGCAGGACGGCGGCGAGCCGGTGAAGCAGTGCAAGGACAAGAGGATCTGCTTCCTGTTCCGCACGCCTGCGCGCTACGCCACGTATCTCGGCCTGGCGGGCTTCGATGCGATGAGCCTGGCCAACAACCACGCGCGCGATTTCGGCGAGGAAGGCCGCTCTTCGAGCATGGCGGCGCTCGACCGCGCGGGCATCCGACACTCGGGACGCGAGGGCACCACCGTGAGCTGGATCGCGAACGGCCGGCGGGTGGCGCTCGCGGCCTTCGCGCCGAACGTCGGCTCGAACCAGCTCAATGAGCCCGAGCTCGCGCGCGCGCTGGTTGCCGGGCTCGCGGCCGCGAACGACATCGTCATCGTGTCGTTCCACGGCGGCGCCGAGGGTGCGGGCGCGGAGATCCTGCCGTTCGGCCGCGAGATCTTCGCCGGCGAGGACCGTGGCGACGTGGTGCAGTTCGCCCACGCCATGATCGATGCCGGCGCGGACCTGGTGCTCGGCCACGGGCCGCACGTGGTCAGGCCGATGGAGCTGTACCGCGACCGGCTCATCGCCTACAGCCTCGGGAATTTCGCAACGTACTACGGCATCAGCGTCGAGGGACTGCGCGGAGTCGCTCCCATCCTGCTCGCGACGCTCGACGACGACGGCGGGTTCGTTGCCGGCCGGGTCGTCTCCACGCGGCAGCTGCGGCCCGACGGGCCGTCGGTGGATCCGGGCGACGTCGCGATGATCGCGATCCGGACACTCACGCTCGCGGCCTTTCCCGACGGGGTGCTCGAATTTTCCGACGACGGTAGTTTGACGAGGAAGAGCGCTCCGTGATTCGCAACCTGCTGGCGGTGCTGAGTGTCGCGCTCGCGGCCTGCACCGTGAGCGAGGTGCCCATCACGAGCGCATAGCCGCAGACCGACGAGCGCCTGCTCGGCACGTGGCAGACGACGTGGGAAGACGAGGACACGATGACTCTCATCGTCACCCGTCGCGCGGATGGCGCACTCGCCGTGGAGCCACCGCCCGAAGAAGGCGTGGACCAGGAAAAAGAGCGGATGCGGCTCATCACCGCGCGCGTGGGCAAGCACTGGTACCTCAGCGTCAGCGACGCCGGCGAGTCGGAAAGCGGCGGCTACCTGCTCGTGCGCTACGAGTTCCGCGGCCCGAAACGCGTCGTGCTGTTCGCGGCGAACCCGGAGCTGCTGCTCGCGGCCATTGCCCGAAAGCAGGTCGCGGGCGAGAAGGTGCCGGACCGGCACATGGAGTCCATCAAGCTCACGTCCGATGCGGCCGCGCTGCGCGCGTTCATCGCCGGGCACGGCGCCGAAGTCTTCGAGCAACCGCTGCCGGTCATCGACCGCGTGCGCTAGCGGCGCCGCGCGGCTGCACCGGAAAGCCATCACAGATTCGCGACGGCGCCGGTCAAAGCCGGGGCGCCGGCAGCGCCGCTCGCCCGCGGCGGTGATAAAGTTCGCGCCGCCGGGCCCAGCATCGCCCGGTCGATCCTGGGAGCCAACATGAACAAGAAATTTTCCGTCTGTGTGTTCGCCGCGTGTCTGTTCGCCAGCGCCATCGCCCACGCCGAGTTGAACGTCGTCGACAAGCAGTACATGGAACAGCTCATCAAGGGCGGCCCGCAGTCCGCGAAGCAGGTGGCCGAGAACATGGCCAACACCGGGTACACCAACACCGAGGTGCTCGACGTGGTGGCGCAGCTCGTGCTCGAGCGCTACCAGCTCGCAGGCGAGGATTTCACGTCGGTCGATTCGCTGGCGTGGATGTGCCGCGCACTCGGCTCCTCGCACAACAATCGCTACCGCCCCGTGCTCGAGACGGTCTCCAAAGACAAGTCCGTGCATCGCAAGGGCCGTGGACATTGCGAGAAGGCCGCGAAGATGGTGCCGAAGGGCGCGGACAATCCCTATGTCGCGGGCACCGTGAACCTCGAAGCGCTGCGCAACCCGCCGCCACCTCCGCCGCCCGCTGCTGCCGGCAAGGGCAAGAAGAACGCCAAGGCCAACGCCAAAGCCGCCGCCGCGCCGGCGCCCGCTGCCGCTGCGGCCGCCGCGACCGCGAAGGCCGTGGATTTCAATCTCATCCAGACGGGCATGAGCAGCCAGCAGGTCACCGATCTCATCGGCCCGCCGACCAACCAGACCCAGCACATGACGGGCAAGCAATTCCAGCCGTTCAACTTCGGCGCGAAGGACCTGCAGCGCATGTACTTCCTCTACAAGGGAGTGGGCCGCATCGAGTTCTCGCTGAAGTCCGGCTACGAAGGCGTATTTCGCGTCATCAAGATAGTGCCGAACCCGAGTGAGACGGGATATCCGTGACGGCAACCGGCTACCGCAGCGCGATCTTCCGCGACGACCAGGCGCTCGACCATTGTCCGGCCCACCAGGGCCGCGCCAGGGAGGGTCGCGCCGAGGAGGCCCTGACCGACTGGAGCGGCCCTACTCCGAATCGTCGGTGATGTTGCGGAAGTCGACGCCCAGCGAGCGCAGCTTGCGATACAGGTGCGTGCGCTCCATGCCGACGCGCTTGGCGAGCTGGCCCACCTTGCCGTTGCACAGCAGCAGCTGCTGCTGCAGGTAGGCACGCTCGAACTGCTCGCGCGCCTCGCGCAGCGGCAGCGCCAGCAGGTCCTGCTTCACCAGCGGCTCGGCCGTCGGCGCCGCCGCGGCGAGCTCGCGCTCGATCTCGTCGAGCCGGATCTCCTCGCCGCCGCCCTGCAGCAACAGGCGCTGCACGAGGTTCTTGAGCTCGCGCACGTTGTCGGGCCACGGGTAGTTGCGCAGGCGATTTTGCGCCGCGACGCTGAACTTGCGGAACTGCAGACCCTCGCCGTCGACCAGGCGATCGACGTAGTGCCTGAGCAGGTCGGGCACGTCTTCGGTGTACTCGCGCAGCGGCGGTACGCGCACGATGAGTGTGTTGAGGTGCGCGAGCAGATCGCGCCGGAATTCGTCGCCGCGTGTTTCGATGCCGGGCCTTGCGGACGACAGCAGCCGCGCCTTGAACGTGACGGGCTGCGAGCCGCCGACGCGCGTGAACTCGCCGCTCTCGAGCGTGCCGAGCAGCCCGCGTTGCGCCTGCGGCGGCAGGTCTTCGAGCTCGTTGACGAACAGTGTCCCGGCGCCCGCGCGCTCGAGCACACCCGGCGCCACCTGCCCCGCGGATTCGGTTCCGAACAGCACCTGCTCCGCGCCGTCGCTGCGCAGCGTGCTCGAGATCAGCGTGACGAACGGTCGCTGCGCGCGCGGGCTCGCATCGTGGATGAAACGCGCGAAGGCCTCGCGGCCGGTGCCGGTCTCGCCGACCAGCAGCACGGGGGAATCGTTGGTGGCGAGCTGCGCGAGATCGGCGCGCAGCTGCTGCATGACGCGGCTGCGGCCCACGGGCACGCCGGGCGACGCGGCTAACAACTTGCCGGCGTGGCGCTTGCGCTTGCCGGCCTCCAGCGCACGCTCGACGGTGCGCAGCAGCTTCTGCAGCGACAGCGGCTTCTCGACGAAATCGAACGCGCCGAGACGCGTGGCCTCGACCGCGGTCTCCACCGTGCCGTGGCCCGACATCATCACCACCGGACACGACACGTCGGCGCTCGCGCCCTGCCATTCGCGCAGCAGCGTGATGCCGTCGGTGTCCGGCATCCAGATGTCGAGCAGCACGAGATCCGGCAGCTGCCGCGCGCGCGAGGCGCGCGCCTGGCCGGCATCGCCGGCGACGTCGACGTCGTAGCCTTCTTCGGAGAGGATTTCCTTCAACAGACCGCGGATGTCGGCCTCGTCATCGACCACGAGAATGTGTGCGGCGCTCATGCTCGCTCCTTCCTGGGTTCGGCACGCCGCTCGCGCGCCACCAGCTGTCGGGATCCGTCTGTAGCGGGCAAGGATACACGCACGCGCCCGCCGCCTTCAGGCCGATTGTCGGCTTCCACGCGCCCGCCGTGCTCCTCGACGATCTTTTTGACAATGGCGAGCCCCAGGCCCGTGCCCTTGGGCTTGCTCGTCACGTAGGGATCGAATACGCGCCCGAGGACTTCGCGGGAGAAACCCGGCCCGTTGTCGCTCACGGTGATGGTGACGTGCACGGCCGCGCCCACGGTCTCGAGTTGCGTCGCGGCGATGACGCGTCCCTCGGGCGTGTGCTCGACGGCCTCCAGGCCGTTCACGATGAGATTGTTGAGGATCTGCCGCACGCGGCCGCGATCCGCCTCGATCTGATCGATGCGCGTATCGAGCTCCACGTCGATGGTCGCGCCGGATTCCTGCACGCGATGCAGGTCGGCGACCTCGGTGACCAGCGAATTCAGCGAGAACTTCGTCACCTTCATGTCGGGCGCGCGCGCGTATTCGCTGAAGGCGTTCACCATGGCCTTCATCGCCTCGACCTGTTGCACGATGGTCCACGTCGCCCGGTCGAGCACCTGCGCGTCTTCGCCCTGCATGTGCTGCAGGTAGCGGCGGCGCATGCGCTCGGCCGACAACTGGATGGGCGTCAGCGGGTTCTTGATCTCGTGCGCCAGGCGGCGCGCGACCTCGCTCCAGGCGGCATCGCGCTGCGCCTGCAGCAACGCGCTGATGTCGTCGAACACGATGACGAAGCCGTCGCTCTGCTCCGCCTCGTTCTCGGCGTGCTCGTCGCCGGGCAACGGGGTGCAGGCGCACACCAGCACGCGCGCACCCGCGGCCTCGGGCCGCAGCTCGAGCTGCTCGCGCCACTCGAGCTCGCCGCGCGCCAGGCGCTCGCTCACCTCGGCGACGAAACGCGCGTGGCGCGGGTTGCCCTCGGTCAACGCGGGCAGCGGCAGACCGACCCCCAGCTCGAGATCGACGCCGAGGATGGTGCTGGCGGCCTGGTTGGCGCTGCGCAGGACGAGATCGCGGCCGATGGTGACGACCCCGGTAGACAGGCGCGCGAGGATGATCGACAGGCGCTCGCGCTCGCGCTCGACGGCGAGCTGGCTGCGCGTGGTTTCCTCGCGCGCGCGCCGCAGGCGCTTGGTCATGTCGTTGAACGAATGCACCAGGAAGCCCATCTCGTCGCGCGACGGCAGCGGCAGCCGCGTGCCGAAGTCGCCCTTGCCGACCGCGCGCGTGCCGGCGATCAGGTCCTGCACGGGACGCGTCAGCTTCTCGGCCGAATAGATAGCACCGTAAATGGCGGTCAACATCGCGAGCAACAGCACCAGCGTGAGGGTCATGCGCAGACTGTTCATCACCGGTACGCGCAGCGCCGACAGCTCACCATGCTGGGAGTAGGATTTCTGCACGGCTTCGGACAGCCGCGCGAGCTGTGGCGGCACCGGGTACAGGGCGACGACGAAGCGACCTTCGCTCGCCCCGTTGCCCGTGGCTATCGGCGCCGCGGTGTTGATCAGGTAGTCGCCGTCCGGCAGCGGCTCCAGGCTCCAATACACGTTGCCGCCCACGATGGCGCGCGTCATCTCGGACGTGGCGTAGCGCGGCAGGTTGGTCGAGGTCGGGCCCGCGCTGCTGGCCGCGAGCACTTGGCCGAGCTTGCCGTACACCACCACCTCGAGCGCGCCGCTCGTGACGCGCTGCGTATCGGTGGCGAAGGCGAGGTTGGCGGGCGGCCCGTCCGCCAGCGTCTGCGCGAACATCTCGGTGCTGCGCGCGTACTCCTGCATGCGCACGTCCATGGCGGAGCGCGACAGCTCGAGCGCGTCCGACAGGCCCTGCTTGATCTCGACCTTGAACCAGCTGTCGATGCCGCGATCGAGGAATTCGAGCGAGAATAGATAGATGACGATGAGCGGCGCGACCACCAGCGAGCCGAAGATCGCGACGGTACGCGCCGTGAGGCGCGAGCCGGGAATCTGCGCGCGGAACGCGCGCACCAGCTCGACGATCTTGCGCGCGAGCAGCACGCTGACGGCGACCACCGCGACCGCGTTGAGCAGCAGGATCCACGCCTGCATGCGCGTGTAGAGCACGGAGTTCTGCACCGACAGCGCGAGCAGCAGCAGCAGCCCGCCGGACAGCAGCACCCACAGCGTGATGAAGCCGAAGGTGCCGAGGCGTCTCAGCGCTGCAGGGACCATGAGAACCACTCGCTCTCGCGATGCCAATCGTCGGTCCAGAACAGCAGCACACGCAGCGTGTCCGCGAGGCGCCCGCGGCGCACGCCGGCGCGCAGGCTGACGCGGTACTCGCGGTTCGCCGAGAGTTGCGGTGCCACCAGGATGGGCCAGGCGTCCACCGTGCCGAGCGCATCGAGCGCCTCTTCGAGCGTCGCGTAGCTGTGCTGCTGGGTGTTGGCCCGCGGATCCACCTCGCGCGTGACGTAGCGGTCGCTGACCGCGTGATAGCTGAGCTCGCGATGCAGCGTGAAGCTCGCGACGTCGGAGTCGAACCACCAGCGCCGCTCCTTCGCCACGACCACGTCGAGATCGAACGTGAGCGTGAGACCGTCCTTGAGCGCGCTGCGGATGTCGTCGTTCACCGGGTATGCGACGCGCGCATAGAGCTGGAAAACACCGCCTTCGATGTTCACGTACGCGGAGCGCACTTCGAGCAGGCCGTCGAGCGCATCCGCGCGGGCGTCCGGGCTCGCGAACGCGCACGCGAGCATGCCGAGCAACAGGGAGAGAAAATTGTGCGCGCGGAACCGCATCGGTTTCTCAGTTACGACCGGGCAACTTTTCGAGGCAGGCATAGTAGAAGCCATCGGTGCCCGCGCCGCCACCCGGCAGCAGCTGCCACCCCACCGAGCGCTCCCGCAGCCCCGGCGGACGCGTCACGCCTTCCGGCCAGTGTCCGGCGCGGGCATTGGCCTGCGCCGCCAGGAAATCCGCGACCACGGCTTCGTTCTCGGCCGGCAGGATGGAGCACGTGCAGTAGACGAGACGGCCGCCGGGTTTCACCAGGTCGAAGGCGGTGGCGAGGATCCGCCGCTGGGTCGCGGCGAACGCCGCGACGTCCTCCGCCCGGCGCAGCAGCTTGATGTCCGGATGACGGCGGATCACGCCCGTGGCGGAGCACGGCGCGTCGACCAGCACGCGATCGAACCTTCCGGGCGCGAGCGAGGGGACGGGCGCACGCAGGTCGGCCGCGATGAGCACCGCATCGCGCCCGGCGCGATCGAGGTTCTCGCGCACGCGCGCGAGGCGCAGCGCGTCGTCGTCCACGGCCACGAGCTCGGCCAGGTCGGGCGTGCGTTGCGCAATGTGCAGTGTCTTGCCGCCCGGTGCCGCGCAGGCATCGAGCACGCGCATGCCGGAGCGCGCGTCGAGCAGCCGCGCGGCAAGCTGGGCGCCGCCGTCCTGGACGGACACGGCGCCGAGCTCGAACCCCGGCAGCAGCTGCACCGCCACGGGTTTCTCGAGCACCACGCCTTCGTCGCTCCACTCGAGCGGCCGGGCCTCGCGGCCCTGGGCACGCCACGCGTGCAGGAACTCCGCGGTGCCCCCGACGACGCGCAGCACCATAGGCGGATGCAGGTTGTTAGCCGCGAGTATGCTCCCGGCGTCCTCGGGCCACGCCGACGCGACCGCTTCGGCGAGCCAGCGCGGATGCGCGCAACGGCTGGCGAAGTCCGCGTCGGCGGTGGCCAGCAGCTCGGCGCGCTGCGCCACGAAGCGCCGCAGGACGGCGTTCACGACGCCGCTGGCGCGCGCTTCGCCGACCAGGCGGCTCGCATCGACGGCCAGGTGCGCCTGTGCTTCCGGCGCGCCGCGCGAATATTCGATCTGGTGCGCGGCCGTCACCAGCAGCGCCGCGAGCCGCGGTGACAGCTCGGCGAAGGGCCGCGTGACCAGCGGCGCGATGGCCGGCTGCAGGCGCAGGTACCAGCGAAAGGTGCCGAGCGCGATGGCACGCACCGCCGCGCGGTCGACGCGCTCGTGCGCGGCTTCGAGCGCGGCGTCGGCCGAACGGCCTTCGTGGACGACCGCGGACACCGCGAGCACCGCCTGCGCGAGCGTCTCGGCGCCGGGCGCGTGGCGCGTGCGCCGCTGCGCGGCCGCGTGCCGGTGCGGTGCCGCCGGCCGCTTCATGCCCCGAACCGCAGGCCGGCGACGCGCACGGCATTGGCGAAGTCGCGCGCGGACACCGGCCGCTTGCCGGCGCGCTGCAGCTCGCGCACCGCGAGCACGCCCGCGCCGCACGCCACGCGCAGCCCGTCGTCCGCCAGGCCTAACAAGGTACCCGGCGGCGCGTCGCTCCCGGCGCCGTCGGCCACGCACGCGCGCAGCACCCGCAGCGGCTCCCCGGCGAGCTGTGTCTCGGCGACGGGCCAGGGATTGAACGCCCGTACGCGCCGGTCGACGTCGACGGCATCCGCCGTCCAATCGATGCGCGCCTCGGACTTCTCGATTTTCGGCGCGTACGTCGCGCCGTGCGTGGGCTGAGCGCGGGCCACGAGCGTGCCCGCCGCCAGTCCATCGAGGGCCTCCACGAGCGCGGCGGCGCCGAGCTCGGCGAGTGAATCGTGCAGGTTGCCCGCGGTATCGTGCGTGCCGATGGGGAGGCGGCGCTCGAGCAGCACGGGTCCGGTATCGAGCCCCGCGTCCATCTGCATGATGCTCACGCCCGTCTCGGCGTCGCCGGCGAGGATGGCGCGCTGGATGGGCGCGGCGCCGCGCCAGCGCGGCAGCAACGAGGCATGGATGTTCACGCAACCGAGACGCGGCAGCGCGAGCGCCGCCGGCGGCAGGATCAGGCCGTAGGCTACGACCACGAGCACGTCGGGTGCCCAGCGCTCGAGCTCCGCGCGGCTCTGCGGGGTCTTGAGGGTCGACGGCTGGGCGAGCGGCAGGGCGGGCAGGCGGCTGGAAGCGAGTAGTTTGACCGGCGAGGCGCGCAGCTGCTGTCCACGGCCCGCCGGGCGGTCCGGCTGCGTCAGCACGCCGACGACCTCGTGCCGCGAGGCGAGCAGCCCCTGGAGCGCGGGCAACGCGAACTGCGGTGTGCCCGCGAAGGCGATTCGTAGCGAGTTCATGGGGAGCCCGAAGGCGGTGAAACGTCGGCGGCTCAGTACGCGCGCTGGGATGCCGGCTCGCGCACCTTGCTGGCGCGCTCCTTGCGATCCTTGTCGAGCTTCTTGCGTATGCGTTCGCGCTTGAGGTCCGAGAGATAGTCGACGAACAGCTTGCCTTCGAGGTGATCCATCTCGTGCTGGAGGCAGACCGCGGCGAGGCCATCGAGATCCACTTCGAATACAGCGCCGGTGACGTCCTGCGCGCGCGCGCGGACCTTCGCCGCACGCTTCACTTCGTCGAAAATTCCCGGGACCGACAGGCAGCCTTCTTCGGTGACGCCCGTGCCCTCCAGCGCCAGCAATTCCGGATTGCAGAACACGCGCGGCTCGGTCTTTCCCTCCGAAACATCCATTACGATCAAGCGCTTGTGAAAATCGACCTGCGTTGCCGCCAGTCCCACTCCGGGGGCGGCATACATGGTCTCGAACATGTCCTCGACCACCTTCGCCAAGGCGGCATCGAACACCTCGACGGGCTGCGCCTTGGTGCGTAAACGGGGGTCCGGGTACTCGAGAATATGCAGGCGCGCCATGATGTTCCGCTCGATTGCTGCTAATGTTTGGGCGATTCGACCGTGGGCAAGGTCTGCGCCGCGCGGAACGCGGGATATCCCGTGACCCAGCGCACAAACTTGACAATAGATCGTAGGCCCTCGTGCCGCGGCGGATTATAACAGCGGGGTCCGCTTGCCCCACTTGGGATTGAGGAGTGGAGGATGTCTTTGAATCAACAGCTTACGGAGCCGCGTGTGTTCCTGAACAGCCCGCGTCTCTTTGCCCTCATGGGCCTCGTCGCACTCGCCGTTTTCGCGGCGGGCTGCGCGTCCACTTCTTCTTCTGACGAGGGTACCGCCCCGTCGCGCAGTTATGCCCCGCCGGCGTCGGCCCCGGACGAAACGCCCGCCGCGGACGACATGACGGCCACCGAAGCCGCGATCGCCGCGATGAGCGAAGCGCCGACGAGTGCGGCGCCCGCGCAGACTGCACAGCTGCTGCGCCCGGACGCGCCGATGAGCTACACGGTGAAACGCGGCGACACGCTGTGGGACATCTCCGCGGTGTTCCTCAAGGACCCGTGGTTCTGGCCGGAGATCTGGCAGATCAATCCGCAGGTCGAAAACCCGCACCTCATTTATCCCGGCGACGTGCTGTCGCTCGCGGTCGGCGCCGACGGTGACGCGCGCGTGTTCATCTCGCAGTACAGCGGCGCCCGTTTGCAGCCGCGCCTGCGCAGCGAGCAGCTCGACGGCCCCATCGACACGATGCCGTTCGCGGCCATCGCGTCCTTCCTCTCCAAGCCCAGCGTGCTCACGAAGGATGAAGCGCTGCGCGCGCCGCACATCCTCGCGTTCCGCGACCATCACATGGTGGGCGGCGCGGGCCACGAGATCTACGCGAAGAACCTCAACGCCTCGCTCAACCAGCGCTTCACCGTCATGCACGTGGGCGAGCCGATCCGCGACATCGAGTCCAGCGACATCATCGGCTACCAGGCGGCATACGCCGCCACGGCGGTCGTGAATGCGCCGGGCACGGTTTCAAAGGCGATCCTCACCGAAGTCGCGCGCGAAGCGCTCGAGGGTGACCGCCTGATCTCGCAGCAGGGCGACGTCCCGCTGACGTTCACGCCGCATTCGCCGCACACCAGCGTCGAAGGCCAGATCATCGGCATCGCCGACGACGCCACGCAGATCGGCCAGTACCAGGTCGTGGTCCTCAACCGCGGCGAACGTCACGGGCTCGCACCGGGCGCGGTGCTCGCGATCGACCAGAAAGGCTCCGTCGTGCAGGACCTGCACTCGCAGCGGCCGTGGAGAAAGGATCCCTGGGGCGATCTGGTGCAGCTGCCGTACGAGCGTGCCGGCACGCTCATCGTGTTCAAGGTATTCAACCGCATCAGCTACGGTCTCGTCATCGGCGCCCGTGGCCCGATGCAGGTGGCTGATCGCGTGTACAACCCGACCGTCGGGGCGACGCGTTTCACTCCGGCGTCTCTCACCCAGTACGCGCCGGCCGCCGGTCAGTCGCAGGGCGACGGCAGCGGCGGCACCATCGTCTTTTTCCGCGAGAAGGGATTCAAGGGCGCCGCGGTCCGCTTCAAAGTGCGTGAGAACGAAATCGAGCTGTGCAAGCTCGGCAGCGGCACCTATTGCGTGGTCAACCTGCCGGCCGGCGCGCACCAGTTCGTGGCCCGCTCGGAGGCCAAGGACTCGCTGCGCCTGGAAGTCGAAGCCGGCGAGACGTACTACGTGCGCGGCAACGTCACGATGGGTTTCCTGGTCGGTCATCCGAACCTGGCGCCGTCCGACCGCTCCACGTTCGAAGGCATGAAGACCGAGCTCGACGACAACACCGGCAAGGATCTCGGCGCCGACTGATCGAGATCCGGCAGCGATTAAAGAACGCCCGGCGCATCGCAGCGCCGGGCGTTTTGTTTTGGCGCACATATCTGCCGTTACAGGCGAGAAACGCGCGCTGCCGCCGGCGGCCCGGCTGCCCTACGCTTGCGCGATGCTCCATCCAGTCCCCGCTTCTGCGGACCGTGCCGCGCGTCGGCGTGCGCTCGCCGCGCGCGCCCCCGGCCTGGGCGCGGCCGCGCTTGCCGCCATCGCG
Organism: Steroidobacteraceae bacterium; assembly: GCA_044871085.1. Lineage (GTDB taxonomy): Bacteria > Pseudomonadota > Gammaproteobacteria > Steroidobacterales > Steroidobacteraceae > CADEED01. Next base: position 28,416 of record JBIOZI010000400.1, on the reverse strand, counting down.
CGCGAAAGCCCCGACCTGGAGCTGCTCGAACGCCCGCAGGCCGGGGCGCTGGCGCGCCTCGGGCTAACTACCAGGACCGTGGAATGGCTGCTGCGGCCGGACCTCGCGCGCATCGAGGCGGACCTGCGCTGGCTCGAGCACGCGGGCGCCGCCCTGCTCGCCGTCACCGATGCCGCATACCCGCAGCTGCTGCGGCGGCTGCCCGATGCGCCCCCCATCCTCTACGTGCGCGGCGATCGTGCCGTATTGAACGAGCCGCAGCTCGCAATGGTCGGCAGCCGCAATCCCACCGCGGGCGGCCGCGCCACCGCGCGTGACTTCGCGCAGTGGTTCGCACGGGCCGGGTTGGTCATCACCAGCGGCCTGGCCTTGGGCATCGACGCCGCCTGCCACGAAGGCGCGCTCGCCGGCGGCGGTCCCACCATCGCGGTGCTCGGTTGTGGCATCGACATCGTCTACCCGGCGGCGAACCGCGCGCTGGCCGACCGAATCGTGGCCAACGGCGCCATCGTGTCGGAATTTCCGCCGGGCATGGAGCCGCGCAGGGAGCTCTTCCCCCAGCGCAATCGCATCATCGCGGGGCTGTCGCACGGCACTCTGGTGGTCGAAGCGGCGCGCGAATCGGGTTCGCTCATCACGGCGCGGCTGGCCGGCAACGCCGGACGCGAGGTATTCGCCATTCCGGGCTCGATCCACAACCCATGCGCGCGCGGCTGCCACCTGCTGATCCGGCAGGGAGCGAAGCTCGTGGAGCGCGCCGAGGACGTGTTGGAAGAGCTGAAGATTTCCCTTTCAGACCAACTACTTGCGACGCCGGCAACGCTCGTTCCGGATGGCGCGAAGCCGGGCCCGCAGTTGGACAAGGCGTACGAAATCCTGTTAGATGCGCTCGCCTTCGAGCCGGCCAGCGTCGATAGCTTGATCGAACGCACTGGTCTGACCAGCGAATCGATCGCGTCGATGCTGCTGATTTTGGAGCTCGACGGGCACGTGGCGCCGCACCCCGGCGGCCGATTCAGCCGCATGGCGGGACAATGAAGCCAACGACAACCGGCGACAGCATGACCGGAAGTGTTTTAGACATTCTTATATACGTGTTCGACCAGTACATGCTGGCGGAGGCGCCGGACGTGCCTGAGCGCGAAACCCTCGCGGCCGACCTGGAGCGTGCCGGTTTCGGCCGGCAGAACGTCGAGCGGGCTCTCGACTGGCTGGCGGATCTCGCCGGCGAGCGCTCCCGTCCCAACATCGATTCACATCAGCGCGCTTTGCGCGTCTTCTCGCCCGACGAGCTCGAGCGCATATCGACGAGCTGCCGCGGCTATCTCTTCCAGCTCGAGAACGAGGGCATCCTCTCGCCATTGCAGCGCGAGATCGTCATCGACCGCCTGGTGGCGCTCGACAGCGATGAGGTGGACATCGACCGGCTGAAGTGGCTGGTGCTCATGGTGCTGTCCAGTCAGCCGGGCCAGGAATCCGCCTGCGCGCGCATGGAAGATCTCCTGTTCACGGATTCCCTTCCCAACTGATCGAGATGGCTGACAACCTAGTCATCGTCGAATCGCCCGCCAAAGCGAAGACCATCAAGAAGTACCTCGGCAAAGACTTCGAGGTGCTCGCTTCGTACGGCCACGTGCGCGACCTGGTGCCGAAAGAAGGCGCCGTCGATCCCGACAAGCATTTCGCGATGAGCTACCAGGCCATCGAGCGCAACGAGAAACACGTCGACGCCATTTCCCGGGCGCTGAAAAAATCCAAGAACCTGTTCCTGGCAACCGACCCGGACCGCGAAGGCGAGGCCATTTCCTGGCACCTGCGCGAGCTGCTCGACGCACGCGGCGATCTCAAGGGCAAGGAAGTCAAGCGCGTCGTCTTCTACGAGATCACCAAGGGCGAGGTGCAGCGCGCCGTCGCCGAGCCGCGCGACCTGTCGCTCGATCTCGTCAACGCGCAGCAGGCACGCCGCGCGCTCGACTATCTCGTCGGCTTCAATCTCTCCCCGCTGCTGTGGAAGAAGGTGCGCCGCGGCCTGTCGGCCGGACGCGTGCAGAGCCCGGCGCTGCGCATGATCTGCGAGCGCGAGCACGAGATCAGCATCTTCATACCGCAGGAATACTGGACCATCGAGGCCGAAGGCGAGCACAGCGCCCAGTCCTTCCCGCTCAAGCTGGTCGAGTTCAACGGGCAGAGGGTGGAGCAGTTCAGCTTCACGAACGAGGATGCCGCGCGCAACGTCGAGCGCACCCTCGCCGAATCCGCGCAGGGCTTCCTGCACGTGCTCACCATCGACAAGAAGCAGCGGCGTCGCAATCCATCGCCGCCGTTCACCACCTCGACGCTGCAGCAGGAGGCCGCTCGCAAGCTCGGCTACTCCGCCCAGCGGACCATGCGGCTCGCGCAGCAGCTCTACGAGGGCGTGGACTTCGGTGAAGGCAGCATCGGTCTCATCACCTACATGCGCACGGACTCCGTGAACCTCGCGAACGACGCCATCCGCGAGATGCGCGAGGTCATCGAGAAGGAATACGGCAAGGAAGGCGTGGCCGAAGAGCCGCGCATCTACAAGACCAAGTCGCGCAACGCCCAGGAAGCGCACGAGGCCATCCGTCCGACCTCGGCCTCCATCCTGCCGTCGCAGATCGAAGGCAAGGTCGATCCGGACCAGTTCAAGCTGTATTCCCTGATCTGGAAACGCGCCGTCGCGTCGCAGATGTCGTTCGCGCTGTTCGACACGGTGGCGGTCGACATGGTGCCGAGCACGCTCGCGCAGAAAGGTGCGAATGGCGGGCCCGCCGCGGGCGGGCAACACGTGCTGCGCGCCAACGGCTCGACGCTCGTGAAGCCCGGGTACATGGCGGTCTACCAGGAAGACGTCGACGACGGCAAACCCGAGAACGAGAACGACCGCATCCTGCCCGCCATGAAAGAAGGTGACGTGGTCACTCTTTTAAATGTGCATGGCGACCAGCATTTCACCGAGCCGCCGCCGCGCTATTCCGAAGCGTCGCTGGTGAAGGCGCTCGAAGAACACGGCATAGGCCGCCCGTCCACGTACGCCACCATCATCTCGACGCTCAAGGATCGCGAGTACGTCGACATGGACAACCGCCGGTTCATCCCGACCGACATCGGCAAGATCGTCGGCAGTTTTCTCTCCAAGCACTTCCACAAGTACGTGGAGTACGGCTTCACCGCCTCGCTCGAAGACGAGCTCGATGCGGTGTCGCGCGGCGAGGAGGACTGGACCGAGCCGCTCAAGAAATTCTGGAAGCCGTTCATCACGCAGGTCGAGCACATCGAGAAGAACGTCTCGCGCGAGGAAGTCGCGCAGGCGCGCGAGCTCGGCAAGCACCCGGAGAGTGGCAAGCCCATCACGGTGCGCATGGGCCGCTATGGTCCGTTCGTGCAGATCGGCACCAAGGACGACGAGGAAAAGCCGAAGTTCGCCGGCCTGCGTCCCGGCCAGAAGATGGATCTCATCAAGCTGCCCGAGGCGCTCGAGCTGTTCAAACTACCCCGGACCCTCGGCAACACGGCCGACGGCGAGCCGGTGCAGGCGAACATCGGCCGCTTCGGGCCGTACATCAAGTACGGCGCCAAATATGTGTCGCTCAAGCCGCCAGACGATCCCTACACGGTGGAGCTCGAGCGCGCGCTCGAAGTCATCCGGCTGAAGAAAGAAGCGGATGCCAACCGCATCATCCAGGACTTCGGAGTCGACAACATCCAGGTGCTGAACGGCCGCTATGGCCCGTACATCACCGACGGCAAGCGCAACGCCCGGATTCCGAAGGATTCCGATCCGAAGGCGGTCACGATCGAGCTGTGCCGCGAGCTGCTGGCCGTGGCTCCGCTGCGCGGCAGCCGCTTCGGACGCAAGAAAGGCCCCAACGCCAAGGAGCAGGCCGCGAAGGCCGCGGCGCCGGCCGCGGAAGCCGCCCCGCAGAACAAGCCGGCCAAAAAATCGGCGGCGAAATCCGCGGCGAAGGCCACTGCGAAAGCAGATGGCGCACCCGCCGCCGCGAGCAAGCCGGAGAAGAAGGTCGCGGCGCCGAAGAAAAAATCGGGAACACGAGTGACCGTCAAGAGCAACTCTGCGATTCCCAAAAAAACTTCATCGAAGCGCAAAAAAACCTGAAACCCTTATGTTCAATTTCGCGGTTCCGCGCGATTGAATTAAGTCGGTACGCGGAGTAGCGTCGCCGACGGGTCCTGGTCAATACGGCGCGACAGATCGGAAGTCGCGCTGCTCGCGGCATTAAAGAAGAACCGCCGCGTTCCCGAGGCGCCTCGTCTGAGCAAGGACTTGGCCCCGGCGTGTTACCGGAATAACAGGTTCTCAGGGGATACATTCACATGAAGAGCAAACGTGTTGGCCACGGCCTGCGATGGGCCGTGTGCAGCGCTTTGCTGTCGGCGACCACACTTGCCGCGGCGTTGCCGCGCGGCGAGACGTCCGCTGCCAGCCTGGCGCGCCTCGAATCCTTGCAGCTGCCGGAAGCCATTCAGACCACCGAAGGAGTCGGGACGCGCAACGTGCTGCATCCCAGCCTAGCTACCGCGACCGGACGCTTCGACGTCCTGGTGCGGCTGGCGGGTGAATCGGTGGCGGGCTCCGAGGAAGCGACCACTCGCGAGCAGGTGCTCGCCGAGCAGGCCGCGTTCATCAACCGCATCCTGGCGGCGGCGCCGAACGCCGAAGTCGTCGCGTCGATGCAGCTCGCCACCAACGCGGTGGTGCTGCGCATGGACTCCGCCGATCTCGGCACACTGGCGCGCGACACTGCGGTCATCCGCGTGGTGCAGGTGTCCGACTACCAGCTCGATCTATCGGAAACCGTGCCGTACATCGGCGCCGACACGGCGCACGCGCTCGGCGCGCGCGGCCAGGGCGTCCGCGTCGCGGTCATCGACAGCGGTATCGACTACACGCACGCCGCGCTCGGCGGCCCGGGCACGCAGGCGGCGTACGAAGCCGCGTGGGCTCCGCTGCCGCCCGCGGGCGCGCCGGCCATTCCCGCCGTCGCGGCCGGCACCGGCTATCTAGTCATCGACGATCCGGGCACCGCGGCCGACAACGGCCTGTTCCCGAGCAAGAAGGTCATCGGCGGCTACGACTTCGTCGGCGAACGCTGGCCGACTTTCATTCCTCCCGGTTCGCCGCCCGGAACGCAGCCGCTGCTCGAGCCGGATCCGGATCCGGTCGGTTCGCCCGATGCCACCACGTTCGGCGGCCACGGCACGCACGTCGCGGACATCATCGCGGGCAAGCTCGGCGTCGCTCCCGGCGCCAAGCTCTACGCATTGAAGGCCTGCTCCTCGCCGGCGACGTCGTGCAGCGGCACGGCCCTGCTGCAGTCGATGGAGTTCGCGCTCGATCCGAACGGCGACGGCCGCATCCGCGACCACGTCGACATCGTCAACATGTCGCTGGGTGTCAACTACGGCCAGCCATTCGACGACGACCTTTCGCTCGTCGTCGACAACGCCACCAAGGCGGGCGTTCTGACCGTGGCCGCGTCCGGCAATGCCGCGGACAAACAGTTCATCACCAGCTCGCCGGCGGCTGCCTCCACTGCGATCAGCGTCGCGCAGACGTCAGTGCCCTCCTCCACGCTGCAACTCATGGAGCTGCTCGCGCCGGTCACCGGCACGCGCGGCGCCGTGTTCCAGCCGTGGGCGGCGCCGCTCACCGCGACCATCGAAGGCCCCGTGTTCTATCCGGCGCCCGGCGGCAAGCGCCTGGGCTGCGCGGATGCCGCGGGCACCAATCCGTATGCGGCGGGTGAGCTAGCGGGCCGCATCGTGCTCGTCGATCGTGGCAGCTGCTCGTTCAGCCTCAAGATCGCGAACATCGCCGCCGCAGGCGGCGTGCTCGGCATCATCGGCCTCGTCACGCCCGAAGCTCCATTCGGCGGCGCGTTCGGCGGCGGTGTGCAGACGATCCCGGCCTACATGATCAGCCAGGTGGACGCGAACGTACTGCGCACGAACGTGGCATCGGTGCGCTTCTCGCCCACGAACCTGGTGTCGCTCGCGGGTACGGTGACCTCGACTTCCTCGCGCGGTCCGCGCTTCGACGACAACATCGTCAAGCCGGAAATCGGCGCCCCGGGCGCGTCGGTCTCCGCGGATTCGGGCAGCTTCACGGGCACGTCGGCATTTGGCGGCACGTCGGGCGCGACGCCAATGATCGCGGGCGCGGCAGCGATCCTCAAGGAAGCGCGTCCGTTCCTCTCGGCTCGCGACATCAAGCAGCTGCTCATCAACACCGCCGAGACGGACGTGTTCCAGCCGTCGGTTGGCGCCTCCGTGCTGCCGGATCAGCTCGCGCCGATCACGCGCATCGGTGGCGGTGAAGTACGCGTGGATCGCGCGCTGCTCTCGCCGGTCATCGTGACCGACGTGACGGGCGATGCGGTCTCGCGCGTTCACGGCGCGATGAGCTTCGGCTACCTCGATGCGTCGAAGCCGAGCACGACGTTCACGCGCAAGCTCGAAGTGGAGAACCGTTCCTTCCTGCCGTTCGTCTACACGGTCACGCCGACACTGCGTTACCAGGACGACAAGGACAACGGCGCGGTGTCCATGTCCGTCAGCCCGTCGCGAATCGTCGTCTATCCGTTCGGATCGACGAAGGTCACGGTGAAGCTCACGGTCGACGGCACCAAGCTGCGCAACAACCTCATGAACGCGGGCAGCCTCGGCAATGCCATCGGGCCGTTGACCGCCAATGAATACGACGGTTACGTCGTCTTCAAGGGTCTGCACCACGAGGTGTCGATGCCGTGGCACATCCTGCCGCGCAAGTCGGCCGAGGTGGCGGCGAAGCTCAACGCCGGTAAATTGCCGGCGGTCGATCCGCTGGTTGGTGTGGGCTTCGTCCCGCTCGAGAACAAGGGCGTGGGCGACGCGCAGATCTTCGCGTACTCGGCGTTGGGCACCGGCCCGGATACGCCGCGCGGCGATCGTGGCGAAGGCCAGCCGAATCCCACGATTCGGACGGCGGCCGTCAACACCTTCCTCACTCCGGCGGGCCAGCTCTGCAGCGTGAACCCGAACTTCGTCTGGGAATTCGTGCTCAACATGTACGAGCGCAAGGCGACGCCGGTCGGAACCATCCACGAAGTCGATCTCGACGTGAACAACGACGGGCTCAACGACTTCGCAGTGGTCAGCCAGGATGCCGCTGGCGTCACCAGCACCGCAGATGGACGCCAGGTGACGGCGGTCATCAACCTCGCCACCGGCGCGAGCATCGCGCGCTTCTTCGTGGAGCACGCGACCAACTCGAGCAACGTCATCCTGCGCGTCTGCGGCAGCGACATGGGTCTCACGCAGGCGTCGATCGGGCAGCCGATGACGGCGAACTACTTCGCCTTCAGCTGGTACTTCGGCGGCGACGAGTCGCACCTCGGGCCGTTCCGTCTCACGCCGTTCGGCGAGGAGTACACGGCAGCGGTGCCGGGCGACCTGCTGACCTACAAGCAGAAAGGCGACCTCGCCTTCACGCAGTGGCCGCTGTTCCCGAACACGGACGCGCACATCGGCGTGCTGCTGGTCAACAACAGCGACTTCGGCCCGGCGAACCGCGGCGGTGCGACCGCGAAGACGGAAGGATTGTTACTGCCCAGGTGAGGGCACAAAGCTGACGCCGTCCATCGGGGCGGCTATCTACCAGGCCCCCGCGGGAAACCGCGGGGGCTTTTTTTTGCGCGCATGCTCGACCGCGCTGGTCTTTGTGGACGCGCGTCCACGCGCTTATCCTTCATGATGCGCGTCCACGCGCTTATCCTTCATGACGCGCGTCCACGCGCGCGATGAAACACCCTGCCTCGGCGTGCCGGACGTGCAGCCACTGCGCCCCGAATTCGCGGAACAGCACCGACATCTGTGCCTCCGCCGGCACGTCCGTCCGCGCCGACAACTCGCTCACCCGGCTGCCGGCGCGTGCCTCGAACGCCAGCGGCAGGACCCGCAGCGCCTCGGGAAAGCCGTCGCCCGCGTATGCGTCGCAATGCACGGCGTGAATGAACACCGGCCCGGGAGCCATCAGGGCACCGGCGGCGGCGCGAGGCCGGTACGTGAACAGCAGCCGCTCCTCGCGGCCCGGCTCGAAGGTGCGCAGACAGCAACGGCAGGGGCCGGTGCCACGCGCGACTTCGAGATGCGCGGGATGACCATAGTCCGGCGCGCGCCGCGTGCGGCGCACTTCGTCGGCGACTTCCTGGGGCACTCCTCGAACGATGAATTCCATGACGGGCTCCGTGTTGGAGCCGTCATCGTCGCGCGGACGCGGGCGACGGGCGACCCGGACCTTGCGGTTCAGCGCATCGGCAATGGCTTCGCCGGTGGCTGGGTGCGCGGCTGCACGGACTCGCGCGTCCGTTCGACTACGCTGTCCGGCAGCGCCGGGTCCTGCAGCCCTTTGTAGATACTGTCGACCCGCGGGGACGAGACCGCGCCGCAGTTGCGCACCTGCCCGCGCGAATCGGTGTGGTAGAGCATTTCGCCCGCGCTGGTCTTGGCGACGATGCGATAGCCGGGCACGAGCGCCTGCGTGTACATGAGGCCCCGCTCCGGGCAGCCCAGCGAGCCGTCGGGCCAGGTCAGCTGTTCGGCGCGCACCAGCACCACGGCGCTCGCCTCCACCTTGAAACGCCGCGCGGCATCCGCAACCACCGCGCGGCGCACGTCGAGCGGTACGGCGGCGGTTTGCACCGCCTCGCCGGACGGCGCCACGACGATGGGATCGGGAATGCGTGTGGGCGGCGCGACGCGACGCGGCGACACCGGCCGGTTCTGCGGCTCGCCGGCCGGCGCACCGCCTGCCAGGCCCAGCCCGGCCAGCAGCAGGCTCGCGAACATCCCGTTCGACCACTTCTTCAACTCGGTTACCTCGAACACCACGCCCCGGACGACAGTGTATAAACGGCCCGGCATCGAAACCGGGGTTCCATGAAATACCGCCACCAGCATCACGCCGGCAACTTCGCCGATGTCCACAAGCACGTCGCGCTGCTCGACATCCTGGCGGCGCTCACGCGCAAGGACAAGGGACTGCTGTTCGTCGACACGCATGCGGGCCGCGGCGAGTACGACCTGCATCCGGGCGATGCCGCGCATCCCTCGGAATGGCGCGCCGGCGCGGGGAAGCTGCTCGAGGCGACGCCGCGCCACGCCGCGCTGAGTCGTTATCGGGAAGCGATCGCGCCCGGCGTGCACGGCGCTGCCCTGCGTTATCCGGGCTCTCCGCTGCTCGCGCTCGGGGCATTGCGCGCCGAGGACCGCGCGGTGTGCTTCGAGACCCAGCGCGAAGAGGCCGGCCACCTGCGCAAGGTCGTCGAAGCGCTCAGTCCCGCCCCGCGCACGCGGATCGAGCTGGGCGACGGCTTCGCGGGTTTGCGCGCGCTGCTGCCGCCACCCGAGCGGCGCAGCTGCGTGCTGGTGGATCCACCGTACGAGGAGCGCGAAGACTACGCGCGCCAGCGCGCGTGCGTGCAGGACGCCCTGACCCGCTTCGCCGGCGTGGTGATAGTTTCATGGCTGCCCATGAAGCTGCGCTCGGACTTCGATCATTGGCTGTCGGGATTGCGCGCGGCGACGGAGCGCCCCGTGCTGGCATCGCTGCTGTGGATGCATCCCTGCGATTCGCGCGCCGCGCTCAACGGGTCCGCGCTGGTGATCGTGAATCCGCCCTACCTGGTCGAGGAATCGATGCGCGAGTGGCTGCCGGAGCTGCGCGGATTGTTAGGCGGCGCGCAGTCCGGGTGCGAGCTGCTCAGCGCCAGTGAACGGCGCTGACGACCTCGCCCGCCAGCGTGTCGGGCGCGGCCCCGGTGCCGCGCGCCAGCAGCGCGATGCTGCCCTCGCCGGCCGGCAGCAGCACGCCGCGCAGGCCTTCCTCGGAGAACTCGCGCCGTTTGGACACCCGCTCGCCGCCGAGCAGCATCAGCGTCATCGGTCCCTCGCGCGTCTGCACCACCAGGTGCGGCACGCGCTTGCCGCGGAACGGACAGGACGCCGCGTAGACCACGGGCAGCGACGAATCGAACTCCACCCCCGCGCGCAGCAGCACGTCCGCCAGCGCGGCCGACGGTACGCGTCCCTGTTGATCCCAACTATCCGCCTCGTGCAGCACGTGCTCGACGATCTCGTCCGCGAGCGCGCTCTGCGGGCGCAGCATCCATGCGCCGCCCGCGAGCAGCAGCCCGAAGAGCAGTGAGGCCGCCAGGGCGAAGCGGCGCGGCGGCGCAGCGGCCGGCCGCGCCGTGAACTTGGCCAGTGGCAGCTCGAGTGCCGCCCGCAGCCGCCCGTCGATCATCGCGGTCTCGTCCCGGAAGCGGCGGCAGTCGACGCAGGTGTCGAGGTGCGTGCTCACCTCGGGCGGCAGCGCGCCGGGATCGCCGCCGATGTGCAGCCGGGCGTGACGGCACTCGTTGCCCGCGGATGGGGGGGCGGCGCTCATTCGAGATCCTCCGCCGGCTCCAGTCCATAGATGGTGCGCAGCCGGTTGCGCGCACGGAACAGCCGCGTCAGCACCGCCTGCTGCGTGAGCCCGAGCTGGGCGCCGATCTCCGTGGTGCTGAACCCGCCTAACACCTGGAGCACGAGCGGTTCCCGGTACTCGTCCGGCAGCTGCATCAGGGCGCGGCGCAGGTCGTCGAGACCCGCATCGCCGTCGGTGGCCAGCGAAGGATCGCCCAGTGCCTCGACCTCTTCGACGTCCACGGTCGGCAGGCGCTTGCGCTCATAGAGGCGCGCGTGCTCGCGGCGCACGATGGTCAGCAGCCACGGCCGGGCAGCCGCCTGATCCTTGAGCTCGTTCTGTGACTTCCAGGCTCTGATGAGGGTCTCCTGCACGACGTCCTCCGCCACGCTGCGATCGCGTGCCAGCCAGAACGCGAACCGCAGCAGATCGGGGCGCAGCATCTCGAGCAGCCGAGAGAAGGCCGCGCCTGCCGACGTTCCGCGCGGGCGTGCGTTCATGTATAAGACCGGCCGGATGGCCCCGTTATTTCACGCATTTCTTCAGCGATGAACGCACCGGATCAGTACGGAGTGGTCGGTCATCCGATCAACCACAGCTGGTCGCCCTTCATCCACGGCCTCTTCGCGAAACAGACCGAGCAAGCGCTCGTTTATCGCCTGTATGACATCGCCCCGGAAGACTTCCGCGCCCAGGTGCTGGAGTTCTTCACTCGCGGCGGGCGCGGATTGAACGTGACCGTACCACACAAGGAGGCGGCGGCGGACCTGGCCAACGAGCTCAGCGCCCGCGCCGACCGCGCCGGAGCGGTGAACACGCTGGTGCTGCGCGACGACCACGTGCTGCTCGGCGACAACACCGACGGGCATGGGCTGGTCACGGACCTGCGCAAGAATCTCGGCCTCGCGATCACCAACGAGCGCGTGCTCATCCTCGGCGCCGGCGGGGCCACGCGCGGCGTCATCGAGCCGCTGCTTTCGTTCGGGCCCACCGAGCTCGTGGTCGCGAATCGCACCCCCGAGCGCGCGGTGAATCTCGCGTCGCTGTTCGCGGATCTCGGTGCCATTCGCGGCTGCGGTTTCGACGAGGTCGGCGACGAAGCCTTCGACATCGTCATCAACGCCACGGCCGCGGGGCTCACGGGTTCGGTACCCAACATCGACGGCGGCGCCATCGCGACGCACACCGTTTGCTACGACATGAGCTATAGCAAGTCTTCCACGCCTTTCGTGACCTGGGCCATTGAACAGGGCTGTGCCCGAGCCCATAAAGGCTGGGGCATGCTGGTGGAACAGGCCGCCGAAGCGTTCACGCTGTGGCGCGGAGTGCGGCCCGACACCGAACCCGTCCTCACCGTGCTTGGAATGAAATGAACGAACCCAGGGGCACCGATATCGCCGGCACGGCGTTGCCGGCCTTCGATCGCATTCGCGCCGGCGACGTGGAGCCCACGATCCGCCAGCTCCTCGATCGCAGCCGCGGAGAAGTGGCGGCGCTCGAGTCGCAGCCGCATCCCACGTTCGCCAACACCGTGCTGCCGCTCGAGCAGCTCTCGCACCGCCTGTCGCGCACCTGGTCGCCCATCAGCCACCTGAACGGCGTGCTGAACTCCGACGAGCTGCGCGCCAGCTACAACGCCTGCCTGCCACTGCTGTCCAACTACTGGACCGACCTCGCGCAGAGCGAGCCGCTGTATCGCGCCTACAACGCCATCGCCGCGAACGAGAGCGACCGGCTCGACCGCGCGCAGCGGCGTGTCATCGAGCGCGCGCTCGAAGATTTCCGCCTGGCGGGGGTCGGCCTGCCGGCCGAGCGCAAGGAGCGCTACAAGGCCGTGGTGCAGGAGCTCGCTTCATTGGGGGCGCGCTTCGAGGAGAACGTGCTCGACTCCATGAACGCCTGGACCCGGCACGTCACCGACGCAGCCGAGCTCGCCGGCATCAACCCGGTGATCGTCACGCAGGCGCGCGCGCGCGCCACCGAAAAGAATCTGCCCGGATGGCTGTTCGCGCTCGAGCAGCCCGCCTACGTGGCGGTGATGACGGATGCCGACTCCGCCGCGCTGCGCCGCGATTTCTACGAGGCCTGGAGCACGCGCGCGTCCGATCGCGGCCCGTCGGCCGGCAAGTACGACAACACCGAGGTGATGTCGAAGATACTCGCGCTGCGCCACGAGGCGGCGCGGCTGCTCGACTTTCCCAACTATGCGGCGTACGCGCTCGCCACGCGCATGGCGCCGTCGACGCAGGCGGTGTTCGATTTCCTGCGCGAGCTCGCGCGCGTGGCGCGGCCGGCGGCGGCCAGGGAATTCGCCGAGCTCGAAGCCTTCGCGGGCCGCAAGCTCGAGGCCTGGGACGTGAGCTACTTCGCCGAGAAGCTGCAGCACGAGCGCTTCTCGATCTCGCAGGAAGAGCTGCGCCCGTACTTCCCGCTGCCGCGGGTGCTCGAAGGGCTGTTCGCGGTCGCCGGCAAGCTGTTCGGCGTGAAGATCGTCGAGCGAGCGGGCGTGCCGGTGTATCACGCCGACGCGCGCTTCTTCGAGATCCTCGGCGCGGACGGCGCGGTGCGCGCCGGTTTCTATCTCGACCCCACCGCACGTCCCAAGAAGCGCGCCGGCGCCTGGATGGACGACTGCGTGGGCCGCAAGGATTTCGGCGGCGACGCCACCATCCCCGTGGCCTATCTAGTGTGCAATTTCCTGACGGCGGGCGAAGGCAAGCCGGCGCTGCTGACGCACGACGACGTCGTCACGATGTTCCACGAGTTCGGCCACGGGCTGCACCACATGCTGACGCGCGTGGGTTATCCGTCGATCGCCGGCATCAACGGCGTGTCGTGGGACGCAGTGGAGCTGCCGAGCCAGTTCCTCGAGAATTTCGCCTGGCGCCCCGAGGTGCTCGCCACGATGGCGCGCCACTTCGAGACCGGGGCGCCGCTGCCGGCCGACAAGCAGGAACGCCTGCTCGGCTCGCGTACCTTCCAGGCCGGCCTCGCCACCGTGCGCCAGCTCGAGTTCGCGCTGTTCGATTTCCGGCTGCATGCGGAGTACGACCCGGCCCAGGGCGCGCGCATCGCCGAGATCCTGGCCGAGGTGCGCCAGGAAGTGGCCGTGTTCCAGTTGCCCGACTGGAATCGCATGCCGAACAACTTCGGTCACATCTTCGCGGGCGGCTATGCCGCGGGCTACTACAGCTACAAGTGGGCCGAAGTGCTCGCGGCGGACGCGTTCGCGGCATTCGAGGAATCCGGCGTGTTCGACCAGAGGATCGCGCAGCGCTTCCTCGATTCCATCCTGTCGCAGGGTGGAAGCAAGAAGGCGCTCGAGGCCTTCGTCGATTTCCGCGGCCGCCCACCCGACGTGAATGCGCTGCTGCGCCAGCAGGGCCTCGCCTCTTGAGCTCCGCCACCGCGAACGGTGGCAAATTGAAGATCGCCACCTGGAACGTGAACTCGCTGCGCGTGCGCGGCGAGCAGCTGCTCGAATGGCTGCGTTCCGCGCAGCCCGACATCGTGGGACTCCAGGAAACCAAGATGCAGGACCCGGACTTCCCGCACGGGCAGTTCACCGCGGCGGGCTACCACAGCATCTTCAGCGGTCAGAAAACCTATAACGGAGTTGCGCTGCTCGCGCGTCTTCCGATACTTGATGTGGTGCGCGACATTCCGGATTTCGACGATCCGCCGCGGCGCGTGCTCGCGGCCACCATCGGTCCGTTCCGCGTCATCAACCTGTACGTGCCGAACGGGCAGGCGCCCGGCAGCGAGAAATTCGCCTACAAGCTGCGCTGGTTAGAGGCGCTGACGCGCTGGCTGCGCACCGAAGCCGGGCGCCACCCGGGCCTGGTCGTGCTCGGAGACTTCAACGTCGCACCGGAAGACCGCGACGTGCACGATCCCGGGGCCTGGGTCGGCTCGGTCCACGTGAGCCCCGAGGAGCGCGCCGCGTTCGCGTCCGTCCTGCAGCTCGGCTTGGTCGACACATTTCGACAATTCGACCAGCCGGAGAAATCGTTCAGCTGGTGGGACTACCGCCAGGGCGCATTCCGTCGCAACAACGGCCTGCGCATCGATCTGATCCTGGCGCACCGCAAATTGCTGCCCGCGCTGGTGGAATGCCGCATCGACGTGGATCCGCGGCGCGTCGAGCGCGCCTCCGACCACACGCCCGTCGTGGCGGTTTTCGATGCGGCGCGGCTCGCCGCTTTACAGTAGTCGGGCGCCACACGCGATTGCGGCCTGGCCCGATCGTGACGCGCTTCACGCCCGTCTCAAGGCTGTCCGCCGTCGTATGGTCTTTTGCGTACCCCCTGCCTAGACTCGCCCATCTTGTTAGCCCACGTTGGAACGGCTCGAAGGTGATCGCGGAATCCCGTCGCAGCGACTACGACGTAACCGACACGGTGCTCGTGAGCTCGGCTCCCGACGTGCGTGCGGCGGTCGAAGAGCTGTTTGCGAAAGTCTGGCCCGGCCGGAAGTTTGCCGCGTTCCCCCACGTGTTCCACGACTTCGAACGCATGTTCTCGGGCCGCATGCCCGGCTACTTCGGCGTCGACACGGTCTACCACGACCAGCAGCACACGCTCGACATCACGCTGGCCACCGCGCGCCTCATCGTCGGCCACGAGATGCAGGTGCCGGAGGCGCAGAAGTTCGGCCCCGAGCGCGCGATGCTCGGCATCGTGGTCGCGCTGTTCCACGACGTCGGCTACCTGCGCAGCACGCGCGATGCCGAAGTGCCGAACGGCGCCGAGTTCACCACCGTCCACGTGTCGCGCGGCGCCGCGTTCCTCCGCGACTATCTACCGAAGATAGACCTGGGCGCCTGGGCGCCGATCGCCTCGGAGATCATCCACTACACGGGGTACGAGCGGCCGTTCAAGACCATCGTCGCGCCCGACGCGCGCGACCACAAGCTCGGCCACCTGGTCGGCACCGCCGATCTCATGGCGCAGATGGCGGACCGCTGCTATCTCGAGAAGTGCCGCGACCGGCTGTATGCCGAGTTCGTGCTGGCGGGCGTCGCGCTGCCGATCGGCGAGAACGGCCACGTGAAGGTACGTTACGCCTCCGGCCTCGACCTGCTGCGCCAGACGCCGAAGTTCGTGTTCGACATGCGCGCCAAGCGGCTCGACGGCGAATTCAACCGCGCGTATCGCTATCTGGAAGTGCTGTACGGCGGCCGCAACCCGTACATGGAATCCATCGACCGCAATCTCGAATACCTGCAGCGCATCCTGCGCAGCGAGAACTGGCGGCTGCTGCGGCGCCAGCCGCCCGTGTTCACGGGCGTCGAGGATTCCATGGCCACCACGCGCACGCTGATGCTGGGCGCCATCAAGAAAGTCTGGGGCTGATCCCTAACTGATCCGCGGACTCAGCAGGGCCGTCCGCGGCGCGGCGTCGATGTTGCGCACGTAGCGCTCGAAGTACGCGTCGAGCGAGGCCAGTACTTCCTCCTTCCCTTCCATGTGCGCACCCGCGATCACGTCGCGCAGCTGCCCGGCCGACAGCGCGCCCTGTGCCCGTGCCGCCACCGGCGCGTACGACAGGTGCCAGGGCTCGGGCCGTACGCCGCCGCGGTCCGTGGCATACGGCCGGAAGAACCCGAAGGCGTGCATGTGCGCATCGAGCCAGGTGGTTAGACGCCCGAACGGTCCGCCGGGCGCGTACTCGGACGGGATCACCTGCAGCCGGTAGCCGCCGCGCAGCGCGCCGGCGTCCACCACGTCGAAGTCGGTGCCCCAGTGATGGCGGCTCGCCCCCGGGATCGCCGACCACCAGCAGATGGCCTCGACACGTTCGGCGAAGCTGAGCTCCGAGACCGCGAGCGGCTGGCCGGCCCGGCCCTGCATCGGGCGCTCGCCGCGGAATTTGCCATTCCAGATGGCGAGCTGGCGGTCGAAATCCCGGAAGCTCGAGAAGGCCACCAGGTCGATGCCCGCGGCGCCGGCGGCGGCCCGCATGGCCAGAAACGGCGCGGCGACCTCGTTATGCAAGACGCAGCGGGGCTCGGGCAGCTCCCGCAAGTGGTCGCGGGCGCGGCCAATGAGTTGATCCAGCGTGAATTCCGGCCCGGGTCGCATGGGCGGCATCCTACTCCAGCGTCAGGCACCGCCTGTTCTTGCGGACCTAATCGACATCGTCGCGCTGTCGCAGTGCCGCGAATGTGGCCGCCCCGGGAACGCCATGGTTAAGATGCCTGCAAATTAGAAGACCCCGGAACGGGGATGATTTACGGGGTTCGATGGCTATCGTCAGTTTCAAGAGCAAATACATCATGGTTGCCGTGGCCGCGGCCGCGCTGGTGGCACTGGCCGTCGGCTCGCTCATGGTCTACGCGAACCGGGCGCAGCACACCGCCCTGCTCGATACCGCGGCCGCCGATTCGCGCGACCGCGTGGTCGGCGAGCTGACGCTGCGGGCCGCCGATGTGGCGCGCCACCTCGCGGAGCACGTCGCGGACGGCGTGCAGGTGGGTGACCGCGGCATCACGGCCGCGCAAGTCGAACCCTTCAAGAACGACGCCACCTTGCTGGGCGTGCTGGTGCGCGACACCGCGGGGAACCAGGTCTACGGGTGGCGGCGGCAGACGGACGAGGTCCCCGGTGCCATCACGCGCAGCGCCGTCGTGCCGGTGCGCGCCATCGTGCAGACGATGCCCGGCATCGACACGCCGCAGACGGTGGGCGAGGTCGAAGTCGAGCTCCGCTCGGTCGAAACCTCGCCGGAGACCGCCGCGTCGCGCGCGCAGTTCGACTCGATGCAGCGCCGGCAGCTGCGCAAGGCGCTGCTCATCGCGGGCGGGCTCGGCGGCATCGCGCTCGCGATCGGCTTCGCGCTCGCATGGTGGGCGGGGCGGCGCGTACACCAGCCCATCACGACGCTCATCAAGAGCGCGGACCGCATCGCGCAGGGTGACTACTCGCGTCCGCTCGAGGTGGGCAGGCGCGACGAGCTCGGCGAGCTGCAGGCGGCGCTCGAGCGCATGCGCCAGAAACTGCGCCAGACCACCATCAACAAGAACTACCTCACGAACGTGCTCGGCAGCATGACCGACGCGGTGTTCGTCACCTCGCCAGACGGCGTGATCCGCATGGCCAACCACGCCGCGTGCAAACTCCTCGCCTGGGGCGAGGAAGAGCTGGTCGGCCGCGGCATCGTGTCGATCCTAGACGAGCGCGAGCGCACCGAGTTCGACATGCTGCGCGCCTCGCAGGACACGCGCGAGACCGTCGTACGGACGCGCCACGGCCAGACCATTCCGGTGGCCATCACCGGCTCGCAGATCACCACCGACGACCCGCAGTACCAGGGCACGATCTTCGTGGTCCGCAACGTCACCGAGCGCAAGCGGGCCGAGCGGCGCATTCGCTACCTCGCGCGCTACGACGCGCTGACGAAGGTGCCGAACCGCATGCAGTTCCAGCACCTGCTGCAGCAGGCGATCGCGCGCGCGCTGCGCAACAACACCTCGCTGGCGCTGCTGTACCTCGACATGGACCGCTTCAAGGAGATCAACGACACCTTCGGCCACGCGGCCGGCGATCGCACGCTCGAGATCCTCACCGAGCGGCTCACGCGCACGCTGCCGCAGGAAACGACCATCGGCCGTCTCGCCGGCGACGAGTTCGCGATGTTCATCGACGACCTGGCCGGCGACGCCGACAATCGCGGCACGGTGGCGCAGCTCGCGCGCAGCGTGCTGGCGGAGATCTCGCGCGCCTTCCAGCTCCAGGAGCACGAGGTGTTCCTCACCGCGAGCATCGGCATCGCCTTCTGCTCGCGCGACGCCGACAACGTCATCGACCTGATCCGCAATGCCGACGCGGCGATGTACCACTCGAAGCAGAACGGCGGCAATTCCTTCGCGTTCTATTCGCCGGAGATGAACGCGGCCGCCGTCGAGCGGCTGATGCTCAAGAGCAAGCTGCGCCGCTCGCTCGAGCGCGACGAATTCCTCATGCATTACCAGCCCAAGGTGGACCTGCGCGACGGCCGCATCGTCGGCGCCGAGGCGCTGCTGCGCTGGCGCCTGCCCGGACATGGCGACATCCCACCCTCGCAGTTCATCCCGCTGGCGGAGGAGACCAATCTCATCCTCGAGGTCGGCGAGTGGGTGCTCAACCGGGTGTGCCAGGACTATCGCGAATTGCAGCAGACCGTGACGACGCCCGGCCGCATCTCGCTGAACCTCTCGCTCAAGCAACTGCGCCAGGCGAGTTTCATCCTGCGTTTCCGCTCGGTGTTCCGCAAACACGGCGTCAGCCCGACCTGTTTCGAGCTCGAGATCACCGAGACGACGCTGATGGCGGACTCCAAGCGCACGCTGCACCTGCTGGACGAGCTGTACGCCATGGGCCTGCATCTTTCCATCGACGACTTCGGCACCGGCTACTCCTCGCTGTCGGCGCTGCAGCAGTTCCCGATCGGCACGCTCAAGGTGGATCAGTCCTTCGTGCGTGACGTGGATGACGACGAAAGCGACGCCACCATCGTGCGCACCGTCATCGAGATGGGGCGCAGCCTGAAGATGAACGTCATCGCCGAGGGCGTCGAGTCCCTCGGCCACCTGCAGTTCCTGCGCCGCCACCACTGCGGCTTCGGCCAGGGCAAGCTGTTCGGCGAGCCCGTGTCGCTCGAGGAGCTGCGCCTGCTGCTGGCGCGCCAGCAGGAAACCGGCCCGGCGTTCGCCGGCCTCATCGCGCAGTCCTCCAACTACGACAAGATCGCCTAGCCGCGCGGCGCCTGAGCGCTGGACCAGCCCGCGCGGCGCCTGAGCGCGGATCGCCCGCGGCCCCCTCCGCACCCGGCGGTATCGGTAGTTAGCGCTTTCATCCGCGCGGCGAGGCTGGCGGCGAGGCGCGGGTTTCGGCATGCTCGCGGGGTCCACGCACTCCAAAAACTAACTATCCGGGGGACGAATCATGCGGAGCTCACCCATCGCGGCCCTGGCCGCCGTCATTCTCGCCTGCGCCACGGCGCAGGCTCATGGGCCCGCAGGCCCCGGACGCTACCGCCTCGAGGAGGTCATGCCGCCACCCGCTGCGGCCGCGGCCTGTCTCGCCGAGTTCGGCGAGACCCTCTCCGGCAACGACGTCAACGACTTCGGCATCGTCGACGGCACCCACAGCTGCTTCACGCAGGTCGATCCGGCGGCCGTCGCGTTGCACCAGGAGTTCACGCCCTACGTGTGGGCCCTGAGGTTCGGCGGCCTCGCGCTGCAGGACAGCGGCGGCCCGAACGACCTGGCGTTCGCCATTTCGCTCAACGATCGGGGCGAGGTGTTCGGCGGTGAGGGGCGCGACAGCGGACTGTTCGGCGTGAAGTGGTCGCTGGCCGGCGGGTTCGAGACCATCTTCGAAACCCCGCAGTGCGACGGGTTCAACATCAACCTGGCGATCGCCGGCAACGCGCGCCACGCGATCGGCTGGAGCGCGCTCCCCGATACGGATCTGCCGCCGCCGTTCGACACGGTGTGCCTGACGTCCCGCTGGGTGACCAGGACCGCGGCCGGGAACCTGATCCTCGGTCCGAAGCGCGGCAATCCCACCGACATGAACGCGCTCAGCGTGGCGGTCGGAACGCAGGACGACGATGCGATCCGCTACATCGTCGCCACGGGTGCGACCCGGCTGCTGCGCGCCGGTGACTCCACGAGCACGGCGTTCCCGACCGACATCAACGATCTCGGCGAGGTCGCGGGATACGTCACGGACATCTCGGGCGGCGGGCAGGTGGGCTGCGGCCCATCCATCGCGTTGCGCTGGGGCCGCGACGATCGCGAGACCCGGCTGCCGCACCTGCCCGGCGCGGTGTCGAGCGTCGCCTCCGGCGTCGGCTATGACGGCGAGACCGTCGGCAATTCGGGGCCGGGCGAGTACTGCGATCCCGTCCTCTCGACGCGCGAGCGCGCCACGCTGTGGCTGGGCGGACGCGCGTTCGACCTCAACCGGCTCGTCGTGGGCGCGCCGCGCGTGACGCTCAACTGGGCCGTTTCCGTGAACCGGCGCGGCCAGATCGTCGCCGCCGGCTTTCGCACCGACGAGGCGCTGCGCATCTGTCCGAAGTTCGCGCTCGACCCGCAGACCGGCCTGACCACGGTGGACCTCACCCAGCGCTGCATCCACCAGCGGCTGTACCTGCTGACGCCGCTCTGACGTCTAACTACCGGTCCCGGACGGCGGCGGCGGCCCTGCGCACTTCTTGCCGGCGGGCGCCGCCCGGTCCAGCCGCTCGACCATCGCCCCGACGCGCCGCAGGTTGGCGGCGCGATCGTTGAGGATCAGGCTGTTGGTCTGCAGGTCCGCGGCCATGTGTGCCGCCTGCGGCATGAGCGGCCGCAGCACCGGCACGAGCTGCGCGGTGCAGGCGTTCTTCACCTCCAGCAGCACCGTGACGATCTCGTCGTCGAGCGCCTTGAACCCGAGGTCGGTGTAGAGCGGCCCGGCGAGCTGGCGGGCAACGGCGTCGGGCAGCACGGTGTAGAAGTCACCGTTGTCGACGGCGACGAAGCCGTGCACGCGCAGGATGGCGAGCAGTGGTTCGACACCCACACTGTCGGCGTCGAAGCCGATCATGGGCACCTCGGCGCGCACGCGTGGATCGATGATGAACTGTTTGCCGGTGCGCTTCGCGACCCGCGCGACGAGCGCGTCGAGCTCCATCGACGGCACGGAACCCCGCTTCGATGCGCGCTCGGTGGAAGTCTTCGACTCTTCGGCGGTCGCGGCCAGCGGCAGCGCCGCGAGCAGCACAAGTGCGCAGGCACGAATCGACATGTTGATCTCCTCGTTTCGGATCAGTGGCGGTGCGGCGGCGGCGGTGCGAACCCGAGCACGGATTCGTCCCAGAAGCGATTCTTCTCGCCGCATTCGAGCAATCGCCTGCGGCACAGCGTCTCGTGCCACTCGTACTTGATGAAGTGCCGGCTGTCCGCGCTCAACCGGGCGACGAAGCGCACTTCGTAGGCCCGGTCGATGCGCCGGTCGCCATAGCCGGTGCCGGCGGATTTGTCGCGCCGCTCGTTCGAGCCGGCCGCCCTGCCGGCGGCGCCCGCGGCGTCCGCGGCGGGGGGCACCGCGGTGGCCGCGGGCGGCGGCTCGGGCATCGGCGCATCGCGCGCGGCCCGTTCTTCCTCGCGACCCGGCTGGTACGGTTGGTAGGCAGGCGCCGGCGTCGGCACCTCGCGGTACACGGCGACGGCGATCACGCCGCGCGCGGAGCGGTCGCCGAACGCCTCGGCGTACGAGTCCGCCCAGTCGGTGAAGTAGAACTCGTTGATGGCATCGAGATTCGCACGCCACCCGGCGTAGCTCTGCGTGTCCCACGCGTCGAGCACGTACATGGGCTCGCCGCGCGCGAGCTCGGATTTCTCGCCGTTGATGATGTTGCGTCCGTCGACGGCGATGACCAGGCCCAGGCGCTCGCCGCTCGTGTTCCGCACGCGCACCTGGTAGCGCTCGCCCTTCTCGGCCTCGAGGTAGGAGCGCAGGGCGCCATCGCGCGAGCGCAGCGGGATTTCCCGGAAGGTGCGGCCGTCCGGAGCGACGATATCGACGCTGACGACCGATGCAGAAGCGGCCGCGACACCGGCGACGGCCCAACTACCCAGCATCACCCACCACAGCCGTTTCATTTGACATCTCCCGCGCACGCCCCGGTGCGTACTAGAGATCAACGCGGCCCGGTGGCGCGCGGGGTTAGGCGGTTGCCTCCGCCGGCAGGGCTATCAGCAGATTGCGAAACGATGCATAGCCCGCCGGGTACTCGAACGTCTGCGCATCGAGCAGCGCCTGGCCGTCGGGCCACACCTCTCCGTCCACCAGCACTTCGCGGCCCATGACTTTGCCGTCGAGCGCGCCGAGGAACACGCGCATCCAGTGCGGACCCGGGCTCATCGAGGCGACGAACAAATCTTCGAGCGCGCCGAAGAACGGCTCGAAGCCCTGCACACCGGCGCCGTGCTGGGTCGCCTGCAGGAACAGGGGGCCGACGAAGGTCCGCCAGGCCCGCTCGCCCGCGCCCCATTGCTCGATCTCCACCTGCTGCGAATCGCCGGGATGATCGGTGAGGGCCTCGGCGATCACGTGGAACGAGCTGCGGGCGAATTTCTCGAAGGCATTGCGCACCGCGAGATCCTGCGTGTCGCCGACGCCGGCGATGGAGTCGAGGAAGGGCACGCCCTGCATGCGCGGCGAGACGATGGCGAAATCGAGCTGCACCTGGACGGTGTCATTGGCGTTGCCGCGCTGGATCATGCGTGGCTCGATCGTGAGGCCGTCCGGCGCCCGCACGGCGGCACCGTGGATTTCGCTGCGGAGGTCGTGCGCCGTGAAGCAGGCCACCAGCGCGTCGAGTAGCGTCTGTTCCATGGACGACAGCATAGCCTGCGTCACCTACAATCGCGCCCCCCATGCTTGAACCCACTCCAGGCTCCACTTAAGCCCATGCTCGAACTAAGGGATTTGCGCCTGCGCCGCGGCGCGGCGGTGCTCTTCGACCGCGCCAACCTGACCATCTTCCGCGGCGACAAGATCGGGATCGTTGGCCGCAACGGCTGCGGGAAATCCAGCCTGCTGGCGCTGCTGCGCGGCGACCTCGGCCCGGACGCCGGCGACTACTCCGTCCCCGGCAAGCTGAGCTTCGTCTCGGTGTCGCAGGAGCTGCCGAAGACCGAGTCCACGGTGCTCGAGTACGTGCGCGGCGGCGACAGGCGCCTCATGGACATCGAGGCGGCGCTCGAGAAGGCGCGCGCCGCGGACGACGGCATGGAAGAAGCGCACCTGCTCGGCGACTACGAGCTCGCGGGGGGCTACACCTCGGCGGCGCGCGCGGCGGAGCTGGCCGACGGCCTCGGGTTCGCGCCCGAGGACATCGAGCGGCCCGTCAAGCAGCTCTCGGGCGGCCTGCAGATGCGCGCCAACATGGCCCGCGCGCTGATGTCGCGCGCCGACGTGCTCATGCTCGACGAACCCACCAATCACCTCGACCTCGACGCGGTGCTGTGGCTCGAGGGCTGGCTGCAGCGTTTTCCCGGCACGCTGCTGCTGGTCTCGCACGACCGCGAGTTCCTCGACGACATCGTGAGCCGCATCGTGAACCTCGAGAACGGCAAGCTCGAGCACTGGACCGGCAATTACACCGACTTCCAGCGCCAGCACGCCGCGAGCATCCAGCAGTCCGCGGCCATGGCCGCACGCCAGCAGCGCGAGGTGGCGCGGCTGCATTCGTTCATCGACCGCTTCCGCGCGCAGGCCAGCAAGGCACGCCAGGTTCAAAGCCGTATCAAGGCACTGGGCAAGCTCGAGACCATCGCCACCTACCAGGAGCTCGAAACCTTCGAGTGGGAATTCGCCGCCGCGAGCAAACTACCCCAGCCACTGGTGACCCTGGACGGCGCCGAGGCGGCGTACGGCGAACGGCTGGTCCTCTCGGACGTGAGCCGCTCGGTGAACCCCGGCGAGCGCATCGGCATCCTCGGGCGCAACGGCGCGGGCAAATCCACGCTCATGAAGCTCATTTCCGGTGCGCTGCGTCAGACCGCCGGCGACCGCGTCGCCTCGCCGGATCTCATCGTCGGCAATTTCGCGCAGCTCGAAGTGGACCGCCTCGATGCGCGGGATACCGCGCTCATCGCGCTCACCAACCGCATCGACGAAATCGGCGCGCGCGGGCAATGGGACGAGCAGCGCCGGCGCAACCATCTCGGCGGCTTCGGCTTCCGCGGCGACCGCGTGTTCGAGCCGGTGGTGCATTTCTCGGGCGGCGAGCGCGCCCGGCTCGCGCTGGCCATCCTGGTCGCCGAACGACCCAACCTGCTGCTGCTCGACGAGCCCACCAACCATCTCGATTTCGAAATGCGGCATTCGCTGATCACCGCGCTGCAGGATTTCGCCGGTGCGGTCATCGTCGTGTCGCACGACCGCGGCCTGCTGCGCAGCGTCTGCGATCAGTTCTGGCTGGTGACGGACGGCAGGGTCGCCGATTTCGACGGCGACCTCGAGGACTACTCCAACTGGCTCGAGAAACGCGCCGGATCCGCGGCGACTCCCGCCACGCCGGCGCGCAACAACGGGCAGTCCAAGCCGCGCAATGACGCCCGGCGCGAGGACCGCCGTGCGGACCGCAAGCGCGACGCCGAGGCGCGCCGTGAAGGCGCGCCCCGCAAGCAGGAGATCAAGACCATCGAGGCTTCGCTGGCCAAGCTCGCACAGGAGCGCGAGAAGCTGGAAAAAGAGCTCGCGGCCCTCGACTACGGGCGCGATGCCGCACACGCCCGCAAAGTGACCGAACGGCACGCCGCGCTGCTGCGCGAGGTCGAGACGCTCGAGACTCGCTGGCTCGAGCTTTCGGAGCGCCTGGGGGACGGCTGAGCCCGCGCACCGCACGGTCGCACGTGAGCGCAGCCGATGACTCTCCCCCGAGGCCCAGCCAGGCCCTAATATCCGCCGATGGCTGAAGGGCCTGCCGCGGACTACATCGATCCATCGCCGCCTCCCGAGGTGCCGCGGAAAAAGCGGCGCTGGGGCCGCTTGTTGTTCCGTGTCTTTCTCGGCCTGTGGCTCACGGTCGCGCTGTGGAATCTCTACAAGCCCCTGCCGGACGGCACCAGCGTACGCGGCCCCATCGTGGAGACGCCGCTCGAGCAGGTGCAGTTCCTGGCCGACGTCACCGGTGCCGATGCGTTCGGCGCCCCCGTGGCGCGACAGCAGATTTTCGACGCCATGCTGGACGGCATCCGCGCCGCGCGCGAATACCTGGTGCTCGATTTCTTCCTGTTCAACGAGCAGAACGGTGCGGCCTCGGGCGGGCAATACCGCGCGCTGTCGACCGAGCTGCGCGACGCCCTGCTGGCGCGCAAGCGCGAAGTGCCGGCGCTGCGCGTGCTGGTGCTCACCGACCCCATCAACGACGTGTATGGCAGCCTGCCCTCGCGGCAGCTCGCGGACCTCGAGGGTGCCGGCATCGACGTGGTGCGCGTGGATCTCGACGCGCTGCGCGACTCGAACCCTATCTACTCCGCGCTGTGGCGCCTGACCATGCGCTGGTGGTCGGGCGACGGCGCCGGCGAGGCCTGGCTGCCGAACCCGCTCGACGCCGGGCCGGCCGAGGTGTCGTTCGGCGCCTGGGCGCGGCTGCTCAACTTCAAGGCGGACCATCGCAAGGTGCTCATCGGCGACGACGGCGCCGGCGGCATCACCGGCATAGTCACGTCCGCCAACCCGCACGACGCCAGCAGCCTGCATTCGAACGTGGCGCTGCGCGTGTCGGGCGCGGCGATCGTGCCGCTGCTCGAGAGCGAGCTCGCGCTGGCGCGCGCATCCGGCTGGCGGGGCGAATGGGCGGATGTGTCGCCCGCGCCCGCCGCCATCGCGAACCCGGCCGCGGTGGCGCGCGTACAGGTGCTCACCGAGGGTGAGATCCGCGCCGCGATCCTGCGCAACTTCGGCGGCGCGCGCGCCGGCGACAGCATCGACGTCGCAATGTTCTATCTGGCGGAACGGGAAGTCGTCGACGCGCTGATCGCGGCCGCCAAGCGTGGCGTCGCGATCCGCGTGCTGCTCGATCCGAACAAGGATGCGTTCGGGCGCGAGAAGAACGGCATTCCGAACCGCTCGGTGGCGTCCGAGCTCACGACCGCGTCCGACGGCGCGATCAAGCTGCGCTGGTTCCGTACGCACGGCGAACAGTTCCATTCCAAGCTCGTCGTCCTGCGCGGTGCCAGCGAGCTGTGGTTCACGCTCGGGTCGGCCAACCTCACGCGGCGCAATCTCGCCGACTACAACCTCGAGGCCAACATCGCCGCGGCGGTGCCGCTGAATTCGGACATCGCGACCGCGATCGGCGCCTGGTTCAATGCGCTGTGGACCAACCGCGGGCCGCCACCGCTCGAGTACACGGCCGAGGTCGGCGCCTATGCCGACCCGGCGCAGAGCACTTACTGGCTCTATCGGTTCATGGAAGCGACCGGGCTGTGCACGTTCTAGCTACTGTGCGGTGCGCGGCACGGCAGGCTGCTCTTGACGCGGCTCCGCCTGTGGCCCCTGACGCGGCTCCGCCGCGATGGCCGCCGCGGTGGCGCGCTCCAGCTCCCCGACCGCGATGGCCGTGGCGGCCTGGAACGCATTGACGACCTCGTTGACCCGGTCCGCGTTGGCGCGCGCCGAGCCCTGCGCGGTGAAGCCCGCGAGCAGCGCGCGGTCGCGGTGGCGGCCCAGTGTGCAATCGAGCACCACGTACACGGTGGGAGCGCCGCCGCTCTCGCCTCCATTGGACGCCGTGTAATCGGCCTCGAACCGCCGCAGCGTGACGCGCAGGTCGTAGCGCGGCGCGAACGGCGCGGAGTCGTCGAACACCGCGGAGAACGCGCCGCCGGCGCGCAGCGCGTCGACGATCACACTCTCGAGCAGGTCCGGCGCCGGCGCGGCCCACAGGCTCGCGGCGTAGAAATCGAACCGCTGATCGCTGCGCAACAGCGCGATGCGATCGGAGTCGAGTCCCGGACCGGCTTCCGGCCGCTGCAGCAGCAGGGTGCCGGCCGGCGAGGCGGGCGCCTGCACCGCGCGCGGCGGCAGACGCAGCACATATGCCTGGGGCGCAGCCAGCTTGCTGTCGAGCAGGCTGCCGCAGCCGGCGAGCGCCGCCGCGGCGAACAACAGGGCCGATGCCAGAACCTTCATCGCGGAATCTCCACGCCGCGGTAACTCGGCTCGTACAGAAGCTGGGACGGGTCGGCCTTGAGACTGCGCGACAGTTCGCGGAACTCCTGCGCGGCCTGACGGCTGTCGCGCAGCAGGCGCTCGATCTCGGGCAGGCTGTCGCGCAGGAACAGGCCGAGATCCTCGCGATGGTCGGCCATGAGCCGGTCGAGATGCCCGGTGGTGCTGGCGAGGTTCTCGGAAATCGTGCGCAGCCGCTCCGACGCCGCGGCGAGATTCGGCCCGGACGAGTCGATGAGCTGGCGCGCGCCGGCCGCGGCGCTGCGCACTTCCGCGACCGTGGCCTTGATCTCGGCCACGGCCTCGCCCGCGTCACGCATGGTCTGCGGCAGCGACGCCGCGGTGGTCTCGATGCTCTTCAGCGTCTTGGAGATCGCGTCGATGTTCTCGTCGGAGAGCACTTGCGAGGCGCGCCCGACCAGGTCGGGCAAGCTCGCGAGGAACAGGTCGAAGTTGGAGCGCACCGAATCGATGACCGGATACGCCTCCGACGGCACGGAATCCATCCGGCGCTTGGGATCTCCGTTGGCGAGCAGGTCGATGTACAGCAGGCCGGTGACACCCTGCAGCGACAGCGAGGCCAGCGTGGCGTCGGAGATCGGGGTGTGCGAATCGATGTCCGCGATGACCTGCACGCGGTCCGCGGCGCGTTTGTCGATGCGGATTGCGACCACTCTGCCCACCTCGACGCCGAGATAGCGCACGGTACTGCCGCGGCTGAGCCCCGACACGCTGCCCTCGAAGTAGATCTCGTAGCGCTTGTAGTCGCGGGCGTCGGCGCTGCCCGCGTACCAGTACACGAACAGGCCAGCCATGGTGACGACCAGCAGTACGAAGGCGCCTACGGCCGTGTAGTTAGCCTCACGCTCCATGCGTGCCCCCGCCGCCAGCCGGACGCGGCTGGCCCTGGCCGAAGCGCAGCGCGCGTTCGCCATGGAAATAGGCCTGGATCCACGGATGCGGATTGGCCGTGATGCCCTCGAGGGTATCGCTCGTCATCTTGCGGTCGATGATCACCCCGACACGATTGCAGGTTCTGAAGATCGTGTCGAGGTCGTGCGTGATCATGATCACCGTGAGACCTAGCTGCTGGCGCAGGTCCATCAGCAGCTCGTCGAACGCCGCCGCGGCGCTGGCGCGCTCGCTCGCGCTCGATCCGCGGCTGCTCATGCTCGACGAGCCGACGGCCGGCCTCGACCCCATCAGCGC
>JBIOZI010000399.1:0-8788 GCA_044871085.1 Steroidobacteraceae bacterium | reverse complement strand
CGCAGTGCCCTGCCGAAGGCGACCGTCTTCGTGTACGACAACAACTCGACGGACCGCACCGCCGACCTCGCGCGCGAGTCGGGAGCCGTAGTTCGGCGCGAGCCTCTGCAGGGCAAGGGCAACGTGGTCCGGCGCATGTTCGCGGACATCGAGGCCGACGTGTACCTGCTGGTCGACGGCGATGGCACGTACGACGCCAGCGCGGCGCCGCTGCTCATCGAGCGATTGCTCGGCGACGATCTCGACATGGTGACCGGCATCCGCGTCGCCCACTCCGCCTCCGCGTATCGCCTCGGGCACCGGTTCGGCAACCGGGCGCTGACCGGCGTGGTCGCCAACATCTTCGGCAATCGCTGCGGCGACATGCTGTCCGGATATCGCGCGTTCTCGCGCCGCTTCGTGAAGTCGTTCCCCGCGCTGGCCGCCGGATTCGAGATCGAGACCGAGCTCACGGTGCACGCGCTCGAGCTGCGCATGCCCATCGCCGACGTGCCGACACGCTACGGCAGCCGCGAAGAGGGCTCGACGAGCAAGCTGCACACCGTGCGGGACGGCCTGCGGATCGGCCGCATGATCCTGCGCGTCGTGAAGGAAGAACGTCCGGTGCAGTTCTTCACGCTGATCGCGCTGCTGTTCTTCCTGGCGGCGCTGACGTTCGGCTATCCCGTGCTCGTCACCTACCTGGAAACCGGCCAGGTGCCGCGGCTGCCCACCGCCATCCTGTCGATGGGGCTCACGATCATCGCCTTCCTCAGCATCACGGCGGGCGTCATCCTCGATTCGATCACGAATGGTCGCCGCGAGCTGCGCCGCCTGAGGTATCTCGACATCCCGCTGTTCGGAAGCGATCACTCGGCGCGCGGCGGCTGAGGGCTACGTGCCAGCAGACGCCGGGCGGAAATCGCTGTTCGCCAGCTTGCCGGTGGGCCGCTCCGCGGGTGCGCGCGCGCTGCTGATCGTCGGCGCCTTGCTGACGGCGGGCTGCGTGCTGTGGTTGCAGCAGCTGCGCTCGGTGGGCGACGCGGGAGGGCTCGCGCCCATCTTCTACGTGCTGTTCTCGTTCTATGACTACGGCGCGGCGCTGTTCACCCTGGGCATTCTGCTCGTGGCGCTGTTCGTGCCCCGCTGGGACGGCTTCGACCGGCTGCTGCGCTGGCTGGGCGCGCATCCGCTGTGGATCGCAGGCGCGGTCACCGTCGTGCTGTCGCTGGGCACGCTGTTCATCTACCGCAACCAGCCCTTGTCGATGGACGAGTTCGCGCCGTTCTTCCAGAGCCAGATATTCGCCGCGGGCCGCCTGACCGCGCAGTACCCGGTGGACCTGCTCGACCTGCTGATCCCGGCGGAATTCCAGGTGTCCTTCCTCAACACCTCGAAGCTCACGGGCGAGGTGTCGTCCGGCTACTGGCCGGCGTTCGCGCTGCTGCTCACGCCGTTCACGTTTCTCGGCGTGCCCTGGGCCTGCAACGCCGTGCTCTCGGGCGCCACCATCATCGTGCTCAACCGGCTCGCGCGGCAGCTGTTCGACAGCGTCGAGGCGGCGGGCCTCGTCACGCTGCTCACCCTGGCGTCGCCGGTGTTCTTCGCCGACGGCATCTCTTACTACTCGATGACGGCGCACATGCTCGCCAACGCGGCGTTCGCGCTGCTCGTGCTGACCCCGACGCCGGGCCGGCTGTTCGCCGCGGGCGTCGTCGGCTCGATCGCGCTCACCCTGCACAACCCCGTGCCGCACCTGCTGTTCGCGCTGCCGTGGTTCGCCTGGCTCGCCACCCGCGGCAAACCCGTCTCGAAGCTCGCCGCGCTGTGGTCGGGCTATCTACCGCTGTCGGTGCTGCTCGGCATCGGCTGGTTCCTGCATTCCGGCTCGCTCGCGCACGGCTCCGGCCCCGCGACCGACGGCGTGGGCAGCTTGGGCAGCGTGGCCGGCGCCTTCGCCTGGCCGGACGCCCGGCTGTACTACGCGCGGCTCATCGGCATGGCCAAACTACTGCTGTGGGCCGCGCCCTGCCTGCTGCTGCTGGCGGTCGCCGGCGGATGGCGCGCCCGCGCGGACGCCCGTTTCCTCACGCTCGCGGCGAGCGCGCTGCTCACGCTGGTCGGCTATCTGTTCGTCTGGGCCGACCAGGGCCACGGCTGGGGCTTTCGCTACTTCCATTCGGCCTGGCTGGTGCTGCCGCTGCTCGCGACGGCGGTGCTGTTCGCGCCCGCGGGCAGGCCCGCGCCCGCCGGCGCGGCGCCGCCCGCGAACGGGGCCGATCTGCGCACGTACGTCGTCGCCTGCGCGCTGCTGAGCCTGGTCGTGGGGGTCGGCCTGCGCGCCGTGCAGATGCGCGAGTTCATGGACCACCACCTCGGCCAGCTGCCGCGCTACCCGGGCACCGAGCCGCGGGTCGTGGTCATCTCCGGAGTCGGCTTCTACCCCTACGATCTGCTGCAGAACGATCCCTACCTGCGCGCCGGCGTGGTGCGCATGCTCGACCTCGGCGACGAACGGGTGTCGACCGCGATACGGCGCCATTTCCCCAGCTACCACCTGGTATATCGCGACGACTACGGCCAGATCTGGTCCGCGGCACCCGTCAAGCCGCGCATCGCACGACCATGACGGCGGCGCGGCGCACGATCGGGCGCAACGCGCTCTTCGGCATCTTCACGCTGTCCGGCTTCTCCGGCCTGATCTACGAGTCGATCTGGTCGCACTACTTCAAGCTGTTCCTCGGCCATGCAGCCTACGCGCAGACGCTGGTGCTCACGGTGTTCATGGGCGGCATGGCGCTCGGCGCGTATCTGGCGGCGCGCTGGTCGCCGCGCATCCGCAACCTGCTGCTGGCCTACGCCGTGGTCGAGATCGTCACCGGCGCGATCGCGCTCGTGTTCCATCCCGTCTACCTCGGCAGCGTCTCGTTCACGTTCGATCACGTGATACCCGCGCTCGACGCGGCGTCCGCGATCAACGGTGCTAAGTGGCTCATCGCGGCGCTGCTGATCCTGCCGCAGTCCATCCTGCTCGGCGCGACGTTTCCGCTGATCAGCGGCGCGCTGGTGCGCCGCTTCCCCGACCGTCCCGGCGCGACGCTCGCGATGCTGTACTTCACCAACAGTCTCGGCGCGGCGCTGGGCGTGCTCGCCAGCGGCTTCTGGCTGATCGGCTGGGTGGGGCTGCCCGGCACGGTGTTCATCGCGGGCGTCATCAACATCGCGCTCGGCGTCACGGTGTTCCTGGTGCGCGGCGAGGAGCCCGCGCCGGCGCTGGTGAGCGCGGTGGTGACGGCCGCCCCGCAGCCGCCCGACCCCGCCGCGCGGCTGGCGCTGCGCATCCTGGTCGTGGCCTTCCTCTCCGGCCTGGCCGCGTTCGTGTACGAGATCGCGTGGATCCGCATGCTGAGCCTGGTGCTCGGCGCGTCCACGCACGCGTTCGAGCTCATGCTGAGCGCGTTCATCCTCGGGCTCGCGTGCGGCGGGCTCGTCATCCGGCGCCACATCGACTCACTGGCCCGGCCGCTCACGACGCTCGCCTGCATGTTCGCGATCATGGCCATCGTCGCCATGCTCACGGTGCCGGGCTACGGCTTCACGTTCGACGTGGTCGGCGCGGCCATGCGCACCTTCGGGCCCACCGACGCCGGCTATCTCGGTTTCAACCTGGTCAGCCACGGCGTCGCCGCGGCGGTGATGATCCCGACCACGTTCATCGCGGGCATGACGCTGCCGGTGATCACGCATGCGCTGCTGGCGCGCGCCGACGAGCGCGCGATCGGCCGCGTCTACGCGGCGAACACCGTGGGCGCGATCGCCGGCGTGCTGCTCGCCGTGCACGTGCTTCTGCCGGGCGTGGGCCTCAAGGGCGCCATCCTCGCCGGCGCGTTCGCACAGCTCGGCATCGCGCTGCTGCTCGAGCCGAAGCCTTTCGGTGCCGGCGGCACGCGCGCGCTGCGCACCGCGCTCGCGGGCGGCGCGGCGCTGTTCGCCCTCGTCGCGCTGTTCGCGCAGCTCGACCCGATGCGCATGGCCGCGGGCGTGTACCGCAAGGGGCAGGTGCGCCTGTCCGGCGATGCGCAGGTGCTCTTCCTGCGCGATGGCAAGACGGCCACGATCTCGCTGGTACGCAGCGGCGATGCCGTCACCATCGCCACCAATGGCAAACCGGATGCCGCCATTCACATGGGTGCGCCGGGCACGCCCAACCCGGATGAAATCACGATGTCGATGCTGGCGGCACTGCCGCTCGCGATGCACCCGAATCCGCGCCGGGTCGCGAACATCGGCATCGGCTCGGGGCTCACATCCAGCATCGAGCTCGGTTCGGAGCGCGTCGAGCGCCTCGATTCCATCGAAATCGAGCCGGTGATGGCCGCGGCGGCGCGTCTCGGCTTCGGCGCGCGCGTCGCGCGGCTGTTCGAGGATCCGCGCAGCCGGATCCACTACGAAGACGCGAAGACGTTCTTCTCCGCGGCCAAGCGCGAGTACGACGTGATCATCTCCGAGCCGTCGAATCCGTGGGTGAGCGGCGTGGCGACGCTGTTCTCCGACGAGTTCTACGCGCAGATCCGCCGCCACCTCGCGGCCGACGGCCTGCTGGTGCAGTGGATCCAGATCTACGAAACCGACCTGACCATCGTCGCGTCGATCCTGAAGGCGCTGTCGCCGCACTTCGCGAGCTACGAGGTCTACAGCACCGACGATGCGAACATCGTCATCGTCGCGCGCCCCGTCGGTGCGCTGCATGGATTCACGAACGACATCTTCGCGGAGCCGGCGCTGGCCGCGGACCTGCGGCTCGCCGGGCTCGAGTCGCTCGGCGACCTGGAGCTGCGGCGCATCGGCGACCGGCGCCTGCTCGACGCGCTCATGCGCACGTTCGCGGCGCCGGCGAATTCGGACTTCCACCCGTACGTGGATCTCAACGCGCCGCGCATGCGCTTCCTCAGCCGCGACGCGCTCGACCTCGTGCGGCTGTCGCTGCTGCCCGTGCCGATCGCGGAGATGCTCGGGGCGCCCCTGACGCGCGCGGCGTCGGACTCCGCCGCATCGGCGCGCTTTTTCCAGCGTCACCGGCGCGCGCTCGAGGCGCGCGCGGCGCTCGGCGCGCTGGCGGCGCGCGGCGTCGGGGCCGCGCCCGAAGATCTGCGCGCGCCGCTCGCGGCCCTGCTCGCGCCGGCCTGCGCCGACGAGCCCGCGCGCCTGCAGTGGCTGCAGGCCGTGCACGCGCTCGCCGCGCGCACCACGCCCTTCGTGCCGCGCGACGCGCGCGCGCCGCTGTGGAGCGCGGCGCGTGCCGGCAACTGCTTCGCGCTGCTCACGCCGCCCGAGCGCAACTGGTTCGAGCTGCTCGCGGCGACGGCCGCGCTCGACAATGCCGCGGTGGCCAGGCTCGGCATCCAGACCTTCAGCGAGCCACCCGCGGACATCACCGGCAACCAGATGCTCGAAGTACTGCTCGCCACCGTGACGGCGCACATCGCGACCGGACAGACGCAGACCGCGCGCGAGCTGCTCGACGCGTTCGTCCCCATGCTGCAGAACGCCGGCCAATACACGCTCGCGCTGCGGCTGTTGCAGGAGCTGGCGCGCGCGCCCGCCGGGGCAACGCCGTGAACCTGCGCGCGCTGCTCGGCCTCGAGATCGTGCGCTACGGCTTCGTCTCCGCCGCCGCGCTCGCCGTGGATCTCGGGCTGCTGTGGTCCTTGGCCGGCGCGCTCGGCATGCACTACCTCGTCGCCGCGACCATCTCGTTTCTCGCCGGCGGCATCGTGGCCTATCTGCTGTCGGTGCGATTCGTGTTCCGGCATCACCGCCTGCAGTTGCGCGCCGTCGAGGCCACGGCGTTCATCGCGCTCGGCGCGGCGGGCCTCGCCGTGAACACGCTGGTGATCGCATTGGTGGTGGGCAAGGCGGGTGGATCGCTGCTGGCCGGCAAGGCCGCGGCGGCCTGCTTCACCTTCGGCGTGAACTTCCTGCTGCGCAAATTCCTGCTGTTCACGCCGCGCGGCGCGGACCTCGCCAAGCCCGAAACCCGCTGACAAAGAGCGTTTGCCGCCCGCTCGGGCGTGCGCCGCATCACGCCACACCCCCGTTCCGCCGGACATAATGCCGCCGGTCTCACAACCGCCGTCGACGGATGACCCAGGCATTCAAACTCACGCTGATGTGGATCGTCGCCGCGATCGCGGCGCTGGTCGTGGCCGTCGCGCCCATCATGGGTGCCATGGCGGGCGACGGCCAGTACGTGCCCATCGGGCCCGACGGCTTCTATCACGCGCGCCGCATCCTCGACACCGTCGCGGACTCATCGAGCTTCTTCCAGTTCGATCCGCTCACGCACGCTCCCGACGGCAACCTCATCACCTGGCCCTGGGCGTATGACTACGCGATGAGCCTGCTCGTGCGGCTCGCGCTCGCGCTGCACCTGACCGCCAATGCGATGGCCGCGCTGACCCACATCCCGGTGGTCGCGTTTCCGCTGGCGCTGCTGCTGGTGCTGTCGATCTGCCGCTCGCTGGCCGTCTCGCCGGGCCTCACGCTGCTCGCGATGCTGGGCACCGCGTTCTTCCCGCTCAACCAGGCGCTCTACTCGCTCGGCAACATCGATCATCACTACGCGGAGCACCTGTTCGTGCTCGGCACCCTGGCGGCCACGCTGGCGTGGCTGCGCGCGCCGGATTCGCGCCCGCGCGCCATCGTCGCGGGCGTGACGTTCGGGCTCGCGACCGGCGTGCACAGCGCGCTGTTCGCGCTGCAGCTGCCGCTGCTCGGCACGTTCTTCCTGCTGTGGCTGCGCCGCGCGCCGCTGCCCCGCCACACGCGCGCGTTCGCCATCGCGCTGGTCGCGGCGCAGCTCGCGGTGGCCCTGCCGTCGCTGCCACTGCAGCGTGGCGACTTCCACTACTACACGCTGTCGTGGTTCCAGCCCTACGTCGCGGCCTGCACGGCGATCGCCGTGCTGCTGCTCGCCACGCTGCCGCGCAACGCGCGCGGCTTCGCCATCCTCGCCGGCGTGTCGCTCGTGTTGCTGGTGCCGACCCTGCACCAGGTGGTGTACGCGTCGGATTTCTTCACGAACTCCATCGCTGGCATGGACGACATCAGCGAAGTGCGCTCGGTGCTGGTGCTGTGGCGGTCGATGGGCTCGTTCGGCTTCGTCGCGTCCAACTACACCTGGATGCTCGCCCTCCTGCCGCTCACCATGCTGCTGTGCGCGTGGTGGCTATGGCGGCCGCGCGACGCGCTGCAGGCGCATTTCGCGCTGATCTCGCTCGCGGGGCTCGCGCTGCTGCTCGCGCAGGCGCGCCTGCAGTACTTCGGCTCCTTCGCGCTCTATCTACCCTGGCTGGTGGCGCTGGCGGCATGGCGGCCGGAGCAGCCGCGGTGGGCGCTCGCCGCCTTCGCGGGCGCGGCGCTGCTCATGGCGGCCGCCTGGCTGCCCGGCATCACGTCGCGCATCTTCGTGCCGCAGATCCTGGCCTCGGACCCGCACTACGCCGTCACGCGCGCGATGTACGCTCCGCTCGCGGCGCTGTGCGAGCGTGCTCCCGGTGTCGTGCTCGCCGATCCTTACGACGGGCACTACATCCGCTTCCACAGCCGCTGCCCGATGATCGGCAACAACTTCCTGGTGACGCGCCACGACGTCGAGAAGGTGGTGGAGACGCGCGCCCTGCTGGCGCGGCCGGCGAAGGAGATCGCCACGGCCGCGCCCGCGGTGCGCTACCTGTTCATCCGCAGCGCGACGATCTTCTTCGTCGACACCAGCGGCATGCTGGTGTTCAAGCCCGGCGACTATCCCGATAACCCGGACTATCCACTGGTGCGGGAGCTGCTGTCGGCCGACGCCAACGCCCTGCCGCCACGCTTCGAGCTGGTGTACGAGCTGCGCGAAGCGCCCGGCAAGCGGCCGTTCGCGCGGCTGTTCGAGATCGAGCCCGCCGGCACCGTGGCCGTCCGGCCATGAGCGTTCCGGCCGTCGATCGCCGGTGGAACCGGGTCGCCCTCGTGGCGTTCGCGGCGCTGCTGTTCGCGCTGTGGCTGCTGCAACACCCCTATCCCGGCATCTATCACGACGCGCAGCTCTACACGCTCCAGGCGCTGGCCCACCTGCGGCCGGCGGAGCTGTCGAACGACCTCTACCTGCGCTTCGGCTCCCAGGACCAGTTCACGTTCTTCAGCCCGCTCTACGCGCTCGCGATCCGCACGCTGGGTCTCGGACCGGCCGCGGCCTTGCTCACCTTCCTGTTCCACTGCGCGTTCGCCGTCGCGCTGGTGCTGTTCGCGCGGCGCGTCCTGCCACCCCGGTTCGCCTACCTCGGGGTCGCGCTGGTATGCGTGGTTCCGTTGACCTATGGCGCGGGCAAGGTCTTCTACCTCATGGAGGACTTCGTCACTCCGCGCCTCCTGGCGCAGGCGCTGGTGCTGGCGGGCCTGGCGGCCCTGCTGGACCGGCGCTATCTACTCGCGTCGTGCGCCGCGGCGCTGGCCGCCCTCGTGCATCCTATCGTGGCGCTGACGGGCGTGGCGCTGGCGGCGTTCTCCGCCGAGCTGTCCCGGCGGCAACGCACCATCCTGCTCGCGACCGCGGCAATCGCCGTCGGCGCGGCGCTCGCGGTGCTCGCGATACGCGAGCGTCCGGTGCGATTCGACGCCGACTGGTGGCAGCTGATTCACGGTGGGTTGCCCTACTTGTTTCCCTTCGAGTGGCGCCGGGTCGACTGGTCCAGGGTGATCGTCCTCGGCACCGTGCTGTACGCCGGGATGCGGCGCCTGCCCGAGGCACGCGCGCGCGGGCTGTGTC
>JBIOZI010000398.1:0-34802 GCA_044871085.1 Steroidobacteraceae bacterium | reverse complement strand
TCGCGGCGAATCCCGAGAATCCCGACCAGGCACCACCATCTCTATTCCTTGTTGGGGCGCCGCGCGTTCGTGCGAGTCGGGCTACGCACTTCGCGGCCGCG
Organism: Steroidobacteraceae bacterium; assembly: GCA_044871085.1. Classification (GTDB taxonomy): domain Bacteria; phylum Pseudomonadota; class Gammaproteobacteria; order Steroidobacterales; family Steroidobacteraceae; genus CADEED01. The sequence continues at coordinate 34,701 of JBIOZI010000398.1, read as the reverse complement.
TTTCGCGAGCGCCTCGCGCAGCAGCCACTCTATCTGCCCGTTGACGCTGCGCAGCTCCTGCGCCGCGAGCGCCTCGAACGCGGCGGCGACCGCCGGATCGAGGCGCAGCAGAAACGCCTTTCGTGTGGAGGGCTCGCTCACGCGCTCGGCCCTTTATTGATACAGCGACCCGGCGTTGATCACCGGCGTGGCCTCGGTCTCCGCGCACAGCACGACTAACAAGTTGGACACCATCGCCGCGCGGCGCTCCGTGTCGAGCTCGACCACGCCGCGCTCCGTGAGGCCCTTCAGCGCCATCTCCACCATGCTGACCGCGCCCAGCACGATCTGCTTGCGCGCGCCGATGACCGCCTCCGCCTGCTGCCGGCGCAGCATCGCGCCCGCGATCTCCGGCGCGTACGCCAGGTGTGTGAGCCGCGCGTCCTCGACCTGCAGGCCCGCCTTCGCGAAACGCTCCTGCAACTCGCGCTTCAATTTGCCGATGAGCTCGTCGCCGCCGGTGCGCAGCGTCAGCGCGCTGTCCTCGTCCTCGACGTGGTCGTAGGCGTATTCATTGGCCAGGTGCCGCAGCGCGGCCTCCGCCTGGATCGGCACGTAGTGCTCGTAGTGATCGATGTCGAGCACCGCGCGCGCCGTATCGCTGACCCGCCAGACTATTGCCGCCGCGATCTCGATGGGGTTGCCGCGCTTGTCGTTCACCTTGAGCTTCTCGCTGTTGAAGTTGCGCAGCCGCAGCGACACCTTCGTCTTGTTGTAGAACGGATTCGCCCAGCGCAGCCCGGTGGAGTAGTCCGTGCCGCGATACGAGCCGAACAGCATGATCAACGCCGACTGGTTCGGCTGCAGCATGTACATGCCCTTCGCGAGGAAGAAGAAGGCGATCAGTGCGACGACCGCCAACGGCGGCATGCGCCCCAAGACGGAGGCCGGTATCGCGACCAACGCGACGAACATGAGCACCAGCGCCGCATAGCCGCTGGAGCTCTTGAAATCCAATTCTTCCGTACCGTTGCCCGGCGTGTTCATTGCTGTCTCCCGATCTGCCTACCGTGGATCGAAGTGATCCGTGTTGATACTAAAGTGATATCACTATGCAAGCAAGGCCGCATTTGACTAAACGGCCCGGCGATGCGGTTACAATCGCCGCCGGTTGGGCCTGTAGCACAGCGGTTAGTGCAGGGGACTCATCTATATAGGTGCCTGCGCGCGGAAACGCGCGCAGTGGACGGGATGAATTCAGGGAAACCTTCGCCGGGGAGTCGGATGCCCGACCCACGCGCATGGCGATCCTGAGCCAAGCCCGCGCTACAGCGCGGGAAGGTGCAGAGACTACCTGGGGGCTCGAGTGCCCTTGATGACAGGCTAGAGCGTCCCGCACCCCACCGGGTGGTCGGTCTTTGTTAGTTAGACTGGCTGCCCGCGGGTGAAGAGATAGTCCACGCGGGGCGGAAACGCTTCGAGAACGTGAATCCCTTGGTCCTTGGTTCGAATCCAAGCAGGCCCACCAACCACCTGGCCCGTCGATCACGCGGTGCGCATGGGACGATAGTCTGGCTCCCGCCCCCGCCATTGAAAGCCGCCTCGACACGCTCTCGACCACGCACTGTTTCAAACCGCGCCCGTGAACCTCGCGAGCATGGCGCGCCGAATACGTCGCGGCAGCCCGATACCCTCATAGACCAGCCCCGTGTAGAGCTGAATCAGATCGGCACCGGCATCCAGCATGCGCAAGGCATCCTCCGGACTCATGATTCCGCCGACACCGACGATCGGAAAATGCTTCGGCAGCAACCGGCGAAGCCTGGCCACGACCGCGACCGACAGCGCGTGCAGCGGAGCGCCGCTCATTCCGCCGTCCACGTCGCGCAACGGCGAGTCCGCAGGGCGGGACGTGGTCGTGTTAGTCGCGATCACGCCGTCGATCAGGTGCTCCGCTGCGAAGCCCGCGATGGCGTCGAGCTGTTCGTCGCCTAGGTCCGGGGCGAGCTTTGCGAGAATGGGCACGGTGCGCGCGCTCGTTCGCCGGAGAGCCTCGCGGCAGGCATGGATTCTCTCGAGCATCGGCAGCAGGTATTCGCGGTCCTGGAGTTTGCGCAACCCGGGCGTGTTGGGCGAGGACAGATTCAGGGTCACATAGTCGGCGATGGGCGCGACGCGCGTGAAGCAGAATTCGTACTCATCGCCGGCATTCTCAATCGCAGTGTCGCGATTCTTGCCGATGTTCACGCCACAGATTCCCTTGAACTTCCTGCGTCGCAGGTTTTCCACCAGGCGGTCGACGCCAAGATTGTTGAAGCCGAGGCGGTTCACCAAGGCGCGTTCGGCCGCATCGCGGAACAGGCGTGGCCCAGGATTTGCGGATTGCGGTCGCGGAGTGACGGTGCCCACTTCGACGAAGCCGAAACCGATCGCGGCAAGCCCGTCGATGCAGACTCCATTCTTGTCGAACCCGGCGGCTATGCCGACCCGGTTCGGAAAGCGCAGTCCGAACAACGTGACCGCCTCGCGAGGGTCATCGCTCGGGGCCGGCCACGCGATCCGGCATTTCCCGATGAGCCAAAGGGTGTCGATCGCGATCGAATGTGCGAGCTCGGGAGGTAGCGCGAACAGGAGAGGGCGGAGGAATTTATATGACAACGAAGGACCCATCGGCGATTTGACAGGCCATTGTATTGTGCTGCTTGCGAACGAATTGCCCTCGGTGCGAGCCTTCATGAGCTGCGCTCAGTTGCGACTCCGCGCCAGGCGTTCGAACAGCAGGCTTGAAACCTGTCGTTTGGGCTCGCGCGCTGACCACGCGTGCTGGACGGCTCGATTTCGCAGGAGGATTGAGTGTCGGGTGAGCCGATCCGCGTCAGGGTTCGACAGTCGCGCAATTGCGGCCCTTGGTACGCCTTCTACACAGGGGCCAAACTATGATTCTTCACCAGTCACAATTTTTGGTCCGCTGCGCACGCCGGGTCTATGGGCAACTCAACGACCCCTTGAAGTTGCAGCAGTTGTTACCGGACCGCCAGGACCCACCGATCAGGAAACATCCGGAGACGTCCTGCGGAAAAAACCCGTCGGAATTGAGGATGTAGCAGCGATCCGTATAGCCGGGAAATTGCGCGGCGCGGCAGGCGGAGACGGCCTGGAGGATGTTCTTGACCTGGACCAACGTCGACCTGCGTCCGTTGTTGCATTGGTAGCCGGGCAATGCATAGCCGCACCGGTAATTGTGCACGGACGCCTCGCAGGAAGTGCCCGGCAGCGAGAACGGTGTGGCCGACTCCGTCAGCCAGCCGCCGCACGAGTCCCAAGGGGTGACGGTTCCGGTCAGCGGGACTCCCGGCGCATCGGGCAACACGCGAAAATATGCGGCGCCGACGTCGCCCACCGTGTACGGGCTCGGAAACGTCACGTCGTTGCACGCACGCAGCGGATCCAATCCACCGTCGAAGTGCCCGCCACCCGTGATGTCGACGCAGACGGCCGGGGCCTTGGCGCACACCTTGATGAAATAGGCGGTGTCCGGGCTGATCGAGAACACCGGAATCTTGTTCAGATCGGTCAGGCCGACTCCGACCACCGGTGGAGTCGGGTCACAACCCTGTGCGCGCACGGCGCCCGCGCCGCAGAACAGGATGACGAAAAGCAGAATCTGGAACGTGATTTTCATCGTCGATCCTCCTTGATCGGTATGCAGGCTTTCCGGGACGCGGCCGCGCGGATTGTACCTCATCTAGCTAGTAGGAGGTGTCCTCTATCTAATCGGCACACGGGCGACGCGAGGCGGCGATGCTGCGTTGCACAGGCCCGCGAGTCGAGCCATCGCCTAACAAGCTGACCTCGAGCCACGCGCGGCGACCCGGGGAGTCGCGTTCGTACCACCCCCGGGCGCCGCGCCGGCTCGGCTCGCGCTCAATTCGTCGTCGTCACGTTCGCCGTGGCAGAGCCCGCGTAGTTGCTCCGGATGGTGACCTGCACGGGGCTCGTCGGCCAGGTGAAATTCCCGACGTACGAATTCCCGCCCACGTTTGACATGGACCCGATCGTCACACCGGTCGCCTTCACCGACACCGTGAGCTGCGCGGAGTCGTTCGTGCTGGTCGCCTTGACCTGGAACGCCTTCGAGCTCCGCCGCCAGGCTGCCTGCGTGATCGAAATCGTGTCGGGCGGAACGAAGGGGCCGACGGTGACGTTGACGGTTCTGGTGACGGACGCGAACGCGCTGACGAAGGCCGACAGCACCTCCGGAACGCTCGTCGTCGTGATCGGAAACGCCACGCTGGTCGACCCGGCGGGAACGACGACGCTCGCCGGCACGCTGACCTGGGGGTCGCTCGACTGCAGCGTCACCGCAGCGCCGCCTTCGGGTGCGGTGTTGCTGAGCGTCACGATGCCGACCGAGCTCGCCCCGCCCATCACGCCCTGCGGCAGCGCGCGCAGCGCAGCGAGCGCCGGCGCTCCGGGAATGCCCGGCTCCTTCACCTGTAGATAGAGCGACGCGGTGTCGTAGCCCTGGAAGCTGATGAACTGGCTGTCCGTCACGTCGAAGAAGCCGTCACCGCTGCCCGTGCCGCCGGCCAGGGCCCAGCGCCCGCTGTTGCCCAGCGGACCGCCGACGACGGGTGTGAAACGCACGCTGAAAAATCCGCCGGTCGAGGTCGCGCCGCCGTTGTAGATGTTCGGCGTGGCAGACCAGCTGAATTGCTGCGCCGTGCTCAACGCCATGTCGAACACGCGATCGCCTGCCGGCAGATTGCTCGCGGTGAACGTGGCGACGAGGGTACCGACGCGGCCCGTGCTCTGGTTCACGCGGTAGAACTTGAACGTCGCGTTCACGGCGACATCCGCGTGGTACAGCAGCGAAAAGCCGGCCACGGTGTGCGTGCCGCTGAACCGCACATCGTCGGCGATCTCGTGCTCCACATTGAACGCGCCGCCGAAATTCGTCGCCCCGGTATTGTTGGTGAAGGTGCTGGTACTCGCCGACGCGAGCTGCGCGAGTCCGGCGCCCTCGCTCGCAGCTTGCGCCGCGCCGGGCGCATGGCCGGCCGCTCCGAGCAACACCCACCCGGCGCACAGTAGTTTGAAAATCCGTTTCATAGATGCCTCCTTGCGCGCCCGTCGGGCGCTGATCCGTGAACACGCAGTTGAGTCGGTCGTGTGGATAGGTAGTTCAACCATCCACGACCCCCGCCGCAGGGTAGCCCCATTCGTGCAGCCAGGAGCACGTCAAACTAGAACATTGCGTGCCAGCCGTCGTTCGGCTCGACCCGGAACGCCCCGATTCTCCTGACACCGAGTCAAACGTTGGAATGGAACCGGAGGTGCGGGATGGGAACGCAACGTCTGAACCGGAGAGCGATGGCCGTGTTTACAGGGCGGTGAGTACACGGGCGGCAGGCGCCGGAAGTTGCTAGCCGGCGATCAGCGACGAAGAGCTTCGGCGCTAACCGGAAGAATCTCGCACCCGGCGCACCCAAATGGGGGCCCGTGGGTGCAATGCGAGCTGGAGTGCCGTGCCGCTCGACTACGGGAGTTTCGGCAGCGCGAACGACGCTGCCCAACCGATCGACCAGCAGCTAGTTCGCCACCGCGAGTCGATTCCCCACCGCCCTGCGCGCTGCATCGTGCCAGCGCCGCGGCTCCACGTAATACCCTTTGAATTCCTCGTTGCGCCGCCGCACGGGCTCCGCCAGCAGGTAGCGCTCGCCCAACCAGGACACGGCGCTCTTCAACGCCACATCGTAGTCGTGCACCGGGATATTCGTGGCTTCAGCGCGTTTCATTTCGATCTCCTTACGACTCCTTACGCCTCATCATCCCGTTTGGATGCGGGCGGCGCGCCGCCCGCCCGATCGATGAGTGGCCGCTCCGGCGATCCAGGTTCCCCTCTCTCTAAAGAGATATCCGCCGCGCCGCCAAGCCGCGTACGCTCCATCACCATGTACACCGAAATTTTCTCCCAGTTCAAAAAGCAGCTCGGCCAACTCGACAAGTGGCTCGGCACCGCCGCCGAATACGCGAAATCGAAGAGCTTCGATCCCAACCTGTTCGCCACCCTGCGCCTCGCGCCGGATCAATTCCCGCTCGCGCGCCAGGTGCAGATCGCCTGTGACACGGTGAAGCTCTCCGCGGCCTTCCTCACCGGCAAGCCGGCGCAGCCGCAGGAGGACAACGAGACCACGATCGAGCAGCTCCAGGCGCGCGTCCGCTCCGTCATCACCCTGGTCGAAGGCTTCACCGCGGAGGATTTCGCGGGCGCGGCGACGCGCGTGGTGAGCCAGCCGCGTTGGAAGGGCGAGTGGATGACGGGCGCGGACTACTTCATCGAGCACACCATCCCCAACTTCTACTTCCACCTCACCACTGCCTACTCCATCCTGCGCCACAACGGCGTCGGAGTCGGCAAGCGCGATTATCTCGGAGTGCAATCCAAGCGGCCGGCAGCCGCGTGACGCGCTCATCCCTGTGCCGCAAACAGCTTGCGCACCGTCTCCATGGTGTCCGCCTCGTTCGCCTGCTTGTCGGGGCGATAGCGCTTCACGCGCGCCAGCCGTAGCGCGAGGCCGCCCGGATAGCGCGGGCTCGCCTGCAGATCGCTGAACGCGATCTCGACCACGATCTCCGGCCGTAGATAGACGGTCCATTGGTCCCGATGCGACTCGTGCGCCTGGAACTCGCGCGTCTGCCACTCGAGCATCGCGTCGGTGAGCCCCTTGAAAGTCTTGCCGAGCATCACGTACTGGCCGGTCGCGGGGTCGAGGGCGCCGAGATGCAGGTTCGAGAGCTTCCCGTGCCGGCGGCCGTGCCCCCATTCCGCCGCGAGCACCACGAGGTCCAACGTGTGTGCGCGCTTGATTTTCAGCCAGCTCGCGCCGCGGTTGCCCGCTTCGTAGGGCGCATCGAGCGTCTTCGCCATCAGGCCCTCGTGCCCGGCGGCCAGCGCCGCGTCGTAGAACGCCAGGGCCGCATCGCGCGCGCGGGTAGTGAGGCGCGGGATCGCCTGCTCCGCCGGGACCACGTCCGCGAGCGCCGCGAAGCGCTCGCGCGCGGGGCGCTCGGCCAGGCTGACCGCGTCGCGCCGCAGGCAATCGAAGTAGTAAGCGCGCATCGGCAGCTCGCGCTGCAGTCGCTCGATGTCCAGTTTGCGGCCGAAGCGACGCATCGTGGTCTGGAAGGCGAGGGGGCGGCCGGCCGGCGAGAAGGCGATGGCCTCGCCGTCGAGTACCAGCTGCTCCGCGGGCAGGGTCCGCGCTGCCGCGGCGATCTCGGGGACGGAAGACGTCACCTCGTTGAGGTTGCGCGTGAAGATGCGCACGAGCTCGCCCTGCTTGTGCAACTGGATGCGCGCGCCATCCATCTTCCATTCGAATGCGACGTCGCCGCAGAGCGTCGCGAGCGCCTCGTCGACGTCCCCGGCCGTCTGCGCCAGCATCGGCGCGATGGGCGACATCACCTGGAGCTGGAAGCGCTGCAGTCCCTCCGCGCCGGCTTCGCGTGCCACGCGCGCGATGGCGCCGAGGTCGCTTTCATACATGGCGGCGCGCCGCAGGTCCGCAAGCGGTACGCCGGTGGCGATCGAGAGCGCCTCCACCATGACGGCGGCGAGCGCACCCTGCCGCAGCTCGCCCACGAGCAACCGCAGCAGGAATTCCTGCTCGTCGCGCGTGGCGCGCCCGAACAGGGTCCGCAACGCCGTCGCGCGGCGCGTGCCCGACCCCGCGCCGCGGATCGACGCCAGCTCGTCGAGCAGGCGATGAACTTCGAGCACTTCGAGACTGGGCAGGGACGCCGTGCCTTGCGCGCAGGCCCGCAGGGTAGATGGACCGATGCCGATGCGTCCCTGGCGGATGTCGCCCGAGAGATACGACACGGCGATGGCGAGGGTGTCGGCATCCATCGCACGGAGGCAGTCGGCGAGCAGGCGAACCTTGGCGGAGCGCGCGGGGGTGCCCGCCACTTGCCGGGACGTGGCGACGACGGTGGCGAACGCGGTGGTCAGCAGCCGACCCTGCGGTTCCTCGATTGCTCGGCGCATCGGCGAATTACCGCCCACAGCGACATGCCGTGCAAGTCCGAGACGTCGGCGCCGTATTCGAACTGGATGGCATCCGCCAGCTCCTGCTCGGTTTCCGGATTGGCCACGAGCGCCGAGATCTTGAGGTGCGCGCGATCGGCGAGGTCGTACCAGCTGCGCCGCAGGATGCGCTCGGAAAACCGTTCCAGGAATTCGTCGGTGAAGTCCGCATGCACCGCCGGCAGGCAGAACATGATGGTCCCGTCGCGAAAGCCCATACGCACCTGCTCGAATGACATCGCCATGGAGGGCACCATCGCACGAACGGCCGTTCGATTGCTGGCCGAGGCCGTGTCGGTGCTTTCCGCCTAACAACGATCTATTCGGCGGTCGCGGCGTTCCGCCGCGCCGGGTACGCCTGTAGGCGAACCGGAACAGCTTCCGTCCATGTTTTGCGATGCGGCACGGGGATGCGGCCATCGGATCGCATGGCCGCCCCCGTCGCGCCCACTGGCGCCTAACTTCCCAGCGCCGGCAGGACGAACGCGAACGTGCCGCCGATGGCGAAGCAGGCGACCGCGACGGCGTAGATCGCCGCGCTCACCCGTCGCAAACGCGTGCAGCTGCGCGCGGCGGCGGGATCGGCCGGGCAGGGCAGACGGCGGCCTCGCCACAGCATGACCCCGCTGAGCACGAGCAGCGCGCCGGCGGCTCCGAAGACCACGCCCTTGTGCTCCGACAGCCACACGAGCTGGGGAAATGCGGACACCAGGCCGATGAGTGCCGCGCCGGCGCCCGCGGAAACCAGCACGGCGGGCAGTACGCAGCACAGCAGCGTGCCGGTGGTCGCCAGCAGCGTGCCGAACGCCACTCCGACGTTGGTCTTGTGAGGGTCCATCACTTCGCCTTGAGTGATTCGCGAATCTCCGCGATCGATCGTCGCGTGCGCGAGATGCTCTTCACGTCGTATCCGGCATCGGTCAGGGCTTTCGTCAGATCAACATCGGAGATGTCGGCGCCGTCCCTGGTGCCGATCGCCACCAGCTTGTTCTCCAGGCTGACGACGACATCGGCGGTGGCGGGATTCTTGCGCAGGGTTTTCTCGATGCCCTGTGCGCAGAACCCGCAGACCAGGCCGTAAACCTTCATCTCGATCGTGCCGGCGTTCGCCGCGATGCTCACGAGCATCAGGAGAGCGGTGAATGATGTCTTCTTCATGAGTGACTCCAAATCTAGAAATTGAACATGGCCATTGCCTGCAGCTTGCCGTCGGTGGTTGCGCCCGCCTCCACCCAGGCCCCCTTCCTGAACAGGCGCAACAGGAACGCCCACTCGGTACCGTCGTGGATCTGGCCGGTGTATCGACGACCCTGCACCACGAACCAGGTGGCGAGGCTGTCGATGTCGTGCTCGTAGGGAGCGACGCCGAGCTGCATCGTGTCGATGCGATGCGAGAACGCGGCCGCCGAGAAGAAGTCCGTCTTCAGCGAGCCATAGACACGTCGCGTCTCATAGTCGAGCTGGCCACCCGCGTTCCACGTGAATTCGTGGCCGTTGGTTTCGCTGACGTACGCGCCGCCCACGCCGCCCCAGGTGAAGACGTTGGCCTGGGCCGATTCGAGGTTCCAGCGCTTCAGCAGGTAGTTGACGCGCGCGTAGGTGATCTCACGGCGCTGGTCGAACAGACCTTCGAGCTCGGTGTGCCCCAGCCCCAGCGACCAGAAATACTTCGGTGCGTAGAAGACCTGCGCTTCGGTCATCGTGCCGGCGCCGTACTCGGCCATGACGGTGGTGCCGTCGGCGAACGCGATGGGCTTCGCGAATGCCGGCACAGAAAGCAGCGCGAGCGCGCAGGCGCGCGCGAGCGGTGGTGCGAACAGGTTCATCGAGAACCCTCCAATCAGGATCTGAACTCGAGCGTCCGAGGCAATGCCTCGCTACGCCCGGCGGGTGCGTTCGTTCAGAAGATTGGGGGCGGCTTGAGAGGCGGGTCGGACGCGCGCGCGATGTGCACAGAGGGCAAGGCCGGCAGCGGCGTCGCCGCGAGTGATACTGCGGGCAATTCGAACGTGGAAATCGCTCCGACGGAGGCGGTGCAGGCGCTCAGGCAGCCCGCGGTGCCCAGGTCGCCTTCGGCACAGCACGGACAGGCATCCGCATCGGAGGCGTGCGGCATCGAGTCCGCGCAGGGCATTTCAGACGGGCTCGGAGTGGCAGCGCCGGCCATGGCGGACACCACGGGCGCCGACAGGAATATCTGCGCCGTGACGAGCACATAAATGAGGGTGCGGAAGAGGCGGCGATTCACGGTACGGACCATATGCCGGGCGGACTGTGATTGCTACTTTTGGGGCGAAACGTCCGGCCGGGGGTCGGGCACGAACCCGTTGGCGTTCGGCATCCGGATTCTGGCGAGCTTCTTTCTGTCCAGGAGGCTCGATTCGCGCAGGATGCCATTCTTGAACAGAATCCACGCCGTCAGGGCATACACCTCGTCGCTGCTGAGCTCTCCGGCTGCCTGGTACGGCATGGCGCGGCGGATGTAGTCGAACAACGTCGTGGCGAGCGGCCAATAGCTGCCCACCGTCAACGCCGGTTCCGTGCCTGTCAATGTCCCCACCCCGCCGACCAGTGCGGGGAAGCCGCCGAGTCCCTGTCCCTGGTCGCCATGACAGGCGGCGCATCTGGCCGCGTAGATAGGCGCTCCGTCTCGCGCCGACGCCCTGCCGCGGGGCAGGCCGGAGCCATCCGGCAGCACGGTGATGTCGAGGCCGGAGATCTCCGCGGCGCTCAGCGGCCGGCCGATGCCGAGAGCAGTGGGGGCCGGTTCCGCCGCGGTTGCGCAAGCCGCAACGAGCGCAAGAAGACCGAGCCGGCCGCTATACATGCGTGACCTTGCCATCGCGATGCACCCACCAGGTCTTGATGCCATGGAAGTGATTGAAGCCGTCCGGTCCCTGGCGCATGCCGCGAGCCGCAACCAACACTTCGCGCGTGGGCTGGACGTAGCCCGTCTCATCCGTCGATCGCGATTGGAGCTGCGCTTCCTCGCCCAGCCAGATCCAGGGCGCGCGAAAGCGTGTCAGTGCCTTCGAGTAGACAGGTCGCTGCAGCTCGGCATCGCGCCAGGCGGCGCCGCCGTCGGCCGAGATCTCGACGCGAATGATCCTGCCGCGACCAGACCATGCCAGCCCCGAGATCTCATGGAATCCGTGCCGGTCGAGCTGCTGTTGGCCGGAGGGTCGCGTGATGACCGAATTCGACTCCATTTCGAACGTGAACTGCCGCGCCTTGCCGTCCGGCATGAGGTCCGTGTAGCTCGCGGCCTCGTCGCGCGTCATGGCCGGCTGGTCGGTGACCTGCAGCCGATGCAGCCATTTCACGTTTACGTTGCCTTCCCAGCCGGGCACCACGAGGCGCAGTGGATAGCCTTGCTCCGGCCGCACGGCCTCGCCGTTCTGTCCGTAGGCGACGAGAACGTCATCGAGCGCCTTGGATACGGGAATGCTGCGGGAGTGGCGCGAGGCGTCGGCGCCTTCGGCGACGACCCACCTGGCGTTCGACTTCAATCCCGCTTCCCGGAGCAAACTACCGAGCGGCACGCCCGTCCACTCGCTGCAGCTCACGAGCCCGTGGCTCAGTTGCGCGGTGGGGCCCGGATCGCCGCGATGCTCCCGTCCCGCATTGCCGGCACATTCGATGAAATGGACTCGTGACACGGATGGAAAGCGCAGCAGCTCCGCCATCGAAAACCTCAGCGGACGTTCGACCAGGCCGTGCAGCGCGAGCTCGTGTCGTGCAGGATCGATCGACGGCACGCCGGAATGGTGCCGCTCGAAGTGCAGCGAGGAGGGCGTGATGATTCCGTACAGGTCCTGCAGCGGTGTGCGGCTCGAGCCGGTGGTCACGCCGGGTGCCGTGGCCGCGAAGTAGCGTGCGGATTTCTCGTACGGCGATCGTTCGCCATACGACCTGCGCGGATTTCCCTGTGGACGGCCCTGTGTACGACCCGATGCTTCGGGCGCGCTCAAACCGGATGTCGAGCCGGCGATCGTCGCGACGCCGCCGGTGCCGAGAAACTGCCGGCGGCTGACACGCGTGACGCGGCCGGTCATCCGGCTCTCTTCGTGACAGCCGTCGGGCGAATGGATGCGGCCGCCGGTTTGCGTTCCGCGAGGGTCCGCAGCAACAGCACGCCAATGGCCGCGCCAGCGAGCTGGGCGAGCACGAATGCGGGCACGTCGACGGGGCGGATACCCGAGAACGTATCGCTCAGAGAGCGACCGATCGTGATGGCCGGGTTCGCGAACGAGGTAGAGGCGGTGAACCAGTAGGCACCGGCAATCCATGCCGGCACCCGCCATGCAGCCTCCTTTGCCGACGGAGAGGTGAAGACAACCAGCACCAGGCCTGCCGTTGCCACCATCTCCGCGATCCATTGAGGAAATCCCACGCGCGCGTGAGACGACGCCTGGATGAGCGGCAGCTCGAACATGACGTGTGCCAGCGCGGCTCCCGCGCAGCAACCAACTACTTGCGCGACGATGTACAGCGCGGACCGGCGCGCGCTGATCTTCCGGTGAACGAGCGCGACCAGCGTCACGGCCGGATTGAAATGAGCGCCGCTCACCGGCGCGAGCACGGCGATGAGGACGCCCAGCACGGTGACGGTGGCGGCGGTGTTGCCGAGCAACGCAATCGCGGCGTTTCCTGCGGCCAGGCGCTGCGCCATGATGCCCGAGCCGATGACGGCGGCTGCGAGCAGCAGCGCTCCGAGAAATTCGGCGAACACTTCACGTCTCATGCGTCGCGTCTCGCTCGTCGCGGAAGCCGGTTCGTGTGAGGCTCTCGTGTAGACAGGCTCAAGCTGCCTTCGTCCGGGAGGCCTTCCTCGAGCGCTGCGGTTTGCACTCCGCTGCGCACGCGGAACCGCCCGCCGTACAGCACTTGTCGGTCAGAAAGCCGACCAGCCCGTTCATGAGGTCGAAATCGGCGCTGTAGATGAGCTGGCGGCTCGCCCGGGTCTGCGTGATGAGCCCCGCGCGCTGCAGCGCCTGCAGGTGAAAGGTGAGCGACGAGGGCTGCAGACCCACGCGCTCACCGATCACGCCGGCCGGCAGGCCTTCAGGCCCCTGCTCGACGAGCAGCCGGTAGATGGCAAGACGGTATTCATGCGCGAGCGCGCCGAGCGCTGCGACGACATCGCCGGTTTTCATGGTCCGTACGATATTACGACGATGATCGTAATGTCAATCGAGCCTGGAATCGCGGGTAATGCGTCCAATCAAAGCAGCAGCTCCCAGTAGGCGACATCGATCCATCGCCCGAATTTGCAGCCGACCTGCCGGAACTCGGCGACCTTGGTGAAGCCGAGGCTTTCGTGCAGCGAGACGCTGGCCGGATTGGGAAGCGCCGCGCCGCCGATCACGCAATGCATTCCCCGCAGGCGAAGGTCTGCGATGAGCGCCGCATACAGCCGTGGCCCGAGGCCGCGCCCCGTCGCCTGCGGCGCCAGATAGATGCTGCTTTCGACGGCGTGGCGGTACGCAGCCCGCGCTTTCCACGGAGTGGCATGTGCATAGCCGGCGATTCCGGCGTCGGTTTCCCACACCAGCCACGGCAGACGCGCGGTGACGTCGGCAATTCGCTGTGCCATGTCCACTTCGAGCACGGCGGATTCTTCGAAGGTGACGACGGTTTCGCGAACGTAATGGTTGTAGATGTCGCAGATCTGCGCGGCATCGGCGGGCGTGCATTGGCGAAGCATGTCCAGCGTCGGCTACCGGCTGAAGTGAGCGCCGCAGTGATGACGGATCGAGGAGGGCGCCCGGTTGATCCTGCGAAATCCAGGATCGAACTGAATGACTAGTCGCGTTGGCAGGATAGGGCGAGGGTGACGCCCCGCGCGGCTTCGCGGCTCACGGCTCGCGGGCGATGCCGAGGATCTCGTCCAGCTCCTCGTGCGAAACGGGCTTCTGCGTGAAGCGCTCGAATCCCGCGAGCCGGGCTTCTTCGCGCAGCGGGTGCTTCGCTTCCCTGGTGAGGGCGATCAGGCGCGGCCGGCTCTGGCGCACGTAGCGGACGAGCTGCCGCGCCACGGCGATGCTGTCGCCATCGGGCAGATCGAGCTCGAGGAAAACTATCTCCGGGCGGAATTGCGCGGTGATCTTCAGCGCGCGATCCGCCGACCGGACGGCACGCACCTCGTCATATCTGCGCGCGGCGAGCATGAAACTCAGGGCCTGGCCAACGCCCCGGTCCTGGTCGACTATGAGTATGCGCGCGCCCGGATCCACGGTCGGTATGCGCATCGCGCGCGTCCGTCCGAGCTGGGCTTTCAGTGCGACGCCTGAAGGAGGCAAATTCGGGGGCAGCATAGGCGTAGCGTATGCGGCCGGCGCGAGCCCGGTCCGTGCGCCAACGAACATAGGCTCACCAGCCGGCGCGCCCGCGCGAGCGGGCGGCGCAGCGCCGCATCACTTCCCACAACGGCAGGCCGGGCAGGTCCGAGACGTCGGCGCCGTATTCGATCTGGATGGTATCCGCGAGATCCTCTTCGGACTCGGAGTTGTCCACCAGCGCCGGAATCCGCAGGTGGGTGCGGGACGCCACGTCGAGCCAGTGCTGCTTGAGAATCCGCGCGGAAAAATCTTCCAGGAACTCGTTGGTGAAGTTCTCGTGCGCTGCCGGCAGGCACAGTGCCAATGACCCATCGCGAAGGCCGGCGCGTATCTCATCGGTGGACATTGTCATGGCCTCCACCATCGCACAGACCTCCCATCCAAGGCTGCCCGAAGCCGTGTAGGCGGAAATCACCGTGACCGTGCGGCTTTCGCCGTTGGACAGCCTTCCTCACCGCCCCGAAGATCGCCGCATGAATTCCCAAACCATGGTCTCACGCGGGCGCCTCGAGCATGTCGAGGCCCTGCTGCGCGACGTCCTCGCGCGCGACTTCGAAGGCGATACCAAGGGTGATGCGGGCTCGCTCGGGCGCATCCTGGTCCACATCGTGAACATCCACCACCGCGTCAGCACCGTGCCGGACGGGCATTCCAACGCCGCGAAGCGGCTCGGCGATTTCGCGGTGACCATGGACCGCATGGCCTCCGGAAAACCGCGCTCGGCGCAGCGCCTAACAAGGCTGGCCGCAGCCCTGCGCGTGGCGCGCGCGGGAATGGATGGAATGTCAGCGCGTCTTGCGCCCGCGCCGCTCTGACGCCATCGCCCGTCGCTTGCTTTCCGGGTCGGCGCGGCCAGAGCCGGGATTGCTCCTCGACTTCGAAGCCGGGTCGCCTTCCGTTTCGCTGCGGCGGTACTGCGCCTGGCCCAGGGTTTCTGTTGTTTGCCCATCCGCGAAGCCCGACTGTCCGTAGCGATCCTGGCCCGTGTCCGCGCCCTGTTGTCCCTCGCCGGCCGTGCGCCGGCCGGTGGACCCGCTTTGATCGTTCGAGCTCGGTTGCGCGGGGCGGGGGCGGCCGGCGGCGTCATTTTCCGCAGGCCTTGCGTCGTCGCGCGCAGAGCTGCGCGCACGCTTCGTGCCCGTGCCGGATGAATCCTTTCGACGTCGCTGCCTCATGAAGCTCTCCATTGTTTGAAGACCGGATCCTCGGCGCAAACGTCGCGCGGTTCACCCGCCGGGCGCCGCCGATCACTGTCAGCGAAGGGCCCCGTGCCCAGGCCCCCGCCGCCGGATCAGTCTTCACAATGTCTCCATTCTTTCTCGTGAGAGTGCGCTTCACCCACTCACCGGAAAGGAGACTTCAATGGACAAACGGCCCATCTGGCGCAGCGTCGGCCTGCTGTTGCTCGTCCTCGCCGCCGCCGCTGCCATCGGCATCGGAGCGTACGACCTCGGCGTCGAGCACGCCGCGCAGGCCGTCGGACAACACGCGGTCGAGCTGCCGGCCGACGCGCAGCCTGCCTACGCCCATCCATACCCATATCCTCACTACTGGGGCCACGGCTTTTTCTTCTTCCCGTTCGTGGGCGTACTCTTCCTGTTCCTCATCGCGCGACTGCTGTTCTGGCGGGGCCGGTGGCATCGCGGCGGGTATTGCCGTCATGATGGCGTGCCGCCCGCATTCGAGGAATGGCATCGCCGTGCGCATTCGGCGGGTGAACCGCGGGAAAAATGAAGCATATCCTGGTGGTCGACGACGAGCCTGAGATCGCGCGCATCTGTCGCGACTACCTGCAGCGCGCGGGCTACGGCGTGGCCACCGCCGGCAACGGCGGGGACGCGCTGGCGCTCGCGCGCAGCCGCAAACCCGATCTCATCGTGCTCGATCTGAAATTGCCCGACATGGATGGCATGGAAGTGACGCGCTCGCTGCGTGCACAGTCGAACGTGCCCATCATCATGCTCACCGCGCGCGTGGAGGAGAGCGACAAACTGGCGGGGCTCGAGCACGGCGCCGATGATTATCTGACCAAGCCATTCAGCCCGCGCGAGCTGGTGGCGCGGGTCCGCGCGGTATTTCGCCGCGTGGACCTCGGCCCCGGCCGCAACGATGTCGTGCGCGCCGCCGACGTGACGCTCGACGTGGCGCGCCGCGAAACGCAGGTTGCCGGCCGGAAAATCGAGCTCACCCCGAGCGAGTTCGATCTGCTCGCCACCATGATGCGTCAGCCCGGCCGCGTGTTCACGCGCGGACAACTGCTGGATTCGCTGCACGGCGAAGAAGCCGAGACTTTCGAGCGCGCGGTCGACGCGCACGTGAAGAACCTGCGGCGCAAGATCGAGCCGGATCCACGGCACCCGCGTTACGTGCTCGCCGTGTATGGCGTCGGCTATCGTTTCATGGACGCATGAAGGTTCATGGACGCATGAAGCGCGAACACTGTCCGCGGGGGCACTGGTCGGGGGCCGGCCATCATCGGCCCTGGCATGCCCGCGGGGAGCGCTTCCGCGCGCAGTACCCGCAGCGGGTGCGCATGTTCCGGCGCTTTGCGATCGCCGTGGCGGTGCTGCTGCTGCTGGGGTTGTCAGGCGTCTCGGCCATCGCATGGTTTGCCGCCGGAAAGCTCGGACCGCAGGGTGCATGGACTCCGGCCGCCGCCGTGCTCGTCATCCTTCTCGCCGGGGCCGTCGCGGCGCGCGTGATCCGCGCCTGGCGGGGCTTCACCGCGCCGCTGGGCGCCGTCATGGACGCCGCGGCCAGTGTCGCGGACGGCGACTACACCGCGCGAGTGCAGGAGCACGGCTCCGCGCCGATGCGCTCGCTGGCACGCTCGTTCAACACCATGACGCAGCGCCTCGAGGCAGCGGACCGCGTGCGACGCGATCTGATGGCCGACCTGGCGCACGAGCTGCGCACGCCCCTCAGCGTGCTGCAAGGCCGGATCGAGGGCATGATCGACGGCGTTTATGCGCTCGAGCCCGCGGAGCTGGACCTGCTGCGGAACCAGACCGGCGTGCTCGCGCGGCTCATCGAAGACCTGCGCACGATCGCGCTGTCGGACGCGGGTGCGCTTCCCCTGCAGAAAGAATCCGTCGATGTCGGCGAGCTGGTCCGCGACATCGCGCGCGAGTTCGAGCCGCAGTCGCGCCAGGGTGGCGTATCGATGCGGGTCGACGTGCCCGCCGCGCCGTCACTTGCCGAGGTCGACGCGGTGCGCATACGTGAAGTGCTCGCCAATCTCGTGGGCAATGCGCTGCGCCACACGCCGCGCGGCGGCGCCGTCACGCTTTCCGTCGCCGCCGCCACCGGGACACTCACGGTGGGCGTGAAGGACACGGGCGAGGGCATCGCCCCCGACGAGCTGGCGCGCGTGTTCGATCGCTTTCACAAGGCACGCGATTCGAAAGGCGCGGGGCTGGGCCTCGCGATCGTCAAGAGCCTGGTCGAGGCGCATGGCGGTGAGATTTCCGCGCGCAGCGCGCCCGGTGAAGGGACCACCATGCAGTTCACGCTGCCGCCCGGCGCCGGCTGAGCCGCGCGCTCATGCGGCGCATCATCCGGCCGGTAGGCCCGGAAGCTGATTTGGCGCTTTTTCCCGTAATGACACCGGTTTCCTGGTACCCTCCGCGGCGCGAAGGCGAGGTGCTTTCGACGAGAAAACATAAGGAGCGAACATGAAATTTCGCAGTAGTGTTGCATTGGGGGTTCTCGCAGGGACGTTCGCGTTGAACGCATCTGCCGGCAATCGTCCGCCCGGCTACAAGACCATCTGTACCGAAAACAAGACGTGCACTGTCGCCGGCCCCATCTGGGTCGCCTTCGGCCGCGCGGACAAATTTTTTTCCAAGATGATGAACGGCACATTCGTCTGCAACTCGCTGACCTTCGGCGGACGCATCGACGGCGGCACGAACGAGTGCTCGGTGCCGATCAACGGCACGACGCCGCCGCCGGCACCACCGCCGCCGCCGCCACCGCCGCCGCCGCCGCCGCCGCTTCCGGGTGGAGGTGAGATCACCGGCGCCACCTGTGTGTCGACCGGCGAAGTCGTGGTCGCGCAGACCATCGTCGTTTCATCGGGCACCTACGACGGCGGCTGCCGCACGTACAACCCGACGCTGGCGCTCGGAGACGGCGGCCAGGCCGAAGGGCAGCAGCCGGTATTCCGGGTCGAGAATGGCGCGACCTTGCGCAACGTCATCATCGGCTTGAACGGCGCCGACGGCATCCACTTCTACAACGGCGGCAACATCAGCAATGTGCGCTGGATGAACGTGGGCGAGGATGCCTTCACCGTGAAGGAAGGCACGGTGAACACACCGGTGACCATCACGGGCATCACGGGCGTGAATTCGCAGGACAAGTTCGGCCAGATCAACGCGCCGACCACCCTGACGATTCGCAACTGCGTGATCGACGATGCCGGCAAGGCCATCCGCCAGAACGGCGGCACGAGCTTCGAAGCGCACGTCACGATGGAGCTCTGCCAGCTGAGCAACATCCGCGACCAGGCGTTCCGCAGCGACAGCTCGCGCAGCACCATGCTGTTCCGGAACAGCCGCATCACCCGCACCGAGGAGCTCTGCGCGGGTAGTTGGGCGTCGTGCGTCACCACGGGAATCGTGACGTTCTGAAGTCGAGAGAGGGGCCGGAGGCGCGAGTCTCCGGCCCCATTTCCGCCGGTTGCCCAGGCCGCGGAAACCGGAGATGCTCGCGGGCCCCCTCGACGGAAGCCCGCACCGTGTCCCCGACGCCTGCCTTTTCTCCGACGTTCGCCGGCATCACCTGCTTTGCCTGCGACACCGCGCACGATCCACGCCAGCTCCAGACGGTCTGCACGAAGTGCGCTCTGCCGCTGCGCGTCGACTATGACCTGTCACGCGTCACGCTGAAGCTTTCCGACCTGCGCGACCGGCCACCCACGCTGTGGCGCTATCGCGAAGTGCTGCCGCTCGATCCGGCGGCCGCGGTGTCGCTGGGTGAGGGCCTCACTCCATTGTTGGAGGTCGAGCGCAACGTCTGGGTGAAGGACGAAGCGCGCAATCCCACCGGCTCGTTCAAGGCGCGCGGCATGGCGCTGGCGGTATCGATGGCGAAACTGCTGGGCGCGAAGGCATTGGCAGCGCCGTCGGCCGGCAACGCGGCCGGCGCGCTGGCGGCATACGGCGCGCGCGGCGGAATGCCGGTCACGGTCGCGATGCCCGAGGACACGCCGGCGCCGTTCTTCGCCGAGTGCGAGCTGTACGGCGCGCAGATCCACCGCGTGAAAGGCACCATCGCGGACGCGGGCAAATTCCTGCGCGAGCGCGGCGTCGCCGGCGCCTTCGACGTGTCCACGCTCAAGGAGCCGTACCGCATCGAAGGCAAGAAGACGATGGCCTACGAGCTCGTCGAGCAGATGCAGGGCGAGGTGCCCGACGTCGTCCTCTACCCCACGGGCGGCGGTACCGGCCTGGTCGGCATGTGGAAGGCATTCGACGAGATGGAACGGCTCGGGTGGATAGCCCGGGGCCGGCGGCCGCGCTTCGTGTCGGTGCAGGCGAGCGGCTGTGCGCCGGTGGTCAAAGCGTTCCACGAGGGCGCGCAGCGCACCGAGCCGTGGCCGAATGCCAGCACCCATGCCTACGGCCTGCGCGTGCCGTCGCCCATCGGCGGCTTCATCTGCCTGCGGGTGCTGCGCGAGAGCGCGGGGACGGGCATCGCGGTGACGGACGAGGAGGCGGATGGCGCGACGCGGGCGCTGGCGTCCAGGAGCGGCATCGACGTGTGCCCCGAAGGCGGCGCGGCCTGGGCCGCGCTGGCGCGGCTGCGCGCGCAGGGGTTCGTGCGGGCGGATGACACGGTGGTGGTGTTCAACACCGGCACCGGCCTCAAGTATCGCTAACTACAAAGCCGCGCATGTCTTTCGAGACAACGCCGATGTCCCGAGCCTAACTAGAGGCGGAGCGCCGCAGGCCCGTGCTGCGCCGCGGGCTGCTCGAAAAGCACATCGCTCGAGCGGCAAACCGGCATTGGTCAGGCAGGCACGATGGGCACAAGCTGTGGCCCGCATGGAAGCTCTAACAAGGCTGCAGCTCGTGAAACGCACCCCGGCATCGCTCCTTCCGACCCTGCTCGCATCGCTCGGCCTCCTGGCCGCTCTCGCCTCACCGGCACGGGCCGCGAACGAAACGGTCACCGTCGATTTCGCATTGAACGGCGGCGCGCCGACGTATCGCGCCTCGGGCTTCATCTACGGCGTCTCGCAGAACGCCGCGACTCCCGCGACCGCCAATCTCACCGGTATCAAGACGCGGTTCATGCGCGCCGGCGGCTCGCAGATCGGCCTGCCCAACGGCGGCTGGGTGAACGGCCAGTTCCAGCCGCGCTGGGATTTCGTCCGGGCCTACTACGCCAAGGCGCGTTCGATCGGCGCCACCTACAGCATGATCCTCGCGCCGCTGTGGGGTTCGGATGGCCAGAACAACGTGCCGCGCTGGCCCGGCGACAACAACAACTGGACCGAGTTCAACACCTTCCTCGACCTGGTCATCAGCAACGCACGCGCCAACGGCATGACCGGCCGCGATGTCCGCTGGGATATCTGGAACGAGCCGGAGATCTTTTTCTGGGGCCGCTCGCAGGCGCAGTACTTCGAGATGTGGCGGCGCGCGGTGCTGCGCATCCGCGCCGCGCTGCCGAACGCGGTCATCGAGGGGCCGAGCTTCGCGTTCTCTCCGGGCGCCAACTGGTGGCCCGCCTGGCTGGATTTCATCCGCAACAACAACGTCGTGCCCAACATCATGAGCTGGCATGCGCTGCCCGGCGACCCGGTGGCGGACGTCAACTGGCTGAACGGCGCGCTGGCCGCGCGCGGCATCACCACGGTCCAGGGCTTCTCCATCAACGAATACGGCGCGTTCGGCAACGAGCAGCAGCCCGGGCCGTCCGCCTGGTACATCGCACGCCTCGAGCGCGCGAATGGCGGAGTGGATGGGGCACGGGCCAACTGGGGCAACGTGGGCCAGACTCCTTCCTTGTACGCCACGCTCGGCTGGCTGCTGACGCCTAACAACCAGACGATGGGCCAATGGTGGGTGTACCGGCGCTACGCGGACCAGACGGGCGTGCGCACGAGCTTCGCGCCCTCGGCCTCGATCGACGGCGTCGTGTTCCAGGACCCGGCGGCCGCGCGATCCATCAGCGTGCTGGGCAAGCGCCTGAACGGTGGCACCGGCATCGTGACGGTGCGGTTCATCAACGTGCCGGCATTCCTGCGCACGGCCGCGAACACGACGCGCGTGCTGCTCGAGCGGATGCCGTCGACCAATGCCTTCGTGAGCGCGCCGACCGTGGTCTCCAATGGCCTGGTGGCGGCGGCGGGCACCACGCTGGTCGTGAGCGTCAACTGGAACAATGCGCTGGATGCGTACACGATAACCCTGACGCGCTGATCACCGATTCCACCAGGCAGCCGGCCCGTTCAGATGCCCGGTTTGCGGCCGGGTCGAATTCGGGCCGCGCGCAGTCCGTTGGCTACGGCGAGTAGCTCGGCGGCTTCGTGTATCGCCACCGTCAGGGCGACGCCGATTACGCCGAAGAGAGCCAGCGGAATCATCACGCCCAGGACGCCGAGCGACAAGGCGATATTCTGGCTGCTGACTCTTCGCGCCTTGCGCCCGAACGCGAGTGCCGCGGGAAGCTGATTCAAACTATCCGACATGAGCGCGACATCCGCCGCTTCGATCGCGGCGTCCGCGCCGGCTGCACCCATGGCCACGCCGCACGTGGCCGAGGCGAGCGCTGGAGCGTCGTTCACACCATCGCCCACCATGAGCACGCGGCCGGTTCGCTCGAGCTCCTTGATGGCGTCGACTTTTTCAGCAGGCTTGAGCTCCGCTTGCACGTTGTCGACGCCCAGGCGTCTGGCAACGGCCTCGCCCGTGACCTGGTTGTCCCCGGTCAGCATGACCGTGCGCACCCGCCAGGAATGCAGTTGCGCGATTATCTCTCGCGCCTCCGGGCGCAATTGATCTTGCAGGGAGATCACGCCTCGAATGCGGTCGGCACTCGC
This sequence comes from Steroidobacteraceae bacterium, assembly GCA_044871085.1. Classification (GTDB taxonomy): domain Bacteria; phylum Pseudomonadota; class Gammaproteobacteria; order Steroidobacterales; family Steroidobacteraceae; genus CADEED01. Next base: position 12,239 of record JBIOZI010000398.1, on the reverse strand, counting down.
GACGACGACGGCAGTCTTTCCTTCGGCCTGGAACTGCGATATGCGATCCGCAAGATCACCGATGGATACGTTTCGCTCACGCATCAACGCCGGGCTGCCGATCAGCCACGGCTGCCCTTGCACCGAAGCCCTCGCGCCTCCGCCGGTGATGGACTGAAAATCCGTCGCTTCGTATTTCGGCAGCTGTTTCTCGTCGGCCGCCGTGACGATGGCCTGCGCGAGCGGATGTTGAGAGAAGCGCTCGACGGCGGCGGCGCGGGCTAACAACTCATCCGTCGCGATTCCGACGGGTACGATGTCCACGACCGCGGGCCTGCCCACAGTCAGCGTACCGGTCTTGTCGAAAGCCACGATGTCGATCGTGCCGAGGTGCTCCAGGTGTGCGCCGCCCTTGATGAGGATGCCGCGTTTCCCGGCGGCGCCGATACCAGCCGCCATCGCCATGGGCATGGACATGATGAGCGCACAGGGCGCGGCCGCGACCAGCAGCACCACGGCGCGTCGCGCCCAGAATTCCGTATCTCCACCCGTCATCCAGGGAACGAACAAGAGCAACGTCGCAGCCAGCAGGACGAGTGGACTGTAGCGGCGCCCAAATCTCTCGATCCATTGCTGCGCCCTGCCTTTCTCCCCCTGGGCCTCTTCGACCAGGTGGATGATCTTGGACAGCGTGTTGTCCGCGAAGGCGGCCGTCGCCCGAATGGTGAGCGCACCCTCGGTGTTCATCGATCCGGCGAACACGTTGGCGCCCGGCACCTTCTCGATGGGCGAGGACTCACCGGTGACTGCGGCCTCGCTCACACCGGAGCGTCCCGTGACCACTACACCGTCCGTAACGATTCCCTCGCCTGGGCGGACCACGAATTCATCGCCGACTTCGAGCTCGGCGGCGGCAATCGTCTTTTCGACACCGTTCGCGACGATCCGGGCCTCCTTTGGCGCCAGGTCCATGAGCGAGCGAATCGACGCACGTGTCTTCGCGTAAGTGAACTCCTCGAGGCCCTCGGCAGCGGCGTAGAGAACCACCAGGGCCGCCGCTTCGTTCCACATTCCGAGGATGGCCGCGCCGGCGGTCGCGCCCAACATCAGTATCTCGATGCCGATCACACGCGCGCGCCACAGATTCTCCAGGCCCTCGCGCATCCAGTGCAGGCCACCGAGGACGATCGCCGCGACATACGCAGCGACGAAGAGCGTCCCGCGCAGGTCGAGCGTTTGCTCCACCACGAATGTCGTAGCGGCGATCGCACCCGCGAACAGGGCATTGCGAAGCGGCGGGAATTGCCACCACTTGCCGTCGAACGCCGCTACGTCCCCATCATGCGCACTCATGCGTGCGGCTCCACGACCGGCGTTGCTCCACGTGCCGGTTCGGCCTCGCGGCGATACGCCATGCGGTAGAGGCCAGGCAGCACGATGAGCGTGAGCAGGGTTGACGAGACGATGCCGCCGATCACCACGGTAGCCAGTGGGCGCTGCACTTCGGCGCCGGTGCTCGTGTTGAGCGCCATGGGCAGGAATCCGAGCGCCGCAACGAGGGCGACCATCAGGATGGGCCGCAGGCGTTGGATCGCGCCTTCCCGGATGGCGTCATCGATGGAAGCGCCATTGGCCAGCCGATCGCGGAAGGAGGCCACCATCACCACGCCGGTGAGCACCGCCACACCCGAGAGCGTGATGAAGCCGACGCCGGCGGTGATCGAAAGGGGTATGCCTCGCAACCACAGCGCGATGACGCCGCCCGTCAATGCGAGTGGCACGCCGCTGAAGACGAGCGCGGCGTCCTTGGCGGAACCGAACGTCATCAGCAACAGGGCGAAGATCATCAACAGCGTGACCGGCACGAGCACGGTCAGCCGGTGCGTCGCGGATTCGAGCTGCTCGAACGTGCCGCCGTACTGGAGCCAGTAGCCCGAAGGCAGCTTCACCTGCAGTTCGATCTTCTCGCGCGCTTCGGCGACGAAGCCGCCGAGATCCCGACCCCGCACGTTGGCCGAGACGACGATGCGACGTTTGCCGTTCTCGCGGCTGATCTGGTTGGGACCCGGCGCCAGATTCAGCTTCGCGACTTCGCCCAACGGCACGTAGCTGCGCGCGCCTTCGCGCTCCGGCAGCAGTATGGGCAGCCGCTCGAGCGACGCCAGATCGCCACGCAGATGCTCCGGCAGACGCACGACGAGACCGAAGCGCCGATCGCCTTCGAATATCTGCCCGGCTTCCTCGCCGCCGGTGGCCGCGGCGAGCACGTCCTGGATTTCGGAGACATTGAGACCATACCGGTAGAGCGCCTCGCGGTTGGGCTCCACCGACAACACGGGCAGGCCCGCGACCTGCTCGACCTTGACACCTTCCGCGCCCTGGATCGCATCGAGCACCGCCGCGATGGCATTGCCACTGCGCAGCAGCTGATCGAGATCGTCGCCGTAGATCTTGATGCCCAGGTCCGATCGGACTCCGGAGATGAGCTCGTTGAACCGCAGCTGGATGGGCTGACTGATCTCGAATGCGTTGCCGGGAATCTGCTCGAGCGCTGCTGCGATTTCCCTCACCAGCTGCGCCTTTGGCTTGTCCGGGTCGGGCCAATCGCCGCGGTCCTTCAGCATGACGAAGCCGTCGGAGATGTTGGGCGGCATGGGGTCCGTGGCGACTTCCGCCGTGCCGACGCGCGAGAATGAGGTCTCGACCTCGGGAATTTCCCGCATCGCCTTCTCGACCTGGAACTGCATTTCGAGCGACTGCGTGAGACTGGTGCCCGGGATGCGCAGCGCCTGCACGGCGAGATCGCCCTCGTCGAGATTCGGAATGAATTCCGAGCCCATGCGGGAGGCAACGAAGCCACAGAGCAGCACCAGCACGAACGCGCCGCCGAGAATCGCAACGCGCATTCGCATGGCGAAGGCGAATACCGGTTCGTACAGCCGTTTCGCACCGCGCACCACCAGGTTGTCCTGCTCGGCGACCTTGCCGCTCATGAAGACGGCGACGGCTGCCGGCACGAACGTCAGCGACAGGACCAGCGCGGCGAGCAGCGCGATGATCACCGTGAGGGCCATGGGACGGAACATCTTGCCTTCGACTCCGGTCAACGCGAGCAGCGGCAGGTTGACCAGGATTACCACCAGCACGCTGACCAGCGAAGGGGTGAACACCTCGCGCGTCGCCGCGTACACGGCGTGCAACTGTTCTTCCAGGCGGAGCCGGCCTTTGTGCCGCTGTTCGTGCGCGAGACGCTGCATGCAGTTCTCGACGATGATGACGGCGCCATCGACGATGAGGCCGAAATCGAGCGCTCCCAGCGACATGAGGTTTGCGCTCACCTTCGCCTCGACCATGCCCGTGACGAGCATCAGCATCGAAAACGGGATGACGAGCGCCGTCAGTATGGCCGCGCGCACATTTCCCAACATGACGAGGAGCACCACGATCACGAGGATCGCGCCCTCGAGCAGGTTTTTCTGCACCGTGGAAATGGTCTTCTCGACGAGCACGGTCCGGTCATAGACCGGGTCCGCCGTGACGCCTGCCGGCAGCGACCGGTTGATCTCGGCCAGTTTGACCGCCACCGCCTTCGCCACGATGCGACTGTTCTCGCCGACGAGCATCACGGCCGTACCGAGCACGGCTTCCTCACCATCGCGCGTCGCGGCGCCGGTACGCAGCTGCTTGCCAAGAGCCACCTCCGCGACATCGCCGACCATGACCGGAAAGCCGCCGCGGTGCGCGACGATGATCCGCTCGATGGCGGCCGCGCCGGATACCTGGCCCGGTGAGCGGATGAGGTACTGCTCGCCGTTGCGTTCGATGTAGCCCGCGCCAACGTTGGCATTGTTCTTCTCGAGCGCGCCCACCACGTCATCGAAGTCGAGGCCAAATGCCAGCAGCCTGGCCGGGTCCGGCGTGACGTGAAACTGCTTCTCGAAGCCGCCGATGGTGTTGACTTCGGTGACGCCGGCGACCTGGCGCAGCTGCGGGCGGATCACCCAGTCCTGCAGCGTGCGCAGGGCGGTGGAATCGTAGGGGCTGCCGTCCGGTTGCCGCGCCTTTTCATCCGCGTGAACGGTGTACAGGAAGATCTCGCCGAGTCCCGTGGCGATGGGGCCCATCTGGGGCTCGAGCCCGGAAGGCAGTTGGCCCTTGACCTGCTGCAGCCGTTCGTTGATGAGGTTGCGCGCGAAATAGATGTCGGTGCCTTCGCCGAACACCACGGTCACTTGGGACAGCCCGTATCGCGACAGGGAGCGCGTGTACTCGAGTCGCGGAAGACCGGCAATCGCCGTTTCGACCGGGTAAGTGATGCGCTGCTCGACTTCGAGCGGCGAGTAGCCTTCCGCCTGCGTATTGATCTGGACTTGAACGTTCGTGATGTCGGGCACCGCGTCGATCGGCAGTCGCCGGTAGTTCCAGACGCCGGCCGCCGCCACGGCTAGTACCAGGAACAGGACTAACCACCGCCGCGCAATGGCAGACCTGATCAGTGCGTCCATCATGGTCGCGCCCTCAATGCCCGTGCTCGGCTTCGTCCTTGCCGAGCTCGGCTTTCAGGATGAAGCTGTTCTTCGTGGCGTAGCTTTCGCCCACGGACAGTCCCGACACGACCTCCGAGATCTCGCCGTCGCTGCGGCCCAGGGTGATCTCGCGCGCCTCGAAACCCGCACCGTTGCGCACGAACACGACGGTTCGCGCTTCGAGCGTCTGCAGCGCATCGTTTCGGACGGCCAGTGGAATGGACGCGCTCGCGAGCACGATGTTGGCCGTCACGTGCAGTCCGGGCGGCCATTTCTGTTCGCGGTTGGCGAGCTGCACGCGCGCAGTGAGAGTCTGGTTGCTGGCGCTGCCGAACGGCGCGACATAGACGACCTTGCCATCGGCGGTGAGGCCCGTGTCCGCGCTGCGCACTCGGACCGTTTGCCCGACCCTCACCTTGGCCAGGTCACGCGGGAATACCGACAGCTCGACCCATACCGTGGAAAGGTCCGCCACCGTGAACAGCGGGCCATCGCCCGAGCGGCCACCCTCGTTGGCATTGCGCTGCGTGACCACGCCGTCGAGCGGTGCGACGACCGCATAGGTTTGCAGGCTTTCATTGCTTTCGACGAGCGCCAGTGTCTCGCCCTTGCGCACGGCATCGCCGGCGCGCTTCTTGACGCTGCGGATGATGCCCGGAAATCTTCCCGTCACCTCGAGTACCCGCTCCCCATTGGGTGCGACGACGCCATAGAGCGGCAGGAGCTCGTTGATGTTGGCGGAGCCGGCCTCGTCGACGTCGATGCCGGCCTTTTCGATCTGGCCGGTAGTGAGGTCGACTCGTTTGACGGCACCTTCGGTCTGCTCCTGGTCCGGATGCGCAGAGTCCGCCGCCTGCGGCCGCGGCTCGCCGCCGCATCCGCCCAGCAGCAGTGACGCGCTGGTCATTGCGAGCAGGATCGAAACCGGAATTTTGCGAGTGAGTGCGTTCATGGCAGAGGCGCCTCGGGTGTGGTGAGCGGCTCGCTCGTGAGTCGTTCGAGCTCGGCCAGCAGGCGATGGAAGTCGGCTGCCGCGTCGATGGCGCCTTCGCTGATCGAGAGCAGGTCCTGCTGCGAGGTGAGCAGCTCCAGGAACGAAAACCGTCCCCGCTCGTAGCCGCTGCGCGTTTGTGCCAGCGCATCGCGCGCCTGAGGCAGGGCTTCGGACCGCAGCGCCTGCGCGCGTTCACGCGCGGCGACGGCCTCTCGATAGATGGAGAAAAGCGTGCCGGTCAATCGGGTCTTGCTCGCGGCAAGCTGGGCATCGCTGCGCGCACGTCGGGCGCGGGCTTCCCGGATGCCGCCCTGGTTGCGGTCGTGCACGGCGAGCGGCATGGAGAAACCCGCGACGAGAGCGTTGTCGCCGGAGGCGCGGAAGTTGCGCAGGCCGACGCTGACGGTGACATCGGGCTTCGCCTGCGCCAGGGCCAGCCGCACCTCTGCATCGCGGAGGCGGGCCTCGGTGGCAAAACGCGTGATGTCGGGATTCCGCTCGAGCTTCGCGGCGAACGATTCGAAGGATTCCAGCGCTTCGAAGGCGTAGAGATCCGCCGTCGCCGACGAAAACCGGGCGTCGACGCGTCCCCAGGTGAGCGACAGTGCGCTTCGGGCCGTTTCCAATGCCAGCGCTGCCTGTCTTTGATCGATCTGCGCACGTGTCAGGGCGATTTTCGCGCGGCTCTCCTCGGCGAGCGGCGATCGCGCCGCCTTCACGCGCGCGCCGATCGCGTCGAGCGTCTCGTGCGTGAGCGCCGCGATCTCGTCCGCGAAGCGGGCGCGCTCCTGTGCCGCCACGACTTCGACGTACTTGCGCGTCACGTCCGCCAGCAGGTCGAGCTGCTGCGCGCGAAGTCCGAGCGTCACGAGATCACTGTCGGCTTCCGCGATCGAGCTTCGCAGCGCGCGCTTGCCGCCGAGCTCGATCACCTGGCTGAAGGCCAACGTGGATTCGAGCGCTCCGGTGCTTCGCGTGTCGCCGCTGCCTGCGAAGTTCTCGAGCTCGAGGCCCAGCTCTGGATTGGTCCGCTTGCCGGCCTGGACGACGCGCGCCTGCGCTGCGGTGAGCTCGAAGCGGCCCACCGCCAGCTCGGGGTTGTTCTCGAGCGCGGCGTCGAGAGCCTGCGCGAGCGTCAACGCGCCGCGCGGGGCGGCGAAATCCGCGGCAACCGCATTCGTGCCGCCGAGCAGCATCCATGCGACCAGGCACGTGCCGGATGCACGCGCATTCAAAATCTTCATGAAGTCCTCCGACGCGCGTGCGCAATGCGCACTGACGCGTTAGCCGATGAGCATCAGGGCTCGGGGAGGACTAGGCGGGAGGGCCGCGAAGCGGCGGACGTAGATAGGCTGCCGACTCGATGCGGGCATCGTGCGAGCGCGCTTCGACCCGTTCGCAGACGGCCGGCGCAACGACATCGAAGGCGTACACCGGCAGGGCTGCCGCCCAGGGGTCCGTGTGCGGAGCTTTCTTGAAAACGACATCTGCGGCGATTGGAACGTCTTTGTCGCCGGTGTGACCACTGCTGGCATCGGTCTGGCAGTGGTGACTGCCTCCGTCGCCCAGGTGAATCGAAACGGGAGGCTCTTTGCCGTCGTTGCACAGGTGGGCATGCGCGTCGGCCGTGCGCACGATGACGAGCATCAGTGCGAGCAGGCAGCAGTAAACGGTTCTGCAGGAGGCCGACGGCATTGGCCGGAAGTATGCATGAACCGGTGGAAACACGAAGAAGATACGTCACCTCCGCCGCAGTCTCTGGTTTCGCCCTGCAACCCGGCGCTCCACCCGGTTGAATCCTTGATTTCCAGCCCGGCTGCTTCGAGACTGTCGCGGTGATCCGCATGCGCCGAACGACATGATCTTCTCCTCATCCCGCCGCCTGCTGCTGCTCGCCGCCGTGGCCGCCGCGCTGCCGCGGGCCTCGTTCTGCGCTCCCGCAGCCGACCAGAAGGGTCATTCCATGCGCCGCATCTTCATCACCGGTTCCACGGATGGCCTGGGCCGTGGCGCGGCACTCGCGCTCATCGACGCCGGGCATCGGGTCGTGCTGCACGCACGCTCGAAGCAGCGCGCGTCGGCGTTGGCGGACCTCGCGCCGCGCGCCGCCGGCGTCGTCATCGGCGATCTGGCCAGCGCCGCCGAGACGCGCGCGCTCGCCGCCCAGGTGAATGCGATCGGCCGCATGGACGCCGTCATCCACAATGCCGGAATCTTTCGCGAGCCGGGCCGGGGCAAGACTCCCGAAGGTCATGCAAAAGTGCTGGCAGTGAATACACTCGCGCCCTACATGCTGACGGCCCTCATCGAACGCCCAGAGCGGCTCATCTACCTGAGCAGCGGCATGCATCGCGGCGGGGAAGCCTCGCTGAACGACATCGACTGGGTAGATCGGCGCTGGGACACGAGCCAGGCCTATTCGGACAGCAAGCTGTACGTCACGGCGCTGGCGTTCGCGGTGGCGCGGCGGTGGCCGAAGGTGTTCAGCAATGCCGTGGACCCCGGCTGGGTGCCCACGAAGATGGGCGGCGCCGGCGCGCCCGATGACCTGCAGGAAGGGCACCTCACGCAGACCTGGCTCGCGGCCAGCGACGACGCGGCGGCGAAAGTCAGCGGTGCCCTGTGGTACCACCGCGCGCAGCGCAAGCCCGCCCCGGCGGCGCTCGATACCGCTTTCCAGGACCGGCTCCTCGCGAAGCTGGCCGAGCTCACCGGCGTCGGGCTCCCCTGAACGCCGACGTCGCAATCATCGGCGGCGGTGCCGCGGGCATCGGTGCCGCCCGGCGGCTCGCGGCCAGCGGTCTATCTACCGTCGTGCTCGAGGCCAGCTCGCGCCTCGGCGGCCGCGCGTGGACGCACGAGATCTCCGGCTTCGATCTCGACCTCGGCTGCGGCTGGTTCCACTCCGCCGATCGCAACGCCTGGGTCGGCATCGCGGAGGCCGCCGGTATCCCGATGGATCGCAGCGCCGCGAAGTGGGGCATCCAGTACCGCGACCTGGGCTTCCCGAAGGCCGAGCAGACCGTGGCCCGGCAGGCGTTCGCGGACTGGATGGGGCGACTGGCGGACGCCCGCGCGACAGGCGATTGCGCCGCCGATGCACTGGCGCCCGACTGTGAGTGGAACGACTACATCCGCACGATCGTGGGCTTCATCAGCGGCGCGACGCTCGAACGCCTCTCGATCGCCGACTACCTGGCCTACGACGAGGCGGCCACCGCCAACAATTGGCGCGCTCCATCCGGCTACGGATCGTCGATCGCGCGCAGCTTCCCCGCGAACGTGGCGTTGCACCTGGCTACGCCGGTCGAGTCGATCGCCATGAACGTAACCGGGGTCACGGTGATCACGGCGTCCGGTGCCATTCCCGCGCGAGCGGCGATCCTCACGGTGTCCACCGCCGTGCTGGCCGGCGACTCGTTGCGACTGCCACCCGTGCTCGACGCCTGGCGGCAGGCCGCGCGCTCATTGCCCTTGGGACGCAACGAGAAGATCTTCCTGCAGGTCGTCGGCAGCGGGACGTTCGCGCCCGAGACGCAGGTGCTGGGCAATCCCCGCGATGCCCGCACGGGGGCTTACTCCATCCGGCCGTTCGGCTGGCCGCTCATCGAGTGCTTCCTCGGCGGCGAGGGCGCGCGCTTCCTGGAAGAGAGCGGCTCGGCCGCCGGCTTCGAATATGCCATCGAGCAATTGTGCGCGCTGTTCGGCTCGGACGTGCGCCGCACGCTGCATCCGCTCGTCACGTCCACGTGGAGCCGCATGGCGCGCATCGGCGGCGCGTACAGCCATGCGCTGCCGGGCCACGCGGCGGCGAGAAGGACGCTGGCGCAGCCCTACGACGGGCGCCTGTTCTTCGCCGGCGAGGCTACCAGCGCCGCGGATTTCTCGACGGCGCACGGCGCGCACGACAGCGGGGTGCGGGCCGCCGAGGAAGTCATCGCCGCGCTGGCGCCGCGCGCCTGAGCGCGGTCAATTCCAGCCCGGGTTGAACGACCAGCCCACCTGCAGGCCGATGTCCGGCGTGTTGTTGATGTTGCCGATGTTCTCCGTGAGCGCCACCGTGAACAGGTGCGGGCCGCGGCGGTGATGGACGCCGCCGCTCAACTGGATCTTGGTGCCGAGAAGCTCGTTGAGATCGGTCTGCCCGTGGCCGTAGACGCTGCGGCTCACGTAGCCCTGTAAAATGAGGTTGGTGCGCGGCGTCCAGCGGCGCTCGTAGCCCGCCACCAGCGTCGGCAGGATGCGCGCGGGCTCGGGCACGAAGTTGTCGATACCGGCGTAGTACACCGCGGCGACGTTCAGGTACAGCGCGTGCCGGCCCGAGAAGCGCTGCACGCTCATCTGCATGCCGTAATCGGTGTGGCCGGTAGATAGCGCCGCGCTCCGCTTCGACAGCGGCACCTTGACCGCGGTCTCGAGCGACATCCGCCAGCGCTCGCTGTCGGAGACCCGCGTGTAGCGCGCGCCGATCACCGGGTCGAGGAGGCCGCCGTCGCCGGGAGACTCGAACGCCGCGTACTGGCTGGACTTCAGGTCGAACAGCACGTTGTAGTCGTTGCGCGCCGCGGCCGGCCGGCCGAAGCGCGGCGCGTCGATGAGCCGGTGAAAACCCTCGATGGTCCCGTCGAGGAAGCCGCCGCCGAAGCTGGCGCCGCTCACGATGAGGTACGCTCCCCAGCGCTCCGTGACCTGGTAGTTGATGGCGATGTCGAGCTGCGCCAGCTCGAGGTCGACCAGGTAGTTCTCGCCCGGCAGGTCGCGGATGGCCTGCAGCTCTTCGGGCCCGAGCGCGCGGCGTCCGTCCAGGTCGTTGAGATACTTCTCCACCTCCGGGCTCGTGGCCCAGGTGTTCTGATAGGCGAAGTCCGTCTCGATGGTCCATTTGCCCGGCGCCGGGGCGCCCGGAAATCCCGGCCGCATGTCGAGCCGCAGGTAGCCGAACGGCGTGAGATCGCGCGCGCGCAGCAGTCCGTGAAACGCCGAATCGTCGGCGGCGGCCAGTGGCGCACATGCGGCGACGACGATGAATGCCAGCCATTTGCGAATCACGACGCTCTCCGGTTTCGATGACGACGCACACACGCGTGCCTCGCCGTGCACGAATGCTGGCATCGCGGAGCCCGAGAAACGATTGCCCGAAGGTCTGAAAAGGACTCTCCCGTTAGAGGCAGAATCCGATCCGAAGGTCGCATTTGTCGGTGCGGGCTGACGTGTTAGGGGCGCAAACCGGAATTTCCGGCCACGAGTCGGGACGCGGGATGCACGACGACCTGGTGCGCCGCGGCCGCGTGTCGCAGCGCAGTGCGGTTGCGCCTTTGGCGTGCACGGCACTTCGTCGCTGCGCCAAAGTAGTTAGTTCGCGCGGCGGGACGCCGGCCGCGCGCCGTGCCGGGGCATCTCGACCGGCATGGACGCGACGCTGCGGGAGGGCAGGGGTGCGGCCCCCGGCCCGCGTCCGGCCGCCGAATGCCGCCCGCCGAGCCGCCGCTCACACTCATCGCCGGCTTCGAGTCGCATCACATTCGGCCCGCATCGGGGAGTCCCCGAGCCCGCGATAACTCCCTGATCCGTCTCGTTTGTCGTCGTCCGACGACAGCGGGCGCGGCCGCAGATTTTTCTCCTCGCGATCGAGCAGCGGCTGCCGCTTCCGAAAAACGTGCGGTACGGCATGTAAGCCGATTCCTACTTCGGCGAAAAATCGCCCGCCCTTCAATTTTCGGAGAGTTGCCCGTGACGAAAGTAGTTAGACGATGGAGCTCGGCCAGTTTGGCCGCGGTCGCGGCGCTCGCCGCCGGCGCCGCGTACGCGGTTCCCGTGATCCCCGGCGGCGCCGGCTATGGCATGAGCACGCCGGCCGGCCGAGGCGGTGCGGTGTACCGCGTCACGAGCCTCGCGGCGAGCGGCGTGGGATCGCTCAAGGCCTGCATCGACGGCACCGGTCCGCGCACCTGTGTGTTCGAGATCTCCGGCATCATCCGCCTGACCACCGACGTGACGATCCGCAACGGCAACCTCACGATCGCCGGCCAGACCGCGCCTTCGCCCGGGATCATGATCCGCGGCGGGGCGTTCAAGGTGCACGGCTCCGACGTGCTCATCCAGCACCTGCGCTTCCGCGTCGGCGACGACCCCGTGGGCCCGGCCCCGGGCAATCGCGACGCGCTCAAGATCGAGGGCGCCGTGGATGCGCCGGTACAGAACGTGGTGATCGACCATTGCTCGTTCAGCTGGTCCATCGACGAGGTCGCCAGCGTCTGGGGTCCGCACGACAACATCACCTTCAGCAACAACATCTTCTCCGAGCCGCTGCACGACTCCATCCACCCGACCGACGACGGCACGGCGCTCGAGAAGCACGGCTTCGGCGTGTTGCTGGGAAGCTCGGAATCGGGCGGCCGCGTGACGATGACCGGCAATCTCTTCGCGCACATCGTGGAGCGCAATCCGCTGGCCCGCTCGCGTGAGCTGGTCTTCGTCAACAACGTGGTCTACGACCGCATGAACACGGACCTGAACATCGCGAGCCAGGACTCCCGACCGACGCTGAGCAGCGTCGTCGGCAACCACTTCCGCCGCGGCCCGAGCTACGTGCGCACCACCAAGCCCATCTACGTGATGACGAGCGGCCCGGGCACGCTGTACGCGGGCAGCAAGGTCTACCTCGAGAGCAACCTGGCTCCGGACACGGGCAGCACGCTGTCGGCGATCCTCGGGTTGACGGGCGGAGACTTCACGCCGAG
>JBIOZI010000397.1:0-13836 GCA_044871085.1 Steroidobacteraceae bacterium | reverse complement strand
GCGGGAACCCGCCATCCTCTGCGGCACCGACTGGGTCGACGCGACCTTCAAACAACTCGATTCCGCGGTGCGCCTCGACTGGCAGGCGCAGGACGGCGGCCGCATCCTCCCCGACCAGACGGTGCTGCGCCTCGCGGGCGCGGCGCGGCCCGTGCTGACGGGCGAGCGCACGGCGCTCAACTTCCTGCAGACGCTGTCCGCCACCGCCACCGCCGCGAGCCGCTATGTCGAAGCGGTGGCGGGCACCGGCTGCCAGATACTCGACACGCGCAAGACCCTGCCCGGCCTGCGCCTCGCGCAGAAGTACGCCGCGCGCTGCGGCGGCGCGCGCAATCACCGGCTCGGCCTGCACGACATGGTGCTCATCAAGGAAAACCACATCATCGCCGCCGGTTCCATCGCCCGGGCGGTAGAGACCGCGCGGCGAACTTCCGCGGGCATTCCGGTCGAAGTCGAGGTGGAGTCGCTGACGGAATTCCAGCAGGCGCTCGACGCGGGCGCGGACATCATCTTGCTCGACGAGCTCACGCTCGACGACATGCGCGCCGCGGTCGCGCGCAATCGCGCGGCCGGCGCGAAGGCGAAGCTCGAGGCCTCGGGCGGCGTCACCCTCGCCACCGTGCGTGAGATCGCGCTGACGGGCGTCGATTACATCTCGATCGGCGGCATCACCAAGCACGTGCAGGCGGTCGATCTGTCCATGCGCTTCGAGTTCGCGGCATGAACCTGCCTCGGCACCTGCTGCCGCTGATCTGCCTGTGCCTCGCGTCCTGCACGGACCGCGACGCAGCGCTGCCCGGCACCATCGAACGCGACCGCGTCGAGCTCGTGGCCGAGGCCAACGAATCCATCCTCTCGCTGCCCTTCTCGGAGGGCGCGGCCGTGAAGGCCGGCGACATCGTGGTCGTGCAGGATCGCGTCCTGTCCGCCGCGGAGGTCGAAGGCGCGCGCGCCCAGCTCGCCGCGGCGGAGGCACGCCTCGCGGAGCTCACCAACGGCGCACGCGCCACCACCATCCGCGCGGCGGCCGCGCGCCGCGACCGCGCAAAGATCGAACGCGACGACGCCTGGCGCGAGCGCGATCGCCTGCTGGGGCTGGTGGAGCGCAGCCTGGTCAGCAAGTCCGAGGCCGATCGCCAGGTGACGGCCGCGAACGCCGCCGAGGCCAACCTCCACGAGGCCGAGGCTTCCCTGCGCGAGCTGCAGGAAGGCACGCGCGCCGAGCAGGTCACCCAGGCGCGCCAGGCCGCCGACAGCGCGCGCGCGAACCTCAAGAGCGTCGAAACCACCTCGGGCCGACTCGAAGTGCGCGCACCGGTGGACGGCATCATCGACGCGCTGCCATTCCACGTCGGCGAGAAGCCGGCGCGCGGCGCCACCGTCGCGGTGCTGCTGGCGGGCGGCACCCCCTACGCGCGCATCCACGTGCCCGAGGCCATGCGCGCGCGGGTCAAGGCCGGGACGCCCGCCACGCTGCGCGTCGACGGAGTCGGGCGCGACTTCCACGGGCAGGTGCGTTTCATCGCCAGCGAGGCGGAGTTCACGCCTTACTACTCGCTCACCGCGGCCGACCGCTCGCGGCTGTCGTTCCTGGCCGAAGTCGTGCTCGAGGATGCGGAAGCCGCCGGCCTGCCGAGCGGCGTCCCCGTCGACGTCACGCTGGAGCTCGGCGCACCGTGAACACCCCTGCGCGGTCGGCCGACGCGCGCCCGGCGATCTCCGCGCGGCAGCTCACGCGGAAGTTCGGCGACAAGGTCGCGGTCGATCACATCGATCTCGACATCCCATCCGGTCGCATCTACGGCTTCCTCGGACCCAACGGCTCGGGAAAGTCGACCACGCTGCGCATGCTCTGCGGCATGCTGCTGCCCTCCGACGGACACGCCGAGGTGTTCGGCCTCTCGGTGGTGAAGGATGCGGAGGCCATACGCCGGCGCCTGGGCTACATGCCGCAGAAGTTCTCGCTGTGGGAAGACCTCACCACCGATGAGAACCTGCGTTTCATCGCCGAGCTCTACGGCCTCGAAGGCGACGTCGACGCGCGCATCGCCGCGCAGCGTGCCACCTACAACCTCGAAGAACTGCGCGCCCAGCGCGCCGGCACGATGAGCGGCGGGCAGAAGCAGCGCCTGGCGCTGGCCGCCGCCACGCTGCACGCGCCCGAGCTGCTGCTGCTCGACGAGCCGACGAGCGCCGTGGACCCGCAGAGCCGGCGCGATTTCTGGGAGCGGCTGTTCGAGCTCGCGGACGCGGGCGCCACCATTCTCGTTTCGACGCACTACATGGACGAGGCCGAGCGCTGCCATGGCCTCGCGATCCTCGCCGACGGCCGCATCGTCACCGAGGGCACGCCGCGCGCGCTGATGACCGGTGTGGAGGCGGACATCTTCGAGATCGAGGGCGCCGACGGCAGCGAGGCGCCGAAGGTCCTGCGCGCGCTGCGGTGGGTGCACGGCGTGACGCAGCTCGGCATCCGGCTGCGTGTGCTCGCGGACCGGGGCGTCGGCGATGCGCAGGCGCAGCTGGCGCGCGTCCTGCACGAGCACGGCATCGAGGCGCGCATCGAGCGCACGCAGGCCAGCCTCGAGGATGTGTTCGTGGTCGCCACCCGGGCCAAGCCATGAGCGACACGCGCGCCCGCCCCGTGAATCGCGTACGCGCCGCGCTGCGCCGCGTGCGCGCCGTCGCCATGAAAGAAGTGCGGCAGCTGTCCCGCGACCGCGTGACGTTCGGCATGATCGTCGGTGTGCCGCTGATGCAGATCGTGCTGTTCGGCTACGCCATCAACTTCGACGTGCGCAACCTCGCCACCGTCGTGCAGGACCAGGCGAATACCTCGATGTCGCGCGAATTGCTGGCGCAGCTGCGCGCCACGCAGGTGGTGCACGTCGAATACACCACCCAGTCCTCCGCGGAGGTGGATCGCCTGCTGCGCGAGGGCCGCGCGAGCGTGGCGGTGATCATCCCGCGCGACTTCGAACGCCGCCTGCAGTCCGACACGCGCTCCGTCGTGCAGATCCTGGTCGACGGGTCGCAGCCCTCGCTCGCGGGCGTGGCCGCCGGCGTCGCCGCCATGCCCCTGCTCTCGCGCCACGGCGACGGGCCCTACTCCGGCGGCAAGCGCATGACACCGCGCCGCATCGAAGTGCGCACGCTCTACAACCCCGAGAAGCGCACCGCCGTGCAGATCGTGCCGGCGCTCATCGGCGTGATCCTCTCGATGACCATGGTGCTGTTCACCTCGGGCGCCATCGTGCGCGAGCGCGAGCGCGGCACTCTCGAGCTGCTCATCGCCACACCGCTCGGCCGGCTCGAGCTCATGGTGGGCAAACTACTGCCGTACGTCGCCATCGGCCTCATCCAGACCACGCTCATCCTGATCGTCGGCAAGCTGCTGTTCGACGTGCCCACCGTCGGCAGCCTCGTCGACCTGTACGCCGCCGCGCTGATGTTCATCGCGGCCTCGCTCGGGCTCGGTCTGTTCGTGTCGACGCTGGCGCAGACACAGTTTCAGGCCTTCCAGCTCGCGTTCGTCACCATGCTGCCGTCGATCCTGCTGTCGGGCTTCATGTTTCCGTTCGAGGGCATGCCCGTGATCGCGCAATGGATCGCGCAGGTGCTGCCGCTGACCCACTTCAACGTCATCGTGCGCGGCGTGATGCTGCGCGGCGCCGAGCTGCCCGAGGTATGGCCGCAGGTCGGGAAGCTCGCGATCTTCCTGGTGGTGATGCTGGGCATCGCGGTGGCGCGCTTCAAGAAACGCCTCGACTAGTCGCCGCGGCTCCATGAACGAATCGAACCGCCGGGCGATCTGCGCGATGCTCACACTCCTGGTGTGGCTGGCGGCAGGTGCTCCCGCGCAGGCACAGATGGCGTGGCCCAAGGGCAAGGCCGCGGCCATCGTCCTCACCTACGACGATGCGCTGCGCTCCCAGCTCGAGGTCGCGGTGCCGCAGCTGCGCGCGGCGCGGCTCCACGGCACGTTCTTCCTGGATGGCGACATCCTGCCGGCGGACCTGCGGCGCTGGCGCGCCGTGGCGCGTGCCGGGCACGAGCTCGGCAATCACTCGGTCTTTCATCCCTGTCCGCGCGCGATGCTGCCCGACACCCCGTATCCGACGGAGCGCTACGACGTGCCGCGCATGCTCGCGGAGATCAAGGTGATGAACGACATCCTGTCCGGCATCGACGGCCGGGAGCTGCGCACGTATTCCGTGCCGTGCAGCCAGATGCTCGTCGGCGGGGTGGATTACACCGAGCCGCTGCGCCATTCGGGCCTGGTCGCCTACGCGCGCACCGGCGGCGACCAGTACCGCTCGGTCGTCACAGAGTTCTCCGCGCTCGATGCATTCCAGGTGCCGAGCTACGGGCCGGTCGACAGCCCCGGTGCGCAGACGCTGATCGACTACGTGGAGCGCGTGCGCACCGCGCGCGGTCTCGGGATCCTGCAATTTCACGGCGTCGGCGGGGACTATCTCGCCGTGTCCGCCACGGCGCACCGCGAGCTCGTCGCGCACCTGCGCAATCATCCGGAAGTCTGGGTCGCCACCTTCCGTGAAGTCATGGATTACGTGGCGGCGCACAGCCGTTAAACTCCGCAGCTCCTCCGCCTCGAGACCGGCATGGACGACAAGGCACTTGTAGAGCGCGCCCGGCGCTTCCGCGACCTGCATGCGCACGGCACGTTCGTCATCGCGAACTGCTGGGACGGCGGCTCGGCGAAAATCCTGCAATCACTGGGCTTTCCGGCGCTGGCGACGTCCAGCGGCGCGGCCGCCGGCACGCTCGGCCGCCTCGACCACGGCATTTCGATCGACGAGTCGATGGCGCAGTCGCGGCTGATCTGCGCCGCCACGACGCTGCCGGTTTCCGGCGACCTCGAGAAGGGCTTTGGCGACGCGCCCGCGGACGCGGCGCGGGCCATCCGCGCCGCCGCCGAGGCGGGCCTGGTCGGCGGGTCCATCGAGGATTCGACCGGCCGCGCCGGCGACCCGATCTTCGCTCCGGCGCAGGCCACCGAGCGCATCGCGGCCGCGGTCGCGGCGGCGCGCGCCCTGCCGTTCCCGTTCGTGCTCACGGCCCGCGCCGAGAACTATCTACACGGGCGCCCCGATCTCGACGACACCATCCGCCGCCTGCAGGCCTACGAGCAGGCCGGGGCGGACGTGCTGTTCGCCCCGGGCCTGCCGGACCTCGCGGCGGTGCGTGCGGTGTGCGCGGCCGTGTCGAAGCCGGTCAATTTCATGGTTGCGATCCGCGGCCGCTCGTTCAGCGTCGCCGAGCTGGCGGATGCGGGCGTGCGGCGCATCAGCCTCGCCACGTCCTTGTATCGCGCGGCGATGGACGGCCTGGTGGTCGCGGCGCGCGAGATCCGCGAGTCGGGCACGTTCGGCTACGTCGAGCGCACCCTGTCGAGCTCCGAGTTCGCGAAGTACCTGAAATGACCGGCGTGCCGGCGAGCCCATTCACATGAACCTGATTCTCTGCGAGCCGCGCCGCCACTCCGAGCCCATCCTCGCCATCTTCAACGAGGCCATCGCGAACTCCACCGCGCTCTACGATTACAAGCTGCGCACGCCCGCCGACATGGTGGCCTGGTTCGACGCCAAACTGTTCAAGAGCTACCCGGTGCTCGGCATCGAGAACGAGCAGCGCGAGCTCATGGGCTTCGCGAGCTACGGGCAGTTTCGCGAGCGGCCGGCGTACAAGTACACCGTGGAGCACTCCATCTACGTGGATGCGCGCTTTCGCGGCCGGGGCGTCGGCCGCGTGCTGCTCGAGGCCATCATCGGCGAGGCGCAGCGCCAGGACTATCACGTCATGGTGGGAGGCATCGACGCGTCCAACGCGGTCAGCATCCGCCTGCACGAGAAGCTCGGCTTCACACACTGCGGCACCATTGCACAGGCCGGCTTCAAATTCGGCCGCTGGCTGGACCTGGCGTTCTACCAGAAGATCCTCGCGACCCCCGCGCGGCCCGTCGATGGCTGAGCACGGCCGCCGCCGGGCGGCGGCCGGCTCGCATCTCACAGCTTGCGTAGATAGGCCACCAGCGCGGCGCGCTCCTCGGGCAGCGGCTGGCGGTCGAAGTGGACGCCATCCGTGGTCGTGAAGGGCGGCACGACGCCCGGCGGCGCGACCGCTGGCGCGCGCTTGAAGACCTCGATGTAGTGATCGACCACCTGCTCCAGGGTGTCGGCGCTGTTGTTGTGAAAGTACGGGGCGGTCTTGCCTATGCCGCGCAGGCCGGGCATGTCCATCTTGTTCCAGTCGTCGGTGGGGTTGAGCGCGGCGCCCGTCACGAATCCGGTCAGCAGGGCGCGGCCGGGATCGGAGCTCGTGCGCCTCACTACCGTGCCGTTGGCCTGCGTGATCTCATATGTGCGCGCGTTGCGAGCCAGGCGCGCCGGGCACGGCACGAAATTCCACCGTGCCGGCACGGCGGTATCCACCGGCCGCGGACACCCCGTGCTGATGTCATGGAAACGCTGCGGCAGCGGCGCCTGGGTGGTCGACTGGCCCGGACCGCCGTGGCACTGCGCGCAGGCGCGCGTGAACACTGCCTTGCCCCGGGTCTCGAGCGCATCGAGGGGCGGGTCGACATCGGGCAGCGGGCGCACATCATTACGAACGGCATCGGCCAGCCTGCGCACGCGGGGTGACGAGAACAGCACGTTCTGGAACGCGGCGAGGTCATCCAGGAAGCGCGGCGTGGGGACGTTGACGATTTGCGCGTGCGCGGTGAGCGCGCCGAGCGCCTGCTCCTGCAGATTCCCTTTGCGCGCATCGAGCTGGTATCCGCCCGTCACATTGGGACCACGAGCCCACGGCACTCCGGCATCCGGACCAGTGAGTTTCACGTTGAATACGCTCGGCACCGCACGCCACACGTCGACCGTGGTTTCGTTCGAAACCGCATTCGTGGCCGGGTCCACCAGGCGAAAGTTGGCCGGCATCGGCATGGTCACCCGCACGAGGCCGTTTTCCCGCAGATTGCCGAAATCGGCGGCCCGTGCCCCATTGGTGCGAAAATCGTCGGCGTCCAGCGGCAGGAACAGCGGATCCTGCGCGGCTGGATTCCACCTCCGGCGCCACTGCAGGAACTGAAACCGCGCCTCCGCGCTGGCGGGCGAGAGCTGGAAGCTGTCCGCCGGCAGGTGGCAATCGGCGCAGGAGCGGCCATTGCCCTGCAGGCCGTGGAGGCGGCGATCGAGGAAGCCGATCAGCCCACGCGCCACGGACACGCAGTTTTCTCCACCGCAGCTTTCGGTGGAATCAGCGGCCCTGATCCGCGCGACCGCCTCGTCCAGCGGCTCGCCGGCGGTCGCGGCACCGATGCCGAACACGGCGCCGACGGCGGCAAGGGCACTGCAGAAATTTCTGGCTGACTTCATTGCAAGACTCCCGATGGCGTCGACGATGTCTGGTGCTCATCGAGATGCATGCGCGCCGCTGTGCGCCGCTCGGCATCCCGGGGCATTTCCTGCCCGAATCGAAGGAGTCGATGATCCGCCGTCGCGGCTTACCGATGGCTTACGGCGCAGGCGCGAGTCAAGCGCAGGTCGCTTATTAGAGGGCCCGCGCCCGCGCCATCACGTGAATCCCGCAATGCTCGGCGGTTTGTGGAAAACTATCGCTCCGAAGGACAGGGGGTGGGGTCATGAGGTCTTTTTTCGCCGCCGCGATCGCGGTGGCGCTTGCCACGGACTGGGCGCAGGCCCAAAACACAGTGGCGTACGACTGGTTCGAATATTCGGGTCGCGACGCCATCTTCAGCGCTCCGCTGCCCAAGGGCGGCTTCCGCAATCCGATCCTCGCCGGGTATTACCCCGACCCGAGCATCACGCGCGCCGGGGACAAGTTCTACCTGGTCAATTCCACCTTCGCGCACTGGCCCGGCATCCCGATCCACGAGAGCCTCGACTTGGTGCATTGG
Source organism: Steroidobacteraceae bacterium (assembly GCA_044871085.1). Taxonomy (GTDB): domain Bacteria; phylum Pseudomonadota; class Gammaproteobacteria; order Steroidobacterales; family Steroidobacteraceae; genus CADEED01. The sequence goes on along the minus strand of JBIOZI010000397.1, from coordinate 5,900 downwards.
CGGCTCGTGGGATACGCGCTCAACGACCCCACGAAAGTCAACTTCGACGGGCTCGGCATCTCGCGCGGCGTGTTTGCGCCGTCGATTGCCTTCCACGAAGGCACGTTCTACATCATCAACACGCTGGTCGACGCGGGTGGCAACTTTTTCGTCACCGCGAAGGATCCGGCCGGGCCGTGGTCCGATCCGGTCTGGCTGCGTGAGATCGACGGCATCGACCCCTCGTTCTTCTTCGACGAGGACGGCAAGGCCTACGTCGTCAACAACGGGCCACCGGTGGGCACGCCGCGATACGACGGCCACCGCGCCATCTGGATCCAGGAGTTCGACGCGGCCACTAACAAGCTGGTCGGGCCGCGGCAGGTGCTGGTCGATGCCGGCGCGGACCCGGCGAAGAAGCCCATCTGGATCGAAGGACCGCATCTGTACCGGGTGAAGGGCTGGTACTACCTGATGTGCGCCGAGGGCGGCACGGAGCGCGGTCACTCCGAAGTGGTCTTCCGCGCCAAATCGCCCGTGGGGCCGTTCGAGCCCGCCGTCGACAATCCCATCCTCACCCAGCGCGATCTGGCCGAAGGCCGGCCCGACCCGGTGACGAACGCCGGGCACGCCGACCTGGTGCAGTACCGCGACGGCTCCTGGTGGGCCGTGTTCCTGGCTTCGCGTCCCTATGAGGGGTATCGCTTCAACACCGGGCGCGAGACCTTCCTGCTGCCCGTCTCGTGGAAGGACGGCTGGCCGCGCATCCTGCCACCGGGCCAGCCGGTGCCGACCGTGCTCAAGGCACCTAGCTACTCGCGCGCGGTGGACACGCCCGGCGACGACCTGAGCGGCAACATGCGCCACTCCGAGGAGTTCTTCGCACGCGCGGGGCCGGAGTGGATCCAGGTGCGCGTGCCCAAAGAAAAGTGGGCCGATTTCGAAGCGCGCCGCGGCGCGCTCACCATCCGCCCGCTGCCGGTGAATCTCGACGAGAAGCGCAACATGTCGTTCCTCGCGCGCCGCCAGCAGCACCAGAACTTCGACGCGAGCACGCAATTCACGCCGCCCGCGGCACCCGGCGTCGCCGCCGGGATCGCGGTGTACCAGAACGAGGAGAACTGGTACTTCCTCGGCTCACGCCGCACGGCGGACGGGTTGCAGCTGTTCCTCGAGCGGCGCGCCGGCGCGCGGTTCACGGTCACCGGCGGCCCGGCCATCGCGGCGGTCGCCGCTTTGAAGCTGCGCGTCAGCGGCACCGGCGCCAAGTATTCGTTCTACTACGACGCCGGCCAGGGCTGGCAGGCGCTGCGTGAGAACGACGACGGCACTTTTCTCAGCTCGGAAGTCGCCGGCGGATTCGTCGGCACGGTGCTCGGACCTTTCGCACGACAGGAGAAGACATGAGCCCGGGAGTCATCCGCCTTGTGGCATTCGTCGCGTTGTTGGGCGCGGGAGCGGCGCTGGCGCAGCAACCCGCGGCCGCGGACCGTGAAGACTGGCTGGTGTTGTTCAACGGCAAGGATCTCACCGGCTGGGTGCCGAAGATCGCCAAGCACGAGCTCGGCGACAATTTCGGCAACACCTTCCGCGTCAAGGACGGCATGCTCCAGGTCCGCTACGACAAGTACCAGAGCTTCGACGCGCAGTTCGGCCACCTGTTCTATCAGCAGCCCTACTCTTACTACCGGCTGGTCGTGGAATACCGCTTCGTGGGCGAACAGGCGCCGGGCAATCCGGGCGCCTGGGCATTCCGCAACAGCGGCGCGATGCTGCATTCGCCCGATCCGCGCACCATGCCGCGCGACCAGACTTTTCCGATCTCGATCGAAGGCCAGCTGCTCGGCGGGCGCAGCGACGGCAAGCCGCGTCCGACGGCCAACATGTGCAGCCCCGGCACGGAGATCATCTACCAGGGCAGGCTCTACAAGGACCATTGCCTCAATTCCACTTCGCCCACCTTCGACGGCGACCAATGGGTGCGCGCGGAGTTCGAGGTGCACGGCTCGGGCAAGATCACGCACTACGTCAACGGGCAGAAGGTGCTCGAGTACGAGATGCCGCAGTTCGGCGGCGGCGTGGTCGACAACTTCGACACCACGACCAAGCCGGACGGCAAGCTCATGGAGGGCGGCTACATCTCGCTGCAGAGCGAGTCGCACCCCATCGACTTCCGCAAGGTCGAGCTGCTCAACCTCGCCGGCTGCATGGACAAGGCCGCTACTAACTACAAGAGCTACTTCGTGAAGCACGTGGCGGAGGACTGCAAGTTCGCCGACGGCGTGAAAGCGGCGATGCGCAAGCCCGGCGAGTATCCGCTGATGCCCGACTCGCTCCCGCAGCCGAACGTGCCGAAAGGCCGCCTCGAGGGGCCGTTCGAGCATCACGGCCAGGTGTTCGCCGGCACCGTGCGCCGCTACTGGATCTACGTGCCCGCGCAGTACAACGACAAGAAGCCGACCCCCGCGAACCTGCTGGTGTTCCAGGACGGCCAGCGCGCCACCAACCCGAGTGGCGCGCTGCGCGTGCCGCAGGTCATGGAGAACCTGATCGCCAAGGGGCAGATGCCGGTGACGATCGGCGTGTTCGTGACGCCGGGCAACCTCAGCGAGGCCTACCCGGACACGCTCGGCACGAGCAATCCGAACCACCGCCGCGAGGAGTACGACGCGCTGAACGACTCCTACGCGCGCATGCTCATCGACGAGTTGTTGCCGGAGGTGGCGAAGAAGTACCGGCTGACGGACGACCCCGAGAAGCGCGCCATCGGCGGCGCGTCGAGCGGCGCCATCGCCGCGTTCACGGCTGCGTGGCAGCGGCCCGACTACTTCCGGCGCGTCATCAGCATCGTCGGCAGCTATACATCGATCGGCTATGCAGCGGCCGCGGACGGCAGGCCCATGACGCCGGGCGGCGACCTGTATCCGACGCTTATCCGCAAGAATGCCATCAAGCCTATCCGAATCTATCTGCAGGACGGCTCGAACGACCTGTCGAACGAGCACGGCAGCTGGTTCCTGGCCAACCAGCAGATGGTGAGCGCATTCGAGTATGCGAACGCCACGGCGGACAAGAACAAGCAGCTCGGCGTGCGATACGAGGTGAAGTACAACTGGGGCGACGGCGGGCACTCCGACGACCATGGCGGCGCGCTGATGCCCGAGATGCTGCGCTGGATCTGGACCAACGATTAATGGGGACATGCCTCATTTCGTTGTCACAATTGTTTGATGCGGGAGAAGCTCGAGCGTCGCCATCAATTGTGACAACGAAATGAGGAATGTCCCCATTAATCCCCATTAATCTCCAGACGTTCACGCACCAGTCGCCGATCGGTCACTGGAGCGTCAGCATCTGGCAGGCGGATCCGCGCCTGGCGGGCGTCGTCGCCAGCATGTGGTTCGGCGAGGGCAAGACCGCCTATCAGCGCGACCGCATCCTGCCCTCCGGCCAGAGTCAGCTGCTGATCAATCTCGGCCCGCCCCAGTACCGCATCGAGCCCGGCCCGCCCGAGGTGCGCGTGCCTTTCGTCGACGTGTGGTATTCGGGCCTGCACCAGGGCCCCATCGACACCGAGGCACCGCATGGCAATGCTTTGTTAGGCGTGGCGTTCACGGCGCGCGGCGCATTTCCGTGGCTGGGTGAGCGCATGGACGGCCTCTCCGACCGCATCATCGCGCTGGCCGACGCCCTGGGCGACGGTGCGCTGCGGCTGCGCGAGCGCCTGCTGAACACCGCCTCGCTGCCCGACCGCTTCCTGCTCGTCGAGCGCTGGCTGATCGCGCGGCTCAGGCCGCGCACCGTCGTCCATCCGGCGGTTCGCTGGGCGGTCGATCGCATCGCGGCGACGGGTGGGAGGATGCCGATCGAGGAGCTGGCGACACAGACCGGATTCACCCGCAAACATCTCGGCAACCTGTTCCAGCGGCAGGTGGGGTTCAGCCCGAAGTCGCTGGCGCGCATCCATCGATTCCGCGGCGCGCTGGAGCTGCTGAGCCGCGCCGATGGACAGGTGCCCTGGGCGGAGCTCGCCGAGCAATGCGGCTTCTACGACCAGTCGCATCTCATCAACGAGTTCCGCCGCTTCACCGGCTTCTCGCCGGTCGAGCTCGCGCGCCGCGACCGGCCCGACGCGCAGAGTGTCGTGCTGCGTTAGGGCAATTCAACCTATCAGGCTCAGCAGATCATCGAGCTGCGAAACCGCGGACGCCCCTTCGTTGAGCGCCATCTTTTTCTGCCATTGGATGGCTTTCACCGTGGCATCGCGCTGGATATTCGGCGAGAAGTCGAAGGTCACGGAGTGGACCAGCTCGTGGAGAGTGAGCCACAGCTGCGCCGGCCCCTGGCAGCCGTCGATGAAATCCAATATTTCACCATGCATGCGGTTGCGCTCGAGGGTGATGTCGCCGCCCGTGGCATCGCGCACGAAAACCAGCCTGGCATGCTGCCGGTACTTGACCATCGTCGCGGTGTTGTTTGCGACGCAGTCTTCCGCGAACTCGGGAGTCGAGAGAACCCTGATGTAGCTGCGGATGTATCCGCGCACCACTTCGATGGCCTTGTTGGTGTCCGCGCGGTCCGGTATCAGATTGTCCGGCGCGCTGTTGATCTCGGTCACCAGCCGTTCCATGATTTTTCCGGGTCTCTTGGGAATCCGCTTGATTCCGCGCGCCTCCATGCTTCGTACCACCTGGAGCACCACTCGCTGCTCGTCGCCCAGGCTGACGAGCAGGCCGGTCATGACGCGCTCGATCATGGGTTTGAGCACTTCGTCGTAGTGCAGGATGTGACGCCGATCCTCGGTGTGGCCCTTCGACTTGTCCTGGTTGACCACGATTGCCTTTGCCCGCGTGCCAAATGGCGAGCGGCCGGTGATCACGAACTCGCCGGCCTTGAACTCCGCGATGAATTTTGGCGGTTTGATCTTCGAGGGCTTCTTCTTGATGCGCTTGTTCTTGCCGATGCCCATGACTGGATTGCTCCCTGCGTGACCAGATGCGAGGACGTGCAGCCAGTCTACAGCGCGCCCCGCCTCCCCAAGGCTGCGGTCATTTGCTGCGTACAAGCCTTAGGCGCGGCACTCGGTGGCCACTTCCGATTTTTCCAAGACTCGCTTCGGCGGCACGCGCAGAATCCAGGCACAACAACAAGGGAGGCGTCATGCCTGAAGTGAATTACCTCGCCGTCGCCGTCGCGGCGGTCGCGAGCTTCCTGATCGGCGGGCTGTGGTACTCGCCCCTGCTCCTGGGCAAGGTCTGGCAGCGCGAGGCCGGCGTCACGGACGAGCAGCTCAAGAGCGGCAACATGACCAAGATCTTTGGTTTGTCCCTGGTGCTCGCGCTGCTGGCGTCGTGGGTGTTCGCACTCTTCCTCGGGCCGCGTCCGCCCACCGCGCTCGGCCTCGGCGCGGGGTTCTCCGCCGGGCTGTTCTGGGTGGGCGCGAGCTTCGGCACCAACTATCTATTCGAGCGCCGCAGCTTCACGCTGTTCCTCGTCAACAGCGGTTATCACACCCTGCAGTTCACCGTGATCGGACTCATCCTCGCGCTCATGCCGTGCGCCAACTGTGCCGCCGTGCCCTGCCCGCCATGAAGGTCGAGCGCAGAGCCGATCACGCCGTGAGCGAGGCCTCGTGCAAGGCGGCCACCGGCAAGTCGCTCGCGGATTGGTTCAAGGCGCTGGACAAGCACGGCGGCATCGAGCTCGGACGGCGCACGCTCACAGTCTGGCTGCGCGACGAGCACGAGGTCGACGCCTGGTGGATGACGACCATCGTCAATGAATACGAGATCGCGCGCGGTGACCTGGCGAAGGACGGCAAACCGAAGGGGTATTCCATCTGCCCCACCAAGAGCATCAACGCCAGCCCGAAGAAGTGCTACGAGGCATTCGCGAGTGCCCGGGCGCTCGACGCGTGGCTC
>JBIOZI010000396.1:0-10590 GCA_044871085.1 Steroidobacteraceae bacterium | reverse complement strand
CGTGCTCGTTCTGCGCGAGGGCCGGCGAGAGCTGTGTCGAGGCGCGCTTGCCCGCCCCGAACTCCACGCTGCGCACCGCCTCGCTCGCGGGCCGCGGCGCACCCGCCGGCGGTGCACGCCGGCGCGCACCGGAGTCCAGCGCCTCGACGCTCTCGCGCTGCGAGTCGAGGTCGACGGCGGCCACCACCTCGACCTCACCGTCGATCTTGCCGGTGGAGAGGATCACCGCGTCCGGGCCGAGCTGCTCGCGCACCTGTGCCAGTGCCGTGCGCATGTCCCTCGCGAGGTATCTTTGTATCTTCATCGCGTCCCGCTCCTAGCTACTTTCCAACCGCCGTGACCATGCGGACCTTGTGGTTGTCCGGCACTTCGTTCCACGCCAGCACGTGCAGACCGGGCACACTCACGCGGAAGAACCGCGCCAGGGCCGAACGCAGGTTCGGCGGCGTCAGCAACACCGCCGGCTCCCCGCCACGTTCTTGACGGGCAGCCGCGTCTGACAATCCTCGTTGCAAGCGCTCTGCCAGTCCGGGCTCCAAACCCGGGCTTCCCCCGGTATTCGTGAGGCCGTTTGACAGAAGACGCTCGAGATCTGGCTCAAGTGTGATGACGGGCAATTCTTCGGCGAGCCCGACGATGTCCTGGACGATCTGCCGGCCCAGGGCAACCCTGACCTGGCCGAGCAGAATCTGCGGATCGGAGCTGCGCGGGCCGGCTTCCGCCAAAGCTTCGACGATCGCCCGGACGTTGCGGATGGGCACCCGCTCGGCCAGCAGGCCCTGCATGACGCGCACCACGATGGCCAGCGGCAGCACCTTGGGCACCAGCTCGTCGACCAGCTTCGGCGCGGTCTTCGACAGCGCCTTGAGCAGCTGCTCGGCTTCCTCGTGACCGAACAGCTCGTGCGCGTGCGTCTGGATCAGGTGCGACAGGTGCGTGGCGATGACCGTGGCCGCGTCGACGACGGTGTAGCCCAGCGACTGCGCGTGCTCGCGCATGCCCGGCTCGATCCACGTGGCCTCCATGCCGAACGCCGGATCGCGCGTGGCGAGGCCGTTGAGCGCGCCGAATACGCGGCCGGAGTTGATGGCGAGCTCGCGGTCCGGGTGGACGACGCTTTCGCCGATGGCCACGCCGGCCAGGCGGATGCGGTAGGCGTTGGGCCCGAGCTCCAGGTTGTCGCGGATGTGCACGGGCTGCACCAGGAATCCGAGCTCCTGGGTGAGCTTGCGGCGGATGCCGCGGATGCGCGCCAGCAGGTCCCCGCCCTTCGTGCGGTCGACCAGCGGCACCAGCCGATAGCCCACTTCGAGGCCGATCACGTCTATGGGACGCACGTCCTCCCACGACAGCTCCTGCACGTCGGTGGCGGGCGCCGGTGGCGGCGCCTCGGGCACGACCGCCGCCGCCGCTTCGGCCTCGCGGCGCTTCTTCACGACGCGCCAGGCGTACCAGGCGCAGCCGGCGGCCATCGACAGGAAGGCGATGTTCGGCATGCCCGGGATCAGGCCCATGACGCCCAGCACCGCGGCCGCGACCGCCAGCGCCTTCGGCTGACCGAACAGCTGCCGGCCGAGCTCGCTGCCCACGTCCTGCTCACGCGAGATGCGTGTAACGATGATCGCGACTGCGACCGAGAGCATCAGTCCCGGGATCTGCGCCACCAGGCCGTCGCCGAAGGTCAGCAGCGTGTAGGTCTTCGTCGCCTCGCCCATCGGCAGGTCGTGCATCATCGTGCCGATACAGAGGCCACCGACGATGTTGATGACGAGGATCAGAATTCCCGCGATGGCGTCGCCGCGGATGAACTTGCTGGCGCCGTCCATCGAGCCGTAGAAGTCCGATTCCGCGCGCACTTCGGCACGCCGGTCGCGTGCCTGCTCCTGCGTGATGAGGCCGGCGTTGAGATCCGCGTCGATGGCCATCTGCTTGCCCGGCATCGCGTCCAAGGCGAAGCGCGCCGACACTTCCGACACGCGGCCCGCGCCCTTCGTCACCACGACGAAGTTGATGATGGTGAGGATGATGAACACCACCGCGCCGACGGCGTAGTTGCCGCCGATCACGAACTCGCCGAACGCCGCGATGACCTTGCCGGCCGCGTGCGGGCCCTCGTGGCCGTGCAGCAGCACCACGCGCGTCGAGGCGACGTTGAGCACCAGGCGCAGGATCGTCACCAGCAGCAGCACGGTCGGGAAGATCGCGAACTCGAGCGGTCGCTTCACCTGGAAGACGGCCATGATGATGACCAGCGCCAGCGCGATGTTGAACGTGAACAGGATGTCGAGCACCACCGGCGGCAGCGGCAGGATCAGCATCGCGAGGATCGAGATGAGCCCGAGCGGGATGCCGATGCCGACGCGCAGCATGGACGACGTCGGGCTTTCGGGGGTTGCGGTGTTGGTGGCCATGGGTAGCTAGGACGAGGGGTTACTGGAACGCCGGTGGAGCCGGCGGCTTGGTGCCGCGCTCCCAGGCCGCCTTGAGTTGATAGACGTAGGTCAGCACCTGCGCGACCGTCACGTACAGGTTCGCGGGCACTTCGCGGCCGAGGTCGACGGTGCGGTACAGCGCGCGCGCCAGCGGCGGCGCTTCGACGATCGGCACGCCGTGCTCGGTCGCCAGCTCGCGGATGCGCGCGGCGAGCAGGTCCGTGCCTTTCGCCACGACGATGGGCGCGCGCATTTTCTGGTCGTCGTAGCGCAGCGCGACCGCGAAGTGCGTCGGGTTGGTGACCACGACGTCGGCCTTCGGCACGTCCTGCATCATGCGGCCGCGCGCCAGCGCGCGCTGCGCCTCGCGGATGCGGCCGCGCACTTCGGGCGAGCCCTCGCTCTCCTTGTATTCCTCCTTCACTTCCTCGCGCGTCATGCGCAGGTCCTTGGAGTGCTGCCAGAGCTGGTACGGCACGTCGACCGCGGCGATCGCCACCAGGCCGAAGCACAGCACCAGCAGCGCGTAGCCCGCGAGCGCTGCCGAATGCGCGATGGCCCCTTCGATGGGCTCGCTCGACAGGCCCATGAGCTGCGGCGTGAGGCCCGACAGCAGCACCCAGGCGATGGTGCCGACGACGGCGATCTTCGCCAGGCCCTTGCCGAGCTCCACCGTGCCGCGCGCCGAGAAGATGCGCCCGAAGCCGCTGAGCGGATTGAGACGCGAGAACTGCGGCAGCAGCGCACTCGTCGAGAAATTCCAGCCGCCGATGGCGAGCGGCGCGGCCAGCGCGGCGAAGAACGTCGCCCCCAGGATCGGCAGGATGATGACGATCGAATGCCCGCCGGCATCCACGAGCGCCGGCCAGATCACGTTCTCGCCCACGGCCACGTCGGGATGCAGGCTCAGCGCGCCGCGCATCAGGTCGGCGATCTGGCCGGCGGCGCCCCTGCCGAGCGTGTAGATAGCCGTGGCGGCCGCGATGCACACCGCCGCCATCGACAGCTCGACCAAGCGCGGTACCTGGCCCTTCTTGCGCGCCTCGTCGAGGCGCTTGGGAGTGGCGCGTTCGGTGCGTTCCTGCCCGCCCTCGGCCATGCGCTAGCCCTTCCCCAGTGCGCGCAGGAAGTCGAGCCCCTGCGCCAGCAGCTCGATGAAGCTCTGCTGCATGGGCGCGATGCCGCCGAGCAGCACCAGCAGCCCGACCACCAGGGATACCGGGAATCCGACCGCGAACAGGTTGAGCGACGGCGCGGCCCGGCTCACGACACCGAACGCCAGGTTCACGATGAGCAGCGCGGTGACGCCCGGCAGCGCGATGCCGATCGCGCCGGAGAACAGCGTGCCGCCCCAGAGAATGAGCTGCCACAGTCCTTCCTGGCCCAGCCCCGTCACGCCGATGGGTATGCCGTGCAACCCCGCGACCAGGATCTGGATCAGTGCCACGTGGCCGTTGAGCGCGAGGAAGGTGAACGTCGCCAGGATGACGTAGAGCTGGCTGAGCGCCGGCGTGCTGCTGCCGCGCAGCGGATCGATGTTGAAGGCGAACGACAATCCCATGCTGTTCGCGAGCAGCTGGCCCGCGAGCGCCAGCGCGTCGAACACCACCTGCAATGCGAAGCCCAGCGCCACGCCGATCAGCATCTGCTGGAACACGACGACGAAGCCCTGCGGGGAGAACGGCTTGATGTCCGGCATGGGGATCATCGGCGCGACCAGCGCGGTGATGGCCACCGCGAGCACGATGCGCGTACGCGCCGTCACGAAGCGCGCGCCGAACATCGGCGCCACCATCAGACAGGCGCCGATGCGCGCGAAGGGGAAGAACCCCTGCGCCACCCAGGTTTCGAGCTGTCCGGTGGTGAGCGCGATGGGCACGTCATCCGACCATGGCTGGAATGCTTTCGATGAGGCCGCGCGTGTACTCGACCAGGCTGCGGATCATCCACGGGCCCGTCAGCGCGAGGATGGCGGCCATCGCCAGCAGCTTCGGGATGAACGACAGCGTCATCTCGTTGATCTGCGTCGCCGCCTGGAAGATGCCGACGATGAGACCCACCGCGAGGGCAGTCAGCAGCAGCGGCGCCGCGAGCATCAGGGTCATCTCCAGCGCCTGGCGGCCGATGGTGACTACGGTTTCGGGACTCATGGCGGCCTACCTAGCGAAAGAAACTTTGGGCGAGCGTGCCCATGACCAGCGCCCAGCCGTCGATGAGCACGAACAACATGATCTTGAACGGCAGGGAGATCAGCACCGGCGACAGCATCATCATGCCCATCGACATCAGCACGCTGGCCACCACGAGGTCGATGATCACGAATGGGATGAACAGCAGGAACCCGATCTGGAATGCCGTCTTGAGCTCGCTCGTGACGAACGCCGGCACGAGGATGCTGAGCGGCACGTCGTCGGGCGTGGCGAAACCCTTGCCTCCCGCGATGCGCACGAACGTCGCGATGTCCGATTCGCGGGTCTGCTTGAGCATGAATCTCTTGAGCGGCTCGACGGCGGCCTTGAGCGCCACCTCGGCTTCGATCGTGCCGGCCAGATAGGGCTGCACGGCCTGCGCGTTCACTTTCTCCACGACGGGCGCCATCACGAAGAAGGTGAGGAACAGCGCCAGACCCACCAGCACCTGGTTGGGCGGCGTCTGGCCGGCGCCGATCGCCTGCCGCAGAATCGCCAGCACGATCACGATGCGCGTGAACGCGGTCATCATCAGCATGATGGCCGGCAGCAGCGACAGCACGGTCATCAGCAACAGGACCTGCAGCGTCAGCGAATACGTCTGGCCGCCGCCGGGCGCCGTGGTGACCGTGACCGCGGGCAGGCCGCCGGCGGCCGCGGCGCCGGCCAGTGCCGGCACGGCGAGCAGGGCTGACAACATGAGCAGGCGCCGCGCTCTTGTACGCCCGCGATTCATTTGCCGAGGCTCCGCAGCAGCAGATCCTTGAACGTCGGCGGCAGGCCGGACGCCGACGGCGTGCCGGCGGGCGCTGGCGGCGCGTCGGTGTTCGCGCCCGCGGGGAAGACGTGCAGTGCGTTCACGGAATTCGCCGCGACGCCGATCAGGATGTCGGTGTCGCCGATGCGCACCAGCACGCAGCGCTCCTTGGGGCCGAGCGCCTTGTCACCCAGCACCTGGATGCGTCCCTGGGCGCCCACGCCAAAACCGCGCGTACGCTTGAACAGCCACGCGAGGCCGGCGATGACGCCGACGACGAGCAGGAGCGCGAGCGTGACCTCGAGCATGCCGCCGCCGGTCGACGGCGCGGCGCTGGTCGCGGGCGCGGCGAAGAGCGGCGCGTCCATCAGGGCGTCTCTCCGCCCTTCACTTGAGCTTCTTGATGCGCTCGGCCGGGCTCACCACGTCGGTGATGCGGATGCCGAACTTCTCGTTGACGACCACGACCTCGCCGTGCGCGACCAGCGTGCCGTTCACGAACACGTCGAACGGCTCGCCCGCGGCGCGATCGAGCTCGACGACGCTGCCCTGGTTGAGCTGCAGCAGGTTGCGGATCGGGATGCGGGTGCGACCGACTTCCATCGACAGTGTGACGGGCACGTCGAGGATGACCTCGAGGTTGACGTCGGCGCCGGCTTCGGCTTCATCGGTGGTGGTTTGTACTTTCGCGTTCATGACGAATTTCCTTCGAGGAATGGCGTTCAGCTGGACTTGCGCAGCAGCAGCGCATCGACGGCGTTGGTCCGCGGGCGGCGGACGCGCTGCTCGAATCGCACCGACTGCTGCCCGCGCGACACGCCGTAGCTGCCGCGGAACAGCGGCACGCCCTCGGCGAGCACGGTGGCCTTGCCGGAGAAATCGCAGGGAATGACGTCGCCGGGCTTGAGGTTCACGAGCTGCGACAGCGTCACGCTCGCGTGCCCGAGGAGCGTCGACAGCTCGATCTCGGCGTCCTGGATGTCCTCCTTGAGCGAGGCCAGCCAGCGATCGTCCTGCACGGAGCTGGCGCCGCTGGCACCGGCCTCGAGCACTTCCTTGAGCGGCTCGAGCATCGCGAGCGGCATGACGATGTACAGGTCGCCGCCGCCGCCCTCGAGCGAGAGCTGAAAGCCGCTGATGACCACGGGCTCGGCCGGCGCCGCGATCTGCACGAAACTCGGATTCACTTCCGTCTTGATGTGCTCGATGTCGATGGCCGCGATCGGCGCCCAGGCCTCGCGCAGGTCGTTGAACGCGGCGCGCAGCAGCATCTGGACCACGCGCAGCTCGGTGGGCGCGAATTCGCGCGACTCGGCCGCCTGCTGCCGGCCCGTGCCGCCGAAGAAATTGTCGACGATGCAGAACACCAGCTTCGGATCGAGCGCGAACAGCGCGCTGCCGCGCAGCGGGCTCATGCGGATGAGATTCAGATTGCTCGGCAGCGACAGCGACTGTGCGAAGTCGCCGAACTTCGCGCCGCGCACCGGCATCACCGCGATCTCGAGCGGCCGGCGCAGCATGTTGTACAGGCTCACCCGCAGGCTGCGCGCCATGCGCTCGTTGATGAGATCGAAGGCCGGCATGCGCATGCGCACGGCGCCCTGGTCGTTCAGGAAGTCGTAGGGCCGCACCTCTTCGGGGACCGCGGGCGCGTCGGTGTTGACGTCACCCGAGTCCACCGCGTTCAGCAGCGCGTTGACTTCTTCCTGGTTGAGAACTTCTTGTGCGGGCATGTCCGGCGCCCGTCTACTGCATCACGAAGGCGGTGAAATACAGCGCCTCGACTTTCTCGCCCTCGCCGCCCGCGCCTTTGACGACGCTGCGCACCGCTTCGAGTGAGCGCTTCTGCAGCTCCGTCTTGCCTTCGAGCGTGGAGATGCTGGCGTACTTCTGGTTGCCGAGCAGCATGAGCAGGTCGTTGCGGATGCGCGGATCGTTCTTCTTGAGCTCTTCGGCGGTGTTCGGATCGCGCGTCATCACGCTCACCGTGACCTGCAGGAAGCGCACCATGGCCTCCGCCTCGAAATTCACGACGAACGGCGGGTCGAGATTCACGTAGATAGGCGGAAGGATCGGCGCGACGGCCTTCGCGTCGTCGTGCTTGCCGCCCTTCAGGAAGAAGAACGCGCCGCCGGCACCGCCCAGCAGCACCACCGCCAGGATGATGAACAACAGCTTCTTGCTCTTCGGGGGTGCCTCTTCGCCTTCGGCGCCCTCTTCTCCGTCTTCCGCGAATTCTTCTTCATCTGCCATGGCATGTCCTCGGAGCACGCGTGGGGTGTGCTTGCAGGCAGGATGTGCAACGGGCATGCCACGTCTTTCATGTGACGCGGATCACTAAAAGCGGCCGGCGGTGACGGAAAACTGACGGTGGGGAGGCGCGCGGCGCCGCCGCAGGCGGTCTGTTCGCGCTACGCGTAGATGTCGAGCAGGGACGTGCTGACCACGTTCACGGTCGCCGCCTCCGACTCGTCGCCCATCGCACCCACTGCGCCCGGTGCCGGCGAGCGCTCCGGCCGGCCCTGCCCGGAGGATTGGTGGGAAACGCTGGCGTTCGCGAGCTGCAGACCCTGCGCCGAGAGCAGCTCGCGCAGACGCGGCATGGAGGCTTCGAGCACCGAGCGTGTTTCCGCGTGTGCCGCGCCGAAGTGCACGTTGGCCTCGCCGTCGCGCACGCTGATCTGGATGTCGAGCGGCCCCAGATCCTGGGGAATCAGCCGCAGCTGCGCCACCGATTCGCCTTCGCGCGCCATCATGACGAGACGGTGCGCGAGCGCATCGGCCCAGCGTGCATCGTGCACCGGGGTCATGAGGCGCGGCGCCGCTGCGGCCGCCACTTCGTGGCCGCGTTTCGACGTCAGGTCGCCGAAGGCGTTCATCCATTCGTCGCCCGTGGCCGCGCCGTCGCGGGCCTCGCTTTTCGGGGTGCCCGCGGCCTGCGCGGTCACGGCCACCAACGCAGCGGCGGCGCCCGGTGCGGCGGCCGCGCGCTCGAGCGTCACCACCGGCGTGGTCGGCGCCGGCGGCGGCGCGACGAGCGGCAGCAGGCCATCGGGATTCCCGGCCTGGCGCTGCAATGAGCCCGGAATCGCGGCGTGGCCGTCGCCTTCCGCTTCGCCGCGCTCCTGCGCGAACGTCTCACCGCTGCCGGAGCCCGCCTGCGGCGCGAGCACGCTGAAGGGCAGCGTGATGTTCAGCCAGTCACTGAGCGCATCGTCCTCGGTCTGCGGCGCCTCCTGCAGCTCGGGCAGCTCCTCGGGCATCGCGACGTCCGTACCGGCCACCGCCGATTCCGGCAGCAGCGCGGCACTCTGGTTCAGCAGCTCGAGCATCTCGCCGGCCGACACTTCCGCCGCGACGACCGTGGGCGTGGGCAGCGGCTGCCGCACGGGCGGCGGACTCTTCGGCGCGAACAGCTGCGCGATGGGCTGTCCCGGCAGCGGCCCGGTGAGCGGCTCCACGAGCGGCGCAGTGACGCCCTCGATGACTGCACCGGCCAGCAGGTTCTGGAAGTCGGTCGCGGCGGCGGCGCCCGTGTTGTTACCCGTGACGCTCGGGGTGCCCGCGGTGGGCGTCGCGGCGGGGGTCTCGGTGAATGCAGTCGTGGCGCTCATCATGGTCTACCTCTCACCTTCGGGCGCGGGTCCGCGCTCGGATTTCCTTTGGGCCAATTCGTCACTTTCGCGCTGGTCGCGGCGATCCTCGACCCGGCGCTCCTCGTCCTGCCAGCGTCCCGCCAGCGTCTGCACGACCTGCGCGCGCTGCGCGGCCTCGCGCCAGGAATTCAACAGCTGGTCGCGCGTCGAGCGCGCGGCCGCCAGCAACTGGCGCTGCGCCACCAGCGCCTCGCCGAGTCGCGCCAGGAATGCCTGGAATTCGCGCACGCCGGAGGCCTCGACGCCGGCGGCGCCGCGCGTCTTGAGCTGCTCTTCGTATTCATTGCGGTAACGCTCGAGCGCCACGAGCTTCTGCTCGGCCTCGATGGCGTTGCGCTCCGCCTCGGCCAGCCGCTCGGCGCGCTCGCGCTCCTTGCGGTCGGCGACCTGCTGCACGACGTCGAGGCGCTCGCCGCGGGTCACGCCGCACCGCCATGGTTGTTAGCCGCGAACTGCGCGTCGGCCTCGGCGAACAGCTGCCCCAGCGCGCGCACGCTGTCGTTGTGGCTGACGCGCTCCTGGATGCTCTGCTGCAGGAATTTCTGCATCTTGGGCCACATCGCGATCGCCGCGTCGACCCGCGGATCGCTGCCGCGTTGATAGGCACCGATGTTGATGAGGTCGCGGTTCTGCTGGTAGGTGGACAGCGCGTGGCGGAAACGGCGCGCGAGGTCCAGGTGGTCGGGCGGCGTGATGTCCTGCATCACGCGGCTCACCGATGCCTCGACGTCGATGGCGGGGTACTGCCCTGCCTCGGCTATGCGTCGCGACAGCACGATGTGGCCATCGAGGATGGCGCGCGCCGCATCGGCGATCGGGTCCTGCTGATCGTCACCCTCGGTGAGCACGGTGTAGAACGCGGTGATCGAGCCGCGCTCGGTGTTGCCGTTGCCCGCGCGCTCGACCAGCGCCGGCATCCGCGCGAACACAGAGGGCGGATAACCCTTGGTCGCGGGCGCCTCGCCGATCGCGAGGCCGATCTCGCGCTGCGCCTGCGCGAAGCGCGTCAATGAATCCATGATCAGCAGGACGCTGTGGCCGCGATCGCGGAAATACTCGGCCACCGCCGTGGCGAGCCACGCGCCATGCAGGCGCAGCAGCGGCGGATTGTCGGCGGGTGATGCGACGACGACGGCGCGCCGCCGGCCCTCGGGGCCGAGGATGCGCTCGACGAACTCCTTCACCTCGCGGCCGCGCTCGCCGATGAGACCGACGACAATGATGTCGGCGGAGGTGTACCGCGCCATCATCCCCAACAAGACCGATTTGCCGACGCCCGAGCCTGCGAACAGGCCGATACGCTGTCCGCGGCCCACCGTCAGCAGCGCATTGATGGACCGCACTCCGACATCGAGCGGCTGCTCGATGGGCCTGCGCGACAGCGGGTTGATGGATTGGCCAAGCAGCCGCACGCTGTCGTCGCCGACCAGCGGGCCCAGCCCGTCGAGCGGTGCGCCCGTGCCGTCGACGATGCGGCCCAGCATGCCGGGACCCACCTTCACGCTGCCGGCGCGCTGGCGCGGAATGACGCGCGCGCTGGGCGCGAGGCCCTGCAC
>JBIOZI010000395.1:0-6566 GCA_044871085.1 Steroidobacteraceae bacterium | reverse complement strand
CTGCAGGGTCTTCATGTCCGTACCGCCCTGGTCGGGGGGCGGTAGATAGGGGCCGGACCACCAGTCCCACGCGGTCTTGCCGGGCCTGATCCACGAGGTGTCGAACGACGGATCGGGGTTGAGGTTGCCGATGAGATTCGACTCGATGAGCGCGCCCAGCCGGTCGCCCAGCATGACGACGCGCCACGGCGAGCCCGCGCCGCCCGGTTTCTCGCCGATGTCGACGCGCGCGATGAGAGTCTTGTCGTCGGGCCGGCGCGCCACGCGCGAGACGACGCCCGGCGCACCGCTGCCCTGCCCGCCGAGATACATGCCACCGTAGTCGGCGAGATTCGCCTCGCCGATGGCGAAGGCGTTCTTGGCCGTGCGGCACACCAGCGGCAGGTCGTAGTTGGTGTGCTCGCGGATGTACCGCGCGCGCACCGGGTCGAATTCTCCCTCGTGGCTGGTGTCGACGCGCCAGACGTTGAAGCCGTGGCAGCCGTAGTCGCCGCCGAACATGAACTGGCTCTCCTCGTTGCGCACGGCCAGCGTCTGGATGCCCGCGTCCGCCGGCACGACGTACCGGAACGCCACGCCGTCGTCGTAGGCGCGGAAGATCCACTGGTAGGCGCGCAGCGTGCGCGCCAGCGGCCGCACCGTGATCTGCAGCTCGTTGAAGTTGTCCGTGGCGTCCGCCGCCTTCGTCGCGACCAGCTTGCGCACCTGCTGCACGCTGCGCAGGTTCGTCTGCTGAACCTCGACTGCAGCGAGGTCGCCTTCGACGAGCCTGACGCGCAGCGCGGAAGGGGCGATGACCTTCTCGCCGTTGCGCTCGATGGAATACGTGAGCTGGTTCTCGCCGTTCTGATCGAACGTCACGACGATCTTGCCGTCCGGCGAGACCAGCGGTGAGCGCACCGCCAGCGACAGGGCCGGCGCGGCGGACAGGCCGGCAAGCGCGGCCACGGCCGCGATGAGTAGTTTGTTCATGCGTTCCCCTCGAAATTCCTCACGGCGTCAATTTGCGGGCCTGCAGCCATTCGAGCAGCTGCGTGGGCCAGCGCGCCACCGGCCCCTTGTTGGAGGCGCGGATGCCGAAGCCGTGCGGCACGCCGTCGTACAGGTGCAGCTCCGCCGGCACCTTCGCGGCACGCAGCGACGCGTAGATCTGCGTGATGCCGCTGACCACCTCCGGCCGGTCGTCGCTGCCGCACAGCAGGAACATCGGCGGGGACTCCGCGGTGATCTTGAGATCCGCCCAGGAGCCCGGATACACCAGCGCCACGAAATCCGGGCGCGAGCTCTGTTTGGACGCGAGATCGCCGGATTGCGCGCCCGAGTCGAAGCTCATGCCGGTCAGCAGCGCGAGCTGCCCGCCCGCGGAGAATCCGATGACGCCCACCTTGTTGGGATCGATGTGCAGGCTCGAGGCCATCGCGCGCACCACGCGGATGGCGCGCTTCGCGTCGTTCAGCGCATCGCCTTCGATGGTGTACTTGGAGTTGGGTGCGCGTGCCAGCCGATACTTGAGCACGAACGCCGATATGCCGTGCTCCATGAGAAAGCGCGCGACGTCGTGGCCTTCGTGGTCGGTCCACAGCTCACGGTGGCCACCGCCCGGAATCACCACCACCGCGGCGCCGCCATTCGCCGCACCCGCTAGATAGGCCGTCAGCGTGGGCCGGTGCACGTTGGAGACGACGTGATCGCCCTGCTCGGTGACGCGCATCGTTTCCGCGCCACCGTCGGCCATGACGCCGGGCACGCCGTCCGGCCAGATCGGGATCACCGGCCTGTCGGCTTCCGGCTGTACGGCGACCGCGAAATGTACGCACAGCATCCATGCGCCGACCGCGGCGCTCATCGTTCGTTTGAGCACGATCACCCCCAGCGTTGCGACGGGAGAACAATAGCAGAGCGCGCGCCGGCGGTTGCGGCCGGCGGCCGGCGAACTAGGCGGGATTGCCTGCGCGCTGCGCCGCGGTGGCCAGGCGCATCCCGGCGTAGATGGTGTGCCCCTGGTCGTCGTGGAAAACGAGCTCGCGCGTGCCCCAGGCCGTATCGCAAGGCGGCTGGAGCAGCTCGACGCCCGTGGCGCGCAGGCGCTCGCCGAAGACGTCGACATCGTCGACGCCGAGGTACAGGTGCAGATGCCCGCCGTCGTGCACGAAGGCGATGGATGGATCCGGCGCATCCACGCGCTTGAGATGGAAGCCACCGTTCCCACAACGAATTCCGGCGTAGAAATCCGAGTGCCGGAAGTCGAGCTCGAGACCCAGGCGCTCGGTATAGAACCGGATGGTGCGGTCGAGATCGGTGGTGCGCAATTGAGGCGTGATGGTCGCTACCGACATGGTCGTCATCCTTCTGCGGCCCTGGACTAACTCTTGGCGTTGGCCGCGTTCAGCGCCACGGCGGCGCGAATCAGGGCCTTCAGCGCCTGCTCGTCTATCGTCCCGCCCTCGTGGAAGTCGATGGCACGCCGCGTGTTTCCCTCGAGGCTGGAATTGAAGATGCCGGCGGGGTCCTCGAGCGCCGCGCCCTTGGCAAAGGTCATTTTGACGGCCTTCTTGTACGTCTCGCCGGTGCAGATCAGCCCATCGTGCGACCACACGGGCACGTCCCATTTCCATTCTTCGACGACGTCCGGGTCGGCTTCCTTGACCAGAGCACGGAGCCGGCGAAGCAGCTTGCCGCGCCAGTCGCCCAGCTCCTTGATTCTCGCGTCTATCAACTTCGCAGGAGACTCGCCTTTCGGCGGCGCACTTTTCTTCATGTCCGGTACCCTCCGTTCACCGCGTCCATGCCGATTCTACGACGACGCCTCATCTGCGCCCGAACAACCTGGACAACACGTCCCATGCGTCATCTCCCCAATGCACCGAGCAGAAGGCAAACGCGGCGGAACAGCACGAGGCGGTGGCGAGCAGCCCGAGGCCGCCGAACCCCAGCCAGAAGGCGATCCACAGCCCGAGGATTCCTCCGACCAGTGCGCCGCACACGCCGTGCACGATGCGCCGCGATCGGCCCTCCGAATCGGGCGGCGCCGAGGAAACCGCCACCAGGCCCTTCGACCCGTCCGGCAGCGTGCGGCTCTCGCATTCGACCACCGTGCCCGGCATGAATTGCCAGCGCTCTCCGGCCGCAACGGGGCCGAGCACGGCGAATTGCCCGTAGCCGACCGGCCTGGCATCCGAAGGCCGCAGCGCGCCGGGCTCGTCGGCGAGTGGGATGTAGATGCGATGACGCAAGGGGCTGCCGCGGGTGGTCTAACTAACCAGCCGGCCGTCAGGTTCGCGGAACTCGACGCGTCCGAATCGTCCCATGGCTCAGTCTTCCCGGCCCCAACGCCATTTCAGCGGGCGCTCGCCTTTCAACCTGACGATGCCGATCAGGACCACGGTGAGCACGATGAGGAAGATGACGAGCGCGACGACGTCGTTGCGCGCCGTGAAGTGCCGGATGCCGAGGTATTGCAACCCGAGGTAGCCGGCGAGGACCGCCCAACCCTGCCACTTGACGGGCATGCCCCAGCCCCAGCCATGCGACTTGACCGGGAACCAGAACGCCTTCGATGGCGCGTCCACGTTTTTATCCGAGAATGTCACGCTTCGATTCCGCGGCGCGCAACGGCGGCCTTGCGTATGGAGACGATGAGAAGATAGACCAGAAACCAGGGCGAGAACAGCCATCTGAGCAGCGCTGCGAGCGCCAGGGCCACCCACCGGCACATGCGCTTGCCCAAGACCAGCCGAAGCGCGAGCAGCACTTTAGGCACCGCGACGAACGGCGCAGAAAACGAGGGGTGAGCCGCTTCGTTCATGTTTTCCGGACGTCGGGCCTGGCTCTCGCGCGGGGACTGCGGGTCCTGTCATGGCAGACGCCGCGGATGCACCGGGAGTTGTTAGGGCACTGCACGTCCCGGGCAGCGAACATAGCGGGTGGCAGAATACGCAAGTTTCCCGCACCCTCGAACCTCGATGGTGTTCAGGTCGATGACCCAGTACTTCTCGTCATTTACGAGTGTGGTGTCGGGACGGTAGGTGCCCGGCACGAAGCATCCCCCGGGACCGCAGAATGAGACCGAGTACAGCCCCGGACTTGCCGCGGGCGAGATCGCGAGGCCATAGGCGGGCGTGCAGTCGTACGGCTTCCAGAAGCCGGCGTATGGATGGTCCGCGCTGGCGACCGCGGCAAGCTCCGCCTCCCGCGAGAGGTTCGACGACTGCGCCGAAGTCAGTGCGAAGATGCTGATGGCAATGAGAACTATGGAAGGAATGCGCATGAAGCCCCCTGATGGCTGCCCCTTCACCATTTCTTTAGCGCGCGCGTGGCATCAAAAGGGTCAATTCCGGATCGCCTGACGCCGCGAACTCATTTTCGGCTCCTGAGCTCCAGGATTGCAATCTTCACGAGGCGTACCGCTTCGTCCACGTCGGCGGCGCTGAGGATCGCCATCTCATACCAGGGCGAATTCCCGGAGCGCCCCGGATGCACCTTTGAGTCGACGGGATGGACCAGCCGCTCCCGCTCTATCGTGTCCTTGCCGAGCCGGATGTCGATCTCGCTTCCCGTGTGGAAGTGCGCGAATTCCTTGCCATCGAAGAGCAGCGAGACGAAGCCGTCGTCACGCCCCGGCCAGGCACGCTCTTCAACCTCGAGCTCGCGCAGTCGTCGACTCAGTTGCTCGCGCAGCGCGTTCATGGGGGCAAACAAATGTAAGGGACTTTCCCGAGGAGACGCAAGCTCGCGCCAACAGTCCGAGACTGCCTCCTCCGTCCACCATGCGCGCTCCAACTATTCGGCAGGCGACTAACTACGAAGTCGCATCGTTCTAGACGGACTCTGCACCGAGAACCGGCCTCGCCGGGCGAAAATCCGCCGGTTCCCCCGCGGCCATCTGGTCCACACGGTTTGTCGGCATATCCCGACAGTTTGCCGGCAGGTTTGACACTCCGGACTTCGCTGTGTACTTACGTTCAACGATCTCGCGCGAGGTCGAAACGCGTTTCAGATAAAGGAGGTTCGTCATGGCGTTGTTCAAAGATCAATTTGGCCGGGAACAGAGCGGGTCGGAACCCACCGCGAAGGCGCCCGAGAAGGTATCCGTGCTGTCGGCAGTCGGTGAGTCGACCACGCGCCCGACCGCGACACCGAATCGGGCGGATGCATCGACCAAGGAGTCCATCATTGCTGCGGGGCTCACCATCGAGGGCAAGATCGAAGGCACGGGGCACGTCCGCATCGCCGGTGAGTTCAAGGGCGACGTCAACGTCCAGGGCAATCTGACCATCGAGGCGGGCGCGCACCTGACCGGCGGCGTGAAGGCCGACACGGTGATCGTCGGCGGCCAGCTCGATGGCAACATCGATGCCGCCTCCCGCGTCGAACTACTGCAGACCGGCGTGCTCAACGGCGAGCTGAAGGCCGGGTCCCTCACCGTGGCGGCCGGTTCACGCATGCGCGGCAAGGCGGAGTTCGGCTGGGACGAGAAGCCCAAGCACTGACGAGCACATGAACGTCCGTGTCGGGCCAGCAGGCAAGACCAGGGTTTGTCCGCACTGCAAG
Organism: Steroidobacteraceae bacterium; assembly: GCA_044871085.1. Lineage (GTDB taxonomy): Bacteria > Pseudomonadota > Gammaproteobacteria > Steroidobacterales > Steroidobacteraceae > CADEED01. The sequence continues at coordinate 1,016 of JBIOZI010000395.1, read as the reverse complement.
ACAACCATCCTGGAGAGCGCCCGCGTCTGCCCGGGTTGTCACCACCATCTGCGTTTCGGCCCCAATGCGAACGTCGAGGGGCGCACCCAGCCGACGTTCTCCGCGCTGCGAGTCGAAGGCGCCTTTCGCAATCCCGAAGGCGCCGACTCGTGGGAGTACTCGGTGGTGGTCTCGATTCGCAACGACCGTGGCGAGGAAGTGGCGCGCAAGGTGGTGGGCGTCGGTGCACTCGATCCGCGGGAGAGCCGCACCGTGACGCTGTCAGTAGACGTCTTCGCGCCGCGAATTCCGAAGTAGACCTGCGTACTGCGCAGCGGCTGCAACCGGTATAGCCCTTCGACTCACTCGCCCGCCGCCAGCCTCGCAAGGATGTCGCGGTGTGCAGCGGCGATCAGCGCCTCGAGCACCGCGTCGAGTGCATGACCGGGCCTCACCTTCACGTGGCGCATGCGCTTTCCCGTGCCCTCCAACACGCTCGACGGGTCCGGCAGCGCATCGCCGTGGAAGAAGCCGACGTTGACGTGCGCGCTGAAGACACCGACATACGCAAAGGGCGCGTCTTTCACGCACACGGTGGCATAGCCATCGTGCATGAGCTCTCGAACGTCCGCGTCGCACTGGCGCATCTGCGCAAACCATCGGCGGGCCATTGCGCCCAGCTCCCCGGACCGGGCATCGAGCCAGCTGTGAATGGCCGGGTCTCGTTCGCTTGACCCACAGAACCGCAGAAGTGCAGCCACGATGTAGTTCCCTCGGTGAGTTGCGCGGGTGGCGCGGACTTGCTTCAGCGTTCTTCCGCATTTACGAGGCCGTGCCAAGACCACTTCGGCAAGTGCAGGCCGTCCGGCACGTCTTCTGCCGAGCGGTGGTAGCGCGCCATCGTGGTGGTGGTAGCCCAAGCGAAGTAGTCGTGCAGGACGCTCCAGAGACGCTCGTCGCGCGCGAGCCCGATGTCTTCCAGCGCGCGGTCGAAACATGCGATCGCCCGCCGGTCCATTTCCTCGTGCTCACCATTG
>JBIOZI010000394.1:0-22401 GCA_044871085.1 Steroidobacteraceae bacterium | reverse complement strand
ATCGAGATTCTCTAAACCGACCGCGCCGCCGCCGGTGACCACCGGCGGCGGTCCTTCGAATCAACCGGAACATGGGGGACGATATGAATTTGCAATTCTCGAGATGGGCGGCCGCCGCCACGCTATTGGCCGCGCTGCCCGCGGGCGCCGCGGTTCCCGGCTTTGCCGGCAACATCACGGGCGGCGGCAGCGCCACGCCGGTGGTGGTGAGCACGCTCGCGCAGGCGCAGACCGCCGTCAACAATTACAACGGCACCAGCGGCCTGGTGCTGCAGTACAACGGCACGTTCGATGAGCAGGCCATCCTCAACAACATCTGCGGCCAGTGGAGCAAGCCCGCGACCGAGCTGTCGATCAGCGGCAAGAACAACATCACCATCCTGGGCGTCGACGGATCGAAGGCGAACTTCGGCATCCGCATCAAGGGCACGTCCAACAACATCATCGTGCGCAACATGAAGATCGGCCTGCTGCCGGGCGGCGCCAGCAACGGCGACCTGATCGGCATCGAAGCCAATTCGCACCACGTGTGGATAGACCACAACGAGCTGTACACGCGCAACATGAACTGTCCCGGCACGCCCGACGACGACACGACGTTCGACGGCATGCTCGACATCAAGAATTCGGCCTCCTTCGTCACGGTGTCGTACAACTACATGCACGACCATGCGAAGGTGGGCCTCATCGGCGCATCGGACACCGACAGCGCCGAGCGCCGCGTGACGTACGCGCACAACCGCTACGAGAACCTGGGCTCGCGCCTGCCGTTCCAGCGCTTCGGCTTCGTGCACTCGTACAACAACTACTTCAACAACATCACCGGCAGCGGCATCAACCCGCGCATGGGCGGCCACATCCTGGTCGAGAACAATTTCTTCGAGAACGCCCACAACCCGGTGTTCTCGCAGTCGACCATCCTCGGCCAATGGGACCTGCGCAACAACAACACGCGCAGCTCCGCGGACAATGCGCGCTACAACATCACCTGGACGGCGTGCTCGGGCAGCACTCCGTGCCAGAAGGCGACCAACTGGACCACCACCGCGACGTTTCCGATCGCGCTGCCGTACACGTACACCACCTACGCGCCCGAGGTCTCCAAGTGCATCGCGCTGAACGCGGCCGGCTCGGGCAAGGGCCTGCGCGAGGCCGTCGACGTGCTGGGCAGCTGCGGCGGCACGGCTAACAACCTCACCGTGTCGCCCACCTCGCTGTCCTTCGGCGCGGGCGCGTCCTCCGGCCCGATTGCCATCACCGCCAACGTCAGCTGGACCATCACCGACGATCAGAGCTGGATCACGGTGGCACCGGCGAGTGGCGCCAACAACGGCAGCGCCACGGTGAGCGCCGGTGCGAATACCGGCACGGCGAGCCGCAGCGGCACCGTCACCGTGGCCGGCGGCGGAATCACGCGCATGGTCGCCGTGAGCCAGGCCGGCACGGCAACCACGAGCAGCGTCTACCAGACCGAGAACGGCACGGTCGGCGGCGGCACCGTCCTCGAGAGCTCGAATGCCGGGTTCAACGGCACCGGCTACGTGAACGCCTCGGCCACCGGCGGCTTCTCGCAGAACACCAACGTCGACGGCGGCGGTGGCGGCGCGAAGACGCTGCGCATCCGCTACGCGCTCGGCGTCACCGCGGCGCGCACCGGACGCCTGGTGGTGAACGGAGTCGCCACGAACATCACGTTCAATCCGACGGGCGCATGGACCACGTGGGCGCTGCAGAACGTCACCGTCACGCTCAACAACAACGCGGCGAACACGATCCGCTTCGAGTCGAACGGCCAGGACCTGGCGAACATCGACCAGATCGAGATTCTCTAGGCGAGAGCGGGAAATCGGGACGCACCTCTGAGGGGTGCGTCCCTTTTCTCTTGGCGCCTACGCCACGCCCGGAACGAAGCGCCACTTCACGCGCTGCATGTACTGCGCGTAACCGTTGTTCGCCATGAGCAGGTGGCGCTCCTCGGTGATGGCGCGCAGCGCGTAGATGGCGCTCCAGCCCGACATCGCGAGCAGCGAATACGCGAAGCCGCCGAAGTTCCGGTTGGCAAGCTCTGCGTAGAACAGCGGCAGCGCGCCTATCCACCAGGCGGTGTTCTTCGCTACGTACGCCGGATGGCGCACGTAGCGGTACGGACCGCGCGCGACGATGCCGCGGTTGGTGAGGTTGCTGGCCTTGAAGCCGAGCGCCACCGACGCCCAGGAGTAGATGCCGAGCGCCGTCAGCACCGCGACGTTGGCGGTGTAATGCACGCCGGTGTTCTCGAAGCGCGGGAAATCGGAGCTCTGCCAATGCAGGAATCGCAGCGTGAAATCGTTGAACGGCATGTAGCAGCACAGGCAGATGGCCCAGCCGAAAAACGTCGGGTCCACGCTGCGGATGCGGTTCTTGAGGGCCGGCACTTCGACGATGTAGCCGATGGTGAACAGGAACGTGTCCACGAACAGGATGAGCTGGAATGCGGCCCAGAAGATCCAGCTGTCGAACAAATCGCGGCCGCGCACGCCCGCATCGATACCGCTGAAGAGCTGCACGATCGAGCTCGTCATGGCACCGGCGTGGCCCAGGCACCAGTTGATCATGAGCGGCGCGAAGAAGAACTTGAGCAGCAGTGCGAGGGCCGCCTGCTGGGTGGCGCGGGAGAAGCCGGCTTTGAACGGCAGACGCCCCGGCTGGCGCGCCAGACGCGCGGCGCGCGCCCGCGATACCGGCCGGCGCCAGCGCAGCGCGCAGAACCACAGGCCTTGCAGGAACACGAAGGCCTTGGAGTGCAGCCAGGGATGACGCGCGTAGTACGGGATCAGCACCACCGCATACAACCCGATGAGCCCCTGGAACAGGCGGCGGACCGTGATGGCGAAGCCGGCGTCGGTGCTGCCGAAGCGCCACGCCGACTGCAGCGCGCCGCGGTGGAATTCGCTGAGATCGGAGACGATCCAGTACGCCAGCGCCATGAAGGCGAGCGTCGGGAAATAGTTGCCGGCGAAGCGGCGCGTGAAGATGGCTGAGGTCATGGCGCTGTTAGCGCCGCGATTCTCTCACGAGGTGCACGATGCGATCACCGACCGCGACGAGGTCACCGCGCTCGGTGAGCGCGATGCTGTTGAAGTGCCGTTTCGTATGGGCGGGCAGCGCCTGCCACGAGCGTCCGCCGTCGCCCGAACGCAGGATCGTGCCGCGGCTGCCGACGATGAACAGCGCGCCGCTGCGCGGATCGACGATGCCCTTGCGCAGCTCGCCCTCCGCGCCGCTGCGGACCGCGTGCCACGTGAGGCCGTGATCCTCCGAGCGCACGATCGTGCCGTACGCGCCGAAGCACACCAGCGCGCCGGTCTTCGGGTCGCGCATCATCCGGCGCAGCTCGCGCGTGGCATCGGAGCGCACGCTCTGCCACGTGAGACCGCCATCGGCCGAACGCAGCAGCGTGCCTTCCTGGCCCATGAGGAACAGCAGCCCCTGCTCGTCGTCGGCGAAGCTGCCGAACAAATCTTTCCCGGTGCCGGTTTTCATGGGGCTCCAGGTGAGCCCGGCGTCGGCGCTGCGCGCCGCGACGCCGGATTTGCCGGCGACGATCATCACGCCGTCGCGCTCGAGCTCGGCGCCGTGCCAGAAGGCCCATTGCGTGTCCTGCGTCGGCGCCTCGCGCGCCTCCCACTTCAGGCCGTCGTCCTGCGATACGCGCATCTCGCCGCGCACCTCGACGGCGGTGAGCCGGGCGCGCTTGCGATCGGCGAGCACCCACAGGAACGCGCGTTCGGCTTCGGCCGGCGTCCACTGCGCGACAGTCCATTCACTGCCGGTGTCGTTGGCGCGCAGGATGGTGCCCGGCGGCCCCACCGCGACCAGGAATTTTTGCGAGGGTGCCCGCACGAGCATGCGCAGATCCGGAGGCGTGATCTCGTTCGGATAAGAGATCGCGACGGGTTGCCAGCTCGCACCGCCGTCCGCGGAGCGCACGATGGCGCCGAGTTTTCCCGTGGCCACGACCGCGTTGCCGGTGGGCGTCGTCGCGACGTCGCGCAGCGACACATCGAGCCCCGCACGCACTCTGCCCCAGGTCGCGCCGCCGTCCTCGGAGCTCTGCAGCAACCCTCCCGGGCCATACGCGATGTATCGGTGACGCGCCGGATCGTGGATCAACCCGCGCAGCTCCAGCGTGCCGATGGAATATGAAATCCATCCCTCGCCGCCGTTGTCCGAGCGCGCGATGACGCCGTTGTGACCCACCACCGTCATGATGCCGGTCGCGGCGTCGAAGGAAATCGCGCTGAGATAATGCGCGCGGCCGTCGACCAGGAGCTCGATGGGCTTCCACGTTTTGCCGCCATCGGCCGACCGCAGCAGGTTGCCGTTGTGGCCGGTCATGACGATCGCGCCATTGCGCGGGTCCGAAGCGCTGTCGGTGAAGAACGCGGCGGTGCTCGACTGCAGCAGATCCCAGCTCTGCGCGTCGTCCCCCGAGGTGAGGAACCGCCCCTGCGCGCTCGTGGCCAACAGCAGTTTGCCGTGGCGGCGGAAGCCGGTGATGGGCGTGAGCGGATCGGGCATCGCGATCTTCGTGAGCATCCAGCTCTCGCCCGCGTTCATCGACAGGCCGACCGCACCGTCTTCGCCGCCGATCAGCACGCCGCGCGTGTCCGGATCGACGTACAGCGCCTGGAACTCCAGGTCGAGGCTCGACGGCACAGTCGTCCACAGGTTGCCGTCCTTCGAACGCACGATGCGGCCGTGCGTGCCGGCGGCGATCCACGTGCCGCTCGGCTCGTGCCAGACGACGGCCTTGAAGTCCGTGCTCGCGAAATCTCCAGCGGCGCTCTGCCAAGAACGGCCGGCATCGGTGGAACGCAGGATGGTGCCGGCGGCCCCGACGGCGACGAGCACCGAGCCGTCGGCCTTGGCGGCCACGCGCGTGAGATCCGCGCTGGTCGGCGTGACGGCCACAGACCACTGCGCTCCGTCGTCGCAGCGGAGAATGGTGCCGTCGCTGCCCCACACGATTGCCGTCTTGCCGGCCGGCAGCATCATCCCGCCGTTGAAATCCGGATTGATGACCCGCGCGTCATAGGCGGGCTGGCGCGAGTCCTTGCGCGGCGCGGCCTCGGCCGTCGATGCAACACCGAACGCCGCGGCAACCAGAGCCACCACGGCAAGCCTCGGCCCCGCACGCAACCACCCGCGCGCTGTTTTCGTTTCCATCGAACCTCAGTCGCCGTAGGCGATCTTGTGCAGCTTCTCGAGCTCGGTCGTGAACTCGGTGTTCTCGTAATTCGAGAGCAGCTGGAACTGCTCGTCGTTGAACAGATACTGCCGCACTTCGCGCAGGTAGTTGTCCTTCGCGCTCTTGAGCGCGCGGCTCACCTGCGCGAATGCCAGCTTGCGCTCCTCGCGCGTGAGCTCGCCGCGCAGCAGCCCGGACTGGTCGAGCACGCTGCGGTAGTGCTGCCGGGCCGTGAGCTTGGTCATGAGAATGGAATACTTGTCGTCGTCGCTGACGGGCGCGATGTTGCTGATGCCGCCCGCGTAGTCCTCGAGCTGGAATTGCTCCAGCTCCGAGTCCTTGAGCACTTCGAAGGGCGTGATCGCATTCGGCGGCAGCAACAGGGCGATCTTTCGCTCGGCCGCCGCCAGTTGCGCCTGCAGTGGGGGAATGCCTTCGCGCTCCGCATCGACGGTGCTCTGCGAGGCGGTACGGATCTGCACTGCGATGCGCTCGCGTTCGAGCAGCGCGTCCTGCAGCGCGGCCTTGGCGCCGGGCTCGAGTGGGCTGCCGCGGAACAAATAGCGATACTTGTCGGTGACGTACGTGCGGAAGCTGGCCTCCGCGGCCGCCGCGTCCTCATCGAGCGCAGGCGCAGGCGTCGTGGCGGCGGTCGTCGACGCGCCGCCGGTCGCGGGCCGCCCGGGCGTGCCGCCAGCGGGTTGGGTGGAGGCGGAAGACGCCGCGACCTGCAGAGCCTCACCGGGGCCGCGTGTCGCCCACCAGACCACCGCGGCAAAAGTCGCTGCTGCGGCGATGATGAGCGTGCGGGCGTTTGCCAGATTCCCAGTCATTGAAAAACCGGGGGTGTTGCCACCCCCGGTGAGAGTTCGGTGCGGTGACCAGCATCGCACCGTTTGCTAGTTGGAGAAACCGATCAGAACGAAGTATTGCCCGAACCGGTGCAGCTCGCCCGCGAGCCGATGCACAGGCTCGCGGTGTTGCGCAGCTGGCTGTTGGTCAGCCGGGCCGTGCTCGACGAGCTGTCGGTGCGGAAGATGCCTTCGCCCATGTTCGAGATGCGGCAATTGGTCACGGTGACGTCGATCCTGAACGTGGTGCCACCGTTCTGGCGCAGGAACTTGCCCATGTTGTCCACGATGCAGTTCGACACGTTGAGCGTCGAGGCAGCGTTGATCTGGGCGAACTTGTCTTCGCCGTTCACGCCCGTGATGCCCGAGATGTTCACCGTGCCCGAGGACTTGATCGTGAAGGCGTCTTCACCGACGTTCGTCCAGCGGAAGTTCTGCAGGTTGCCGCCGTTGTAGAAGTGCACACCGTCGACACCGTTGTTGCCGAGGATGCCATTGCGCAGCGTCGCGCCGTTTTCCACGCGGAAAGCCGGATCCTGGCCCTCTTCCTGCGTACCGTCGCCCAGCGCACCGCTCGGGTTGTAAGTACGGCAACCGAGGTCCACCGTGCCGCTGGTGACGACCATCGTCGCCGTCAGCGACTGGCTGCCGGTCGACGAGCAGGTTGCGCCCGTGATGCCGCCGCCACCGCCGCCGCCACCCGAAGGCGTGGCCGATGCCGCGTTCGAGTTCGTGACCACACCATTGAGCGTGTTCTTGATCCAGAAGAAGTAGGTCGTGCCGCCGCTCAGGCCGGTGGCCGTGAAGCTGCGCGCTCCGTTGTTCACGACCGCGATGCGCACGCGGCCGCTCGGATTGGAATCCGTGTCCCTGTAAACCTCCTGAGAGTTGCCCGGCGCAGTCGGGCTCGAATACGACCAGCTCAGCGACACCTGGCCGCTGCCGGCGCTCGCCGACAATGAGATGGCTGCCTGCGCCATTCCGGCAAACGCCGTGAGCGCCAATCCGCAAAGAATTTTCTTGAACATACATTTCCCCCCTGTCGAAACAGGTTTTGGTTGCTTCCATGACAACTTCAGACCACGTTCTCAGCACCTGCTGGCGTGGCCTCGAATGCGCCCGACTGGCGCATCGCTATCGAATCCCGGGCGCGGCACCTCCTTGTGCTGCTCTCCAGCAGGATGAAGTAGATAGCTCCTCGGAAGGGAGGGCTCGTTTCATCGGTCAACCACCGTTGGCCATGGACCGCAGCTTGTCGAGCTCGGTCGAGAATTCGGTGGTTTCGTAATTGCTGAGCAGCGCGTACTGCTCGTCGTTGGTCAGGTACTGGCGCACTTCCTGGAGATAGTTTCGCTTGAAATCTTCCAGGGCGCGCGCGGTTGCCTCGAACGCGTACTTGCGCTCCGCCGCGCTCAGACCCGGGCGCTGCAGCGGTGAATCCCGCACCGCCTGGCGAAAGCGTTCCTTGTACGCGAGCTTGGTCTTGAGGATGGATTTGCGATCCGCCGTGCTCAGCGGCGCCACGTTGCTTATGCCGCCGGCGTAGTCGTTGAGCTGGAACAGCTCGAGATCGGAATCCTTGAGCAACTCATAGGTCGCATAGTCGGCCGGGATGAGCAGCCCGCGGATCCGGGCTTCGGCCTGCGCGAGCGCCTGCTCCTGCGCAACCAGACGGGCGCCGGCGGCCGGATCGGCCTCACGCGCGGCTTTGATTTCTCCGGTGAGCCGCTCGCGCGCCAGCAAGGCGCGGTTCAGCTGCTCCACCTGGCCTGCCTGCAGGTAGCGCAGGTCTTCGAGCAGGAATTGATATTTCTCCGCGATGTACTGGACGATGGTCGATTCTTCGGAGTCGACCGCGGGCGCAAGGCCCGGCGGGGCGGTCGCATCCTGCCCCTGTCCCTGTTCTCGTGCCGTGGAGTGCTGCCGCCCTTCCTGCGCGCCGGCAGCGGCGGTGGATGAGATTGCGGCCTGCGTCTGCCCGGGCACGTAGACACGCTGGCCGGGTGCCGATGCCCACCAATAGACCGCCGCACCCACGAGGGCTGCCGCGCCCATCGTGCCCAGGCGAAAGTGCGATCGTGTGAGGGCCCGGCTCATGGCTGCGTGTCACTAACGAGAAAACCGGGGGTGTTGCCACCCCCGGCCAAATCTCAGCGCGCGATCTTGGGAATCACGGCACCGATTTTTTGTTAGAACGACTCGCTCAGAACGACGTATTGCCCGAACCGGTGCAGCTCGCCCACGAGCCGATGCACAGGCTCGCGGTATTGCGCAGCTGGCTGTTGGTCAGCCGGGCCGTGCTCGTCGAACTGTCGGTGCGGAAGATGCCTTCGCCCATGTTCGAGATGCGGCAACGATCGACGTTGACGACGATCCTGAACGTGGTGCCACCGTTCTGGCGCAGGAACTTGCCCATGTTGTCCACGATGCAGTTCGACACGTTGAGCGTCGAGGCAGCGTTGATCTGGGCGAACTTGTCTTCGCCGTTCACGCCGCTGATGCCCGAGATGTTCACCGTGCCCGAGGACTTGATCGTGAAGGCGTCTTCACCGACGTTCGTCCAGCGGAAGTTCTGCAGGTTGCCACCGTTGTAGAAATGCACACCGTCGACACCGTTGTTGCCGAGGATGCCATTACGCAGCGTCGCGCCATTTTCCACGCGGAACGCCGGATCCTGGCCCTCTTCCTGCGTACCGTCGCCCAGAGCTCCGCTCGGGTTGTAGGTACGGCAACCGAGGTCCACCGTGCCGCTGGTGACGACCATCGTCGCCGTCAGCGACTGGCTGCCGGTTGACGAACAGGTCGCACCCGTGATGCTGCCGGTCGGCGGCGGGGTGGTCGGGGGCGGGGTGGTCGGAGGCGGGGTGGTCGGCGGTGGGGTCGTCGGCGGCGATGCTCCGCCGCTGTACGAGCAATAGCGCGGGTTGCCCACGCCGATCGACGGGAACAGTGAGCCCTGGCAGGTGATCGGACCCGTCAACGTCGCGAACACGAACGTGCCGGACTTGCCGTATGCGACCGAGCGGCTGCCGCTGAATGAACAGGTGGCCCCTTCCTTGGCGCACTTGGTGTAACCGGAGGGATAGTCCGTTGCGCCTTGGGCCATGCCCGCCGCAGCAATGAAAATTGCTCCCCCTAAAACTTTGCGAAACATAGCCATCACGCCTCCATCATTGGTCTGAGTGTTGTCTTCCATAAACTGGCGCGAGCGATGATCGTCACACGCTGAACTCCACATCGCCCGTACCTGCGCGATTTAACAAATTGCGCACCGCCTTGGAACGGTGCGCAATTCATCCCCCTTCTTTTGCATCGTCCGTGGGCGGACGAAGCACCGGTATCGATTCGCTATTCCTTGCTGGACCTACATGAGGCCGATACCAGTGGCGCCGGACACTAAGCCCGGAAAAAAACTCTTGTCAAACTTTTTCGTTGTCCGAAGACATGTCTCCCATCGCGGTGGTTTGTCCCAAAAATGTCCCTTTTTATGTCACCGGTGGACAAGACGGGAACAGGCCGGGATTGCGTGCCGCGCGCGCGGCTGCTGGCACCGGTTACCTAAGGTATGACACCGGTGTCTCGCACCTGCGCGCGACGCCTTCCGGTGCCGCGCGCGGGCTGTTAGGAAGAGCCTATTTTTCCCGCATGTTTGTCGCGTGGTAGTTCGCGTGAAGTTTGTCGCGACAAGGTCGGGACAACGACGCACGGCGGCCGCGTTCCGCTCCACGGCGGTGCCGACGCGTGAATTTTTTTCATGAGTTGCTTTGTCTCAGTGCGGTCAATCCGGCCCTCGTTCGGGTTGCTCGATGCGCACCGGAAAAAAATCCGCCCACTTAGGAGAAAAGCTAAGTTCCGCGCGCGGGCTCCCGATTCGTGACGATTGCATGTCGCCATGCGAAAAAATTCGTTGCAGATCGGCTCCTCGCCGTAGTGCAGCAGCGCCACGAGGACGGCCATGGGCCTGGGCTTGCTGTAGGAGCAATCCGTTCCGCCCCACTTATTGTTCAACTACACTGCCGGCGTCGGGGGGTCCTGAATGACATCGATTCGCGCGTCGCTGGGCGGCGCATTGCTGCTCGCCTCGTTCGTCAACGCTCACGCCGCGCCCCAGAAGGCCACGTTCGCGAGCGACGTCTCCACCACTCAATGGTCCATTGCCGAAATAGACCCCGCGCTGCCCGCCGACTGGGGAGACGCCGAATACCTGGTGGTGGAATTGCGCTCCTCCACCAGCCAGCGCTTCGAGCTCGGACTGGTGAGCGACACGGGCACGGTCTCGAAGCGCATCCACCCTTACGCAAATGTGTGGGTGCGCGCCGCCATCCCGCTGCGCTTCTACCGCCAGGGCCTGGGTGACGCCGACGAGCTCGCCTCGACGGTGAATCAGCCGCGCGCGAGCTATTGGATCAACATCGAGGCGGGCGGCCACGGCCCGGTGCGCCAGGTGCGCGCACTCAGCGTCACGATGCGCTACCCCGTCCACGCCGCGACGGTCGAGCTCCGCAAGGTCACCCTTGCGAAGACCGATCCGGGCGACGCTGTGCTCGATGGCGGTGCGCCGCTGATCGATGACTATGGGCAGTACCGGCACGTCGACTGGCCTTCCAAGGCGCGCTCCGGTGACCAGCTGGCACGCGAGTGGAGCGCCGAAGAGCGCATGCTGGTTCCGAAGGCCGGCGTACGCGCCTGCCGCTATGGCGGGTTCGCACCCGGCAAACGCAAGTCCACGGGCTATTTTCGAGTTGAAAAGATCGCCGGCCGCTGGTGGTTCGTCGATCCGGAGGGATGCCGCTTCTATTCGGCTGGCGTGAGTGGGGCCGGCTCCAATCCACCCCGCACCGAGATCGTCGGCCGTTCCAGGTCGTTCGCGAGCATCCCGACCGAGGCCCAGTTTCAGTCACGCGGCGCGCAGCCCGATCCACTGCGCGACCCGGTCTCGTTCTACGTGGCCAACCTGCAAAAGCGCTTCGGTCAGGGCTGGGCGGCGCGCAGCGCCGAGCTGACGTCGCGTCGCATGCGCGCCTGGGGGTTGAATACCGCCTATGGCGCGGATCTCAACGAAGCGCTGCCCCCGGGCTCGCCGCTGCGCCAGCCGTACGTCTTTCCGCTGCGTGGCTGGCAGCGCGTGCCGGGCGCCATCATGGGGATGCCGGACGTGTACTCCGAATCGTTCGCGCGGCTGGTGGATGGCGAGGCTGCGCAGCAGCTCGGACCTCGCAAGAATGATCCCTGGATGATCGGCTATTTCGTCGGCAATGAACCGCCGTGGCCGGCGCGCGAGAGCCAGCTCGTGGATCTCGTGCTCGCGGGACCCGCGACCGGATTGCGGCAGCGCTTCGAGGCGCAGCTCGCCAAGGGCGACACACCGGCGGCACGCAAGGAGCTGGTGCACGCCGCGTTCCGGCGATATCTCGAGGTGGTCAATGCCGCCGTTCGGCGCCACGACCCCAACCACCTCAATCTCGGCATCCGCTTCGGCGGCACGCCGCCCGACGACGTCATCGCGCTGGCGCGCGGCTTCGACGTGTACAGCATGAACAAATACCGCTGGGCGCCGCCGCAAGAGTTCATCGATCGGGTCTACGCGATCCAGAACCTGCCGATACTCATCGGCGAGTTCCATTTCGGCGTCCCCGAGCGCGGCCTCGCGCCCGGTCTCGTGCAGACGATGAACCAGGCGGAGCGCGGAGTGGCCTACTCTTACTACGTCGAGCACGCGGCCGAGCATCCGGCGATCATCGGCACGCATTGGTATCAGTGGATAGACCAGCCGGCCACGGGGCGGCGCGACGGCGAGAACTACAACATCGGGTGGATAGACGTCACCGATCGTCCGTATCCCGAGCTGGTCGCGGCCGCGAAGGCGTCGCACTCCAAGCTCGACGACATACATTCCGGCCGGCTCGCCGCCACCACGCGCCGCCCGAAGGCCTCGGAGTTCGGCACGCCGGAGGACTCTATCTACCTCGGGATTCCGGCGATCCAGTAGCGCGGCGGCGCTCAGCAGGGACGCGGTGGCGGTGGCAGGTCCGGCGATTCCTCGCGCCGGCGCATCCAGATCTCGCGCGTCAGGGCCGATTCGCCGGTCACCAGCACACGCGCGAAGGTGCGCTCCAGCACCTCGAGGATGTCGACCGATTCGACCGAGGCGATGCGCACCGTAGGGAACGCGGCGGCGAGGCGGCGCTGCTCGTCGGCGATGTCCACCCACCAGTGCGCCAGGACCGTCGCGCGCAGGTCGCCGGTCTCACGCACCAGATTGATGCTCAACTGCAGCGAGGCGATGCCGCCCTTGGGGTGGCGGAACACGAACGTCCACATCGAGAAGCCGCGTTTGAAGCGCTCCACCTGCAACGAGTGCCGCTCGGCGAATCGCTCGAGGTCGGGAGCGAGCTTTTCGAAGGCCGCCTTGAGTACGGCCTGCCGCAGTTCCCGCTCGAGCGTCGAATCGGACTTCATGGAGAACCCCAAACTCCGGGTGGATGCGTTCCCAAGTTGGCGCCGGTGACGCGGAACCCCCCTGATCCAAGAAGCCCGGGCTCTCGCAATCGGTAAACAAGGCCCGCGCGGACCGCCCCACCGACGCCAACTTAGGTGAGTAGCACCCGGTCGGGAAAGGGTTCCGCCGTGCCGCCGAGTAGTTGGACGCGGAGGGCTGGCGTTGAGATTCAGGGGCTTATGCGCCGAGCAGCGGGGACAGCGCCCTAATAGCCCTGGGCCGCACCATCTTTGCGCGACTCGGTGGCTCCGAAGTACACGCCCTGCGCGTTCCGCAGGATCGCCTGATAACCGCCGAAGTCACCGTCGTTCGCCACTTTCACCTTGTGGCCGCGCGCCTCGAGCGCCTTCACGACCGCCGGCGAATAGCCGACTTCGAGTATCACCTCGCCGCCGTCGGTCATCTTCTCGTCCGTCGGCTCGGACGAGCCATCGTGACGTACGCGCGGCACGTCGCCCGCTTCCTGCAGGTTCATGCCGAAGTCGATGAGGTTCACGAGCACCTGCGCGTGGCCCTGCGGCTGCATTGCCCCGCCCATGACGCCGAACGACAGCCAGGGCTTGCCGTCCTTGGTCACGAACGCGGGAATGATGGTGTGGAACGGCCGCTTGCCGGGCGCGTACACGTTCGGATGTCCGGGCGTGAGCGAAAACATCTCGCCGCGGTCCTGCAGGATGAAGCCGCAGTCGTCGGGAGTCATGCCCGAGCCCATGCCGCGGTAGTTGCTCTGGATCAGCGAGACCATGTTGCCCGCTTCGTCCGCGACGCTCATGTAGATGGTGTCGCCGCGCTCCAGCGCCTTTGGATCCGGTGCATATTCGCGCGCGGCCCGCTCGCCGATGAGCTGGCGGCGCTTGCCCGCGTACTCCTTCGACAGCAGTGCCTGCCACGGGACTTTCGCGAACTCGGGGTCGGCGTAGTAACGCGCGCGATCCTCGAAGGCGAGCTTCTTGGCCTCGACGAACAGGTGCAGATATTTCTCGCTGCCGAAGCCCATCGACTTGAGATCGTAGGCCTCGAGGATATTGAGCATCTGCAGCGCCGCGATGCCCTGCGAGTTCGGCGGCAGCTCCCAGACGTCGTAGCCGCGGTAGTTGGTGGACACGGGTTCCACCCACTCGCCGTGGTGCGCGGCGAGATCGGCGGCGGAGAGGTACCCGCCGTTGGCGCTCATGTACTTGCCGATGCGCCGTGCGATGTCGCCCTTGTAGAAGGCGTCACGCCCGCCCTCGGCGATCTGCGACAGCGTGTTGGCGAGCAGGGGATTGCGGAATACTTCGCCCTTGGCCGGCGCGCGCCCGTTCGGCATGTAGGTGGCGGAGAAATTCGGATATTTCTCGAGCAGGCGCGCGTTGCGCACCCAACCCTCGGCGATCACTTCGGTGACCGGAAACCCGTTGCGCGCGTACGCGATCGCGGGTGCCAGCAGCTCGCGCATGGGTAGTTTGCCGAACCGGCCGTGCAATGCGAACCATCCGTCGACCGCGCCCGGCACCGACACCGGCAGCGGACCGCGCGGCGGAATGGTCTTCGAATCGATCTTGCGCAGCTCGTCGCGCAGCTTCGCGAGGCTCAGCGACTGCGGCGAGCGACCGCTGCCGTTGTAGCCGTGGAGCTTGCCGGTCTTCGCGTCCCAGACGATTGCGAACAGGTCGCCGCCGACGCCGTTGCCGGTGGGCTCCATGAGCCCCATCGCGGCGTTCGCCGCGATCGCCGCATCGACTGCGGTGCCGCCACGCTTGAGCACGTCGAGCGCGATCTGGCTGACGAGCGGATGGCTGGTCGCGGCCATGCCGTGCGTGGCGATGACCTCGGAGCGCGTGGCGACCATCGACCCGCTCGGGCGCGGACCTGCAAAAGAGCCTTCCATCGGCATGAGGAACAGTGACGCGAGCGCGAGGTGGCGCAGGACCCGCGCCATCACGTCGCCTTGGTGGCGGCACGCGCCGCGCCGGATTCGAACGTCTGACGCACTTCGCCGTTCGTCACGCGTTCCTGGTAGCGCCCCTGGGTGTAGTGGGCCACCACGCGACGCCAGAACGACACCGCGACCGGATTGCGCAGGTACTCGGTGATCTCCCAGCGTCCGGCGAAGCGATTGAGGATGAGCTCGACCGCGCTGCGGCCCACGCCCCGGCGCCGGAACGTGCGCGCGACGAAGAATTCGGCCATGCGGTAGTCGATGCCGGGCTTGGCCGGCGTGCCGCGCGCGACCATCGCGAAACCCACCGGGTCCGCGCCGCGCACGATGACGAGGGGGTTGACGGACGAATCGCCAAACCAGCGCGAGAGCTGGTCTTCGGTGCTGTAGCCGATTTCGCCGAGCGAAGTCGTGCTGAACACGCCGGTGTTGAGCGGCGATAGATCGTCGAGATAGTCGCGGTAGACGCTTTCGATCCACTCGCGGTCGCGCGGGCTGCCGCGCGCATCACGCACACTGACGGTCACGTCCCCTCCGAATTTCCCGGCACTGAAAAGACAAAGCCCGGGCAGACGTGGTTGCGTTCTGCCCGGGCCGTCATTTGAGCCTGCTGGCTCGAAGCAATAGTCGACGAATCGATTACTGCTTCGGGGCCTCGGCAGCCGGAGCGGCAGCATCAGCCGGGGCGGCTTCTGCATTCGCCGGAGCGGCCGAAGCGGCGGCGGCATCGGCCGAAGCGGCAGCGGCATCAGCCGAAGCAGCGGCGGCATCGGCCGACGAGGCGGCGGCATCGGCGGCCGGAGCGGCAGCGTCCGCGGCCGGAGCAGTGGCCTCAGCGTCCTTCTTGGCGCAAGCGGTCATCAGCGCGAGGGCCGCGATCGAGGCGGCGAGTGCAACGTTCAATTTCATGTAGGGGTACCCCAAAAAATTTCTAGTGGTAAGTGAGACCAAACAAACGTTTGTTGCGCGATTCGCATCGCGGCGCGCGATTTTATCGATTCCCGGAATCATTTGAAACAAGTGCAATTTTTTGTCCGTTGCTGGCGACAGGACTAGTGCCGGCGGCGTGTTGAGGTATCGGCGCACCACGGGTCGGCACTACCGGCCGCGCGAAAGAGGCAGGCTGTTGCAACGCAGCAATATATTGGAAAATGCCATCCGCACTTAGAATCAGCCAATGAACTCCCCAGCCATTCGACAAAACGCGGCCGATTGGTCCGCCCTGTTCTCCGCCCATCTCGAAGGGGTGAAGAAACGCAGCGCCGAGGCGCTGACCGCGACCGGCTTCGACGCCCTGCTCATCCACGCGGGCACGCCGCCGCTGATCTTCCTCGACGACCATCATCTGCCGTTCAAGGCGCAGGCGCCGTTCAAAGTGTGGGCACCCCTGCCGGATGCGCCGGATTCGTTCGTGTACTTCGCACCGGGGCGCAAGCCGATGCTGCTCGTGCATCAGCCGGTCGATTACTGGCACAAGGCGCCGCAGCTGCCGGAAGGCTATTGGCCGGACGCATTTGAAATCATCAGCGTCGCGGATCGCGCCGCGGCGCGCGCCGCACTGCCGACGGATCTGTCGCGCACCGCATTCATCGGCGCCGCTTTCCAGGAGCTCATGGCCTGGGGAGTGAAGGCCATCAATCCCGAGCACCTGATCGCGCGGCTCGACTATCCGCGGGCCAGCAAGACGCCGTATGAAATCGCGGCGCTGCGCGAGGCCAACGTGCTCGGCGCGCGTGGCCACGTCGCCGCGGAGCGCGCGTTCCGTGCGGGCGCCAGCGAATTCGAGATCGGCTTGGCGTTCATGGCCGCCTGCGGCATGCGCGAACGCGAGCTGCCATACAACCCTATCATCGCGCTCAACGAAGGC
Organism: Steroidobacteraceae bacterium; assembly: GCA_044871085.1. Classification (GTDB taxonomy): domain Bacteria; phylum Pseudomonadota; class Gammaproteobacteria; order Steroidobacterales; family Steroidobacteraceae; genus CADEED01. Next base: position 6,033 of record JBIOZI010000394.1, on the reverse strand, counting down.
GGCGCGGTGCTGCACTATCAGATCCAGCAGCGCGAGAAGCCGGCGCACCTGCACTCGCTGCTCATCGACGCCGGCGCGGAGTTCGCCGGCTATGCCTCCGACATCACGCGCACGCATTCGCACCACGACGCCGAGTTCGCGGCGCTGATCGAGCGCTTCGACGAGCTGCAGCTCGCGTTGTGCGCGCAGGTGCGCGTGGGTCTCGACTGGCGCGACTTCCACCAGGCTTCGTATCGCGCGATCAGCGAGTTCCTGCGCGAAGCCGGCATCATCAACGTGAGCGCCGACCAGGCGATCGACACCTCACTGACGTCGGTGTTCTACCCGCACGGCATCGGCCACTTGCTGGGGATCCAGGTGCACGACGTCGGCGGACAGCAGCGGGATCCCGCGGGTGGAGTCATCGAGCGCCCCGCCGATCATCCGTTCCTGCGGCTCACGCGCAAGCTCGAGGACGGCTGCGTCGTCACCGTGGAGCCGGGCTGCTATTTCATCGACCAGCTGCTCGACGAGGCGCGGGGCAAGCCCATCGGCAGGATGATCGAGTGGCGCCGAGTCGAGCAGCTCAAGCGGTTCGGCGGGATCCGTATCGAAGACGACGTCGTCGCGCGTCCGGGCCGCGCCGAGAATCTCACGCGGCCGGCGTTCCAGGACTGACGGCGGCAGCAGTTGGACAATGCGGCGTCTGCCTTCAGCTCTTCATGAGGCGCCGCGCTGGTAGATAGTGCCGGCGCCGCCACGTGCCAGCCGTGGGACACGTCGCACGACTTCGCGCCGGCTCGCGACGCTGGTGACGTACCGGGCTGGCGCGCCGGGGCCGCTCGCCGCAAAGATGAATGCAGGCAGAACCGCAGCTCAGTGCTGCGGCGCCACACGTCGCCCTAGATTCAGTACACTGCGCCGCATGCGCGGGGCTCACATGTTGGTGATTTTCCTGGTGCTCGCCGGCTGCGGCGGCAGCGGTGCGGGCAAATCGCCGGCGCAAGCCGTGCCGGGCGTGCCCGATGCAGCGGCAGGACTCACTCCGGAAGAACAGGTCGCGGGTCCTGCCGCCGACTGCGGCGCGCTCGCGCCGCTGTTGCGCGTGTTGCCGGCCACCAAGGCCATCAACGGTCTGCCGGAGCGTCATCGCAGCTGCGAACCGGCCGAATACGCCGTGATCGTGAGCTATCACGACGACGGCGAGCACGCGAGCGAATACAAATTCCGCGTGCAACTGATGCGCGGTGACTCGCCATATTCGGAAGGTGCGGTGAATCCGCCCGGCGCCACGGACGAGCAGCGCGCGTTCATGCGCGAGGCGATCACGCGCATCGGTGACATGCTCCAGACGCAGTGGGGTCTGTGCCGCAACTATGCGACGAATCCATCGATTTCCGAGGGGCGGAATCCCACGCTCGCGACCATCAAAGGTGTCGAGGTGTGCTTCTCGGACAATCTCGATGCCGACAAGGCGGTGTGGCACGCCAAGGCCGTGCAGAACAACCTCAGCTTCGAGCTCGAGTTGAGCGGTGCGAAGGCCGCGGCGATGCGGACCACCGCCGAAGCACAGGCGCATCTCGCGCCGTTGTTCGCGGATTTCCTGCTCGACGACGCAGCGCAGTAGCCGACACCTGTCATCGGCAGGCGGCTCGCGGCAGAAACCCGGAGACGATGCGGCTCCCGGCTGAAATCGGTCCAACTACCCGGCCGGGCGCGTTCACGGAAGAATCCCAACCAAGAGGGTCCCTCATGAAGCTCCTGATCCCGCTCGCGCGCGCCTGCGCGCTCATCTGCCTGGCGCAATCCGCGATTGCCGCAAACTCCGGGCTGTTTGGCCCGTACGAAAATTTCACGCCTCCGGGCCTGCCTCCGGCAGCGGTGCGCGGACTCGTTACCGCGGACGTGAACAACGACGGACGCAAGGACATCGTTCTGGCCGCGTCCGATGATCCGAATTTCATCCAGTCCACGCTGTTCGTCTGGTATCAGCAGCCCAATGGCTCCCTCACGCTCACGCGCTACCCGTTCCCGCCCGCATTGGGCTGGGACGTGGGCTCCATCGCCGCCGTGGACATGAACGGCGATGGCTTGACCGACATCGTCGCGACGCGGTCCGGGTTCAAAGTGGAGGTCTTCCTGCAGCGGCCCGATGGCACGCTCGCGAACCAGTCGATCTCCACGGGAGACCTCAGCCCAGGCGCGTTCGAGATGGTCGACATGGACGGCGACGGCCGCAAGGACATGGTGTCCGTGGTGTCGCGCCTGTCGCCGTTCGAAGTGCGCCTCGGCATCTTCTATCTGAATGCCGACGGCAGCTTCCGCCATGAGGACCACGGCCTGGTCGCGGACATCGGGACCATCGGAGCTCTCAAGGTGGGCGACGTCACCGGCGACGGGCGGCTCGACCTCGTGCTCCTCGGCCCCACCGGCGGCACGCTCGGTGGCACGCCGAACGTGCTGGTCTATCCACGCCAGGCCGACGGGAGCTTCGGTACACCCGTTGGCTACACCACGGTGTTCGACGCCGATCTGCCGCTGCGCGGCTTCGCCGACTCGATGGACCTCGGCGACGTGAACGGCGATGGCAGGCTCGACGTCGTGGTCGGGTGCCAGGACTTCAACGGCTTCTACCTAGCGTTGCTGCCGCAGACGGCCACCGGCGTGCTCGGGCCGTTCGAACGCGTGCCCACTCTCGCGCCCACGCAGGCGCGCGTAATGAAGATCGGCGACGTGAATGGCGACGGACGCAGCGACGTCGTCATCAACGACGTGGGCCGGTCCACGATGGGAGTGTTCCTGCAGAACGCCGCGGGCAGACTCGGCGCGATGGAAGACTACGTCACGCCGGACAGCTCGAACGGCGGCGTGTGGGCCAACATCGACTTCGGCGACCTCAACGGCGACGGGCTCATCGATGTCGCGCTCTCCGATTACAACTTCGGCGTCACCGTGCTGCGCCAGGCGCCGGTCGGTGGCACTTCGGATGTCGCGGTCAGTGTGACCGCGTCCGCGGCCCGCGTCATCGCCGGGGACAACGTGTCGTTCGACATCCGTGTGAGCAACATCGGCAGCTCGGCGGCCTCCGGCGCCGTCGTCACCGCGTCGCTGCCGCAGAACGCAAGCTTCGTCTCCGCGCCGGGCTGCACCAACACGGTGGGGTCGGCGCGTTGCGATGTGGGCACGCTGGCGCCCGGCGCGGCGCTCACGTTCCGCATCACCATGCAGACAGTCTGGGACGGCATCGGCACGATAAGGCTCTCTGCGAATGCGGCGAGCACCACCGCCGACGCCAACACCGCCAACAACTTCGCGCAGGCGCAGGTCCTGATGGTGGAGGCCAACCAGCCGCCGATCGCCAACGCCGGGCCGGACCGCACGGTGAAGGAGCGCACCACGGTCGTGCTCAATGGCACGGCGTCGCGAGATCCGGACGGCGGGCCGATCACCGTGAGCTGGCGCCAGGTGAGCGGTGTGCGCGTGACGCTCAACAATGCACGCACGCTCAGGCCGAGCTTCGTCGCGCCGAAAGTGCCTCGGCACCAGTGCTACGAACTCGTGTTCGAGATCACGGTGGTCGATGACCGCGGCGCGCGCGCGACCGATCGCGTGAAGATCTCGGTGGCGAACTGAACGAAACGGAATGCCCCGCCGCGTGAGCCGCGGCGGGGCATCGCGGATCAGCTCGCGGGGCCGCGCAACGCGCGCAATGCCATCACGGCGTAGCAACCGCACAGCAACGCGAGCGCCGCCAGCGCGAGGATGCCCGGGCCGCGCACGGCCGGCACGTACAGCACCGCGGCCAGTGCGACGACGGCCGCGATCACCGCGGACGCGACGATGCCGATCCTGCTCCGGCGCCACAGCAGCACGCCGATTGCGACCGCCAGCGCGCCCTGCGACAGCGTCCAGGGCCGCAGGTCGGGCCGGTAGTCGGTGAGCAGCGCGGTCCACAGCCAGGACCCGCCCAGGAGCACGAAGACTGCGGCCGCCGCGCGGAACATGCGGACGTAGCGGGCGACGGCCGGCATGCGCGGTCGCTACCTAGCTACTTTTTCGCGAGCAGGTCGCGGATCTCCTGCAGCAGAACTTCCTGCCGCGGCGGGGCCGGCGGCGGCGCGGCCGGATCCGGCTTCTTGAGCCTGTTGATGCCACGGATGAGCATGAACAGCACGAACGCGACGATGAGGAACTGGAACGTGATCTGCAGGAAATTGCCGTACTTCCACAGCACTTCCTTGCCGGCCGGATCGGGGCCGAAACTCAGCGCGAGATCCGCGAAGTTCACGCCGCCGATGACCTTGCCGAGCGGCGGCATGATCACGTCCTCGACCAGTGAGGTGACGATCTTGCCGAACGCCGCGCCGATGATCACACCGACCGCCATGTCGATGACATTGCCCTTCATCGCAAATTCTTTGAATTCTTTCGCGAGACCCATGGCATCACCCCGTATTGGTTGTGTGCGCGGAGCTTAAGGCAGCGCCTCGTGCAGAGGCAAAGCGCCTTCGATTACTCGCCGTATTTGCGTTTCAGCAAGGCGAAATATTCCTGGCGGATCGCCGGATCCGAAGTGAGCGTCACCGACAGGTTACCCGCCGGCGTCTGGCCGAACTTCTCGAGCTCGGCGGTTTCCTGCGGCGTGAGGTGGAGCTGCCGGCCCGGATCGGTGACGCGCTCCTTGCCCTGCGCGAGCACTTTCTGTCCGAGCGGGCTGCTGAAGAAATCCGCCATGGCGCGCGCCTCCTTGAGCTTGACGTGCGCCGCGAATGCCGGTGCCACCGTGGCCTCGATCTCCTGAGGCGTCGCCGCCAGCAGGCGGTCGAGGAAAGTCGACCCCTGACCCTGGGCGGAATTGGCCTTGCGGATGCCGCCCTGAAAAGTGTCACCAAATTGAATCGCCCGCAGGTAGCGGGTGACCTCGGCGACGACCGGAGAACCCGCCGCATGTGCCACGGGGATGGCGAGGGACAGAACGGCCAGCAGCAGCAGGCGTCGGGAAATCATGAGGCGGCAGCTTACTCGAACGGCATCGAACCGCGTAAACGAAACGGGCTCCCGTCTTTCGAGGGGAGCCCGCCTTCGATCACTCGAAACGCCGAACTACTTCGACGACTTCTTTTTCTTCGCTGCGGTCTTTTTCTTCTTCGGCGCGGCGGCCTTCTTCTCGGCCTTCGCGGCGGCGGCCTTCGCGGCCGATTCGGCCTTCACGGCCTTCGCGGCCTTTTCGCGCACCTTCTTGGCCTCGGACTTCGCCTTCTTGTCGCCCTTGTCCTGGGCGGCCTCGACCTTCGGCTTCTCGGCCTTCTTCGCCTTCTTGTCTTCCGGCGCGGCGTCGGCCGCCACCGGGGCCGAGCGCTCCACGAGCTGCATCAGCGCCATCGGGGCGTTGTCACCCGGACGCGGCGCCATGTGCAGGATGCGCGTGTAGCCGCCCGGACGCGCCTTGAAGCGCGGGCCGATGGTGTCGAACAGCTTGGCGACGATCTCGGTGTCGCGCAGGCGCGCGAACGCGAGACGGCGGTTGGCTTCGCTGTCGTCCTTGCCGAGCGTGATCAACGGCTCGACGACGCGGCGCAGCTCCTTCGCCTTCGGCACCGTGGTGCGGATGGTCTCGTGACGCAGCAGCGACACCGACAGGCTGCGCAGCAGCGCATGTCTGTGAGGCGCGTTGCGCGACAGCTGGCGACCGGAAAGATGATGACGCATGAGTGTACTTCTCTATTTACTTCTAGAGCCGGCCCCGCTTTCGCAGCAGCGGCCCGGCTACGTGAGCTTCCCAGCTACCAGTTAGATCATGCCGCGGTCGGCATCGTGCTTGAGGCCGGCCGGCGGCCAGCCGTCGAGCCGCATGCCGAGCATGAGGCCGTGGCTCTGCAGCACTTCCTTGATCTCGGTGAGCGACTTCTTGCCGAGGTTCGGCGTGCGCAGCAGCTCGACTTCCGTGCGCTGCACGAGGTCGCCGATGTAGTGGATGTTCTCGGCCTTGAGGCAGTTGGCCGAGCGCACGGTGAGCTCGAGCTCGTCGACGGGCCGCAGCAGCAGCGGGTCGAA
>JBIOZI010000393.1:0-2143 GCA_044871085.1 Steroidobacteraceae bacterium | reverse complement strand
ATCCGGGCGTCGTCGAATCGCTGCTCGAAGGATTGGCAAACCGTCCCGGAGGCGCTCTCGTCGCGCAGCTCGCGCGCGAACCCAATCGGCGCGATTCGCGCTGGGCGCAATTGTTCGAAGAGCTGCCGGAGTCCGCGAAGCTCGCCACCGCCGGGGAAGTCGCCGCGAACAAGGCGACCGACGCGGCGTTCGTGCGCGCACCCACCAACGCGGAGCTCACGGCGCGCGTCGCCACACTGGAAGCGGAGATCGCCGCGTTGCGCGCCGAGCTCGAAACGCTCAAGCAGGGCCGCGTCGCGTGAACCTGCCCGCCTGGGCTCAAAGCGCGGGATTGCTCGTGATCTCGAACGTGTTCATGACGTTCGCCTGGTACGCGCATCTCAAGAACATGGCGGCCCGCCCCTGGGTCATCGCGGCGCTCGCGAGCTGGGGCATCGCGCTGTTCGAATACCTGGTCCAGGTGCCGGCGAATCGCATCGGCTACACCGCGCTGTCACTGGGCCAGCTCAAGGTGATGCAGGAAGTCATCACGCTCGCGGTGTTCGTGCCGTTCGCGATCCTCTACATGAAGCAGCCGCTGAAGCTCGATTTTCTGTGGGCCGGACTCTGCCTGGTGGCCGCTGCCTGGTTCATGTTCAGGGGCAACTAGCGCAGCTTCGCCAGAGCCGCGCACAGCGCGTCGACGTCGTCATCCGGCGTGTCCCACGAACACACGAAGCGCGCTTCGCCCGACCCCGTCGGCCCCCAGGGATAGAAGCCGAATTCCTGCGAGAGAATTTCGATGCGCCGCGGGCCGAGCTGCATGAACACCTGGTTGGTCTCGAAGGGCACGCTGAGCAGTTCGGGCGCGGCCGCCGCGATGCGCGCCGCGAGCGCATTGGCACGCTCGGCGTTCACGCGCCAGATACCACTTTCGAGGTAGGTAGTGAGTTGCAGCGCAGCGTACCGACCCTTGCAGGCCAGCTGGCCGGCGCGCTTGCGGCGGAACTCGAAGTCCGCCACGCGGGTCGGATCGAAGTACACGACGGCCTCGGCATTCATGCCGCCGTTCTTGATGACGCCAAACGACAGCACGTCGACGCCGGCTTTCCAGCTGAGCTCGGCCGGGGAGACCTTGTGCGCGACCACGGCATTCGCGAAGCGCGCGCCATCCATGTGCACGGCCATGCCGCGCGCGTGCGCGATGTCCGCGAGCGCGCGGATCTCCGTGGGCGAATACACGGCGCCGCGCTCGGTGGCCTGCGTGAGGGACAACACGCGCGGTTGCACGCCGTGCACGTGCGGTTCGAACCAATCCAGGCGCGCGCGCAGGTCCGCGTCCGACATTCTTGCGCCGGCGCCCGCCACCAGCGAGAGCTTCGCGCCCCCGGTGAAGAACTCCGGTGCGCCGCATTCATCACGCTCGATGTGCGATTCGGCATGGCACAACACCGTGCCCCAGGGCGGACAGAGCGTGGCGAGCGCCAGCGAATTTGCGGCAGTGCCGGACGACACGGCGAACACGCGCACCTCGGTGCCGAAGAATTTCCCGAACACCGCGTCGAGCGACTCGGACCAGTGATCCGCGCCGTATGCCAGCGCCACGCCGCGATTGGCGGTGGCGAGGGCAGACAGGATCTCCGGACTGACGGCGGCGGTATTGTCGGATTTGAAGTAGCGCATCGCCGCGTATTCTAGACGTGTATCGAAGCGCGGTGAGTAACGCGTCGTGGGCAAATGGTTCCGTCGCGAATCGCGCCTCCGTGGCGCGATCGCGGTGTACATTGGCGCCCCCGGGAGGAGTGGTCCATGCAAGGGCAGAAGTTGTCGAGGCGGGATGCGTTGCGCGCCATGGGCGCCGTCACGGCCGCGAGTGCGTTCGACTGGCCCGCGGTCGCGCGCGCGGCGCACGAGGCGCACGCCGCCGCCCGGTCGGCCGCAGCCGGCGCACCGCCGGCCTACATCTTGTTAGGTGCGGCGGACGCCGCGGACCTCGAGGCGTTGACCTCGCAGATCATTCCCAGCGACGACACGCCCGGCGCGCGCGAAGCCGGCGTCAGCGAGTTCATCGATTTCATGGTCGCCAGCGACCCGCCGCTACAGCCGCAGTTTCGTCGCGGCCTGACCTGGATGAACGCGCACGCCATCAAGCTCTACGGCGCGC
>JBIOZI010000392.1:0-5474 GCA_044871085.1 Steroidobacteraceae bacterium | reverse complement strand
TTCCTCCCGGCGGTGATGGCGGCGCTGAATGGCACGCCCCCGGGGCCGGCGCTGACCGTCACGCGCGCCGGCGCCGGCACGGGCACCGTCACCTCGAGCCCGGCGGGCATCAACTGCGGCACCGCGTGCAGCGCGAGCTTCACGAACGGCGCCTCCGTCACGCTCACCGCCGCGGCGGCCAGCGGCTCGGTATTCGGCGGCTGGGGCGGCGCGTGCAGCGGCACGGGCGGCTGTACCGTGTCGATGACACAGGCGCGCGCGGTCACCGCGACGTTCAACGCCGTGGCGCCCTTCCTGTTCACCGTCACCAAGGCGGGCAACGGCACGGGCACGGTCACCTCCAGCCCGGCGGGCATCAACTGCGGCACCACCTGCAGCGCGAGTTTCGCGAGCGGCACGTCCGTCACGTTGACGCCGGCGCCGGCGACCGGCTCGGTCTTCGCCGGCTGGAGCGGCGCGTGCACCGGCACCGCAGCCTGCACCGTCGCCATGACACAGGCGCGCTCCGTCACCGCGACGTTCAACACCGCCACGACATTCGCGCTCAGCGTGACGCGGGTGATCACCGCCGGAGCGGGCACCGTCACGTCGAATCCGGCCGGCATCAACTGCGGTACCACCTGCAGCGCGAACTACGCCACGGGCACGTCGGTCACGCTCACCGCCACACCGGGAGCAGGGTCGCTCTTCCAGGGCTGGAGCGGCGCGTGCACGGGTACGGCGACCACCTGCACGGTGGTGATGAGCCAGGCGCGCAATGTCACGGCCACGTTCATGGGCTCGGTTCCACCCGTTTCGCTCAGCGTCACGCTGGCGGGGACGGGCAGCGGCACGGTGACGTCGAATCCGGCCGGCGTCAGCTGCCCAACTACCTGCACGGCGGGCTTCCAGGGCGGCAACGTGACGTTGACCGCGACGCCGGCGAGCGGCTCGACGTTCGCGGGATGGACCGGTGCCTGCACGGGCACGGGCACCTGCACCGTGGCCATGACGCAGCCGCGCGCGGTGACGGCCACGTTCAACAGCACGGGTGACACGGGCGGCATGTGCGCGAACCCGGTCACGTTCACCGGCAACACCAACAACTTCAACACCACGGGTGCCGTCTGCTACCGCACCAACGCCAACATCAATGGCTGGGGCTGCTACAACTTCGACGGCCGCACGTTGACCGTCGGCGGCGTGGCGCGCACCTGCGGACAGATGCCGCTGACGCGCGCGGCCGATGGCTACTACTACTTCGCGGCCTCCGCGGGGCAGTTTCCCTGGGCGGGCCTGTTCGCCTGGTAGGCAGAGGCAGATAGCAGCAACCGGCGCCCGGCTCGCCCCGCAGGGGGCGGGCCGGCGCGCCCGGCGCACGTACGTGTGGGCGTTCGATACCCCCGATCAGCGGCCTTCGCCCTTCGACAAACGGCGCCCAACCTGTAATGGTGGTTGACATGAACGTCACACCATCAGCCGATAATCCGCTCGAAGATGCCGAAGCGCAGCTGCGCGAGATCTTCCAGCGACGCCTGCCGAAAGCGCCTGCCGAGGCCGGCACGCTGGGCCGCATCCTCGCGCACGTCGTGAACATCAGGCGGTCGGTGCGCGAATCCAGCCTGGACCACGTCAACGCCGCGAAGCGGCTGGGCGACTTCGCGATGACCATCAACCGCATGGCGCAGCGACTGTTTCCCTCCGATCACGACACCGCGGCGCGCATGACCGGCCTGGCCGACTCCCTGCGGGCCGCCGGCGACTCACTCGCCAGCAACGGCGCCGCGCCGCAGGCGGCACGCACGACGGATTCGGTGGCCAGGCACTAGCAAGGTCGCGGACGCCGGCCGGCCGGCCGGCGCCCGCGGCTATCTAGTCGCGCCTCACAAGCCGCCCGACAACGCGGGCGTGCTCCAGTTGATCCATGTGCCCTGGTTGAACGGCACGCCCGGATCGTTGCGCATCACGCTGGTGTTTCCCGTGCCGCCGCCGACCAGGAATTTCTGCACGTAGGCATTCACCTCCGCCTGCTGCGAGGCCGGGAAGCTGCAGTGGCCGTGCTCGGTGGTCAGCGAGTACCCCATGCGATCCGCGATGCCCAGCGCTTCCCACACCCGGTGCGCCGCGTTCGCCCCGGTCCAGGAGCTCTGCGGGCCCAGCCACAGGATGTTGTTCTCGATCACCAGCAATGCGCGCGGCGCGACCAGGCCTTCGATGGCGTGATGGTCGAACGGTAGTTTGTTGACCGCGCTCGCGAACTGGCCGAAGTTCGCGCGGAACCAGACGTTCTCACCCACGATCTGTCCCAGGGTCTGCGTGCTCTGCCCCTGCGAGAGCATCGCGTTCGATACGCGCCAGGTGCCCGAGCCGCCGGAGCCCGGCTCCTGCGGGATGGTGAGCTTGATGCGTTCGTCGAACGCGCCCGCCGCCAGTGCGCCCTTGCCGTTTCTCGAGCACCCCGTGACCCCGAGCCGGCCCGCGTCGATGTTCGCCGCCGGGGTTTTCTCGAGCGCGTCTATCAACCGGCTCACGCCCCAGCTCCAGGCCATGAGCGCGCCGGCGGAATGACCGCTGCCGTACAGGTCGTAGAACCGGCCCACGCCCCGCGAGCCCTGGCCGTTCTGCTGGGCGATCTGGTCGTTCGGGAAATTGATGACCGCCACGCCGAGGCTCGAGAGCGCCGCGTTGTTCAGGCTCGACGCGCCGATGCCGATGACGGCCGGATACGGGGCGGTACCGGTGCTGGGATACGTCACCGCCGCATTGAAGGTCAGCGTCCGGCCGTTGTCCGTCACGTTCACCGTCAACGTGTTGCCGCTGCGCGAGCCGGTGGTGTTGGCGGAGGGAGTGTTGGGCTTGGCGCCGTACTCGAACTCCTGCGCCAGCGCGGCGATCTCCGCGCGACGGCAGGCCCACTCGCCCCTGGTGGTCATGCGCGTCCCGTTCAGGAACATGAACGGGTCCGGCAGGAAGGAGTTGTTAGGCAGGGCCGCGAACGACGGAATCGACGGCGCGGTGCAGGCCGTGCCTCCGCCCGTGCCGCTCTGCGTCACGCTCACCGTCTGCGCGGCCGCGCCCGTGGCCGACACCGTGACGCCGGCGCCGCGTGCCGCGGCGGCGGTGTTCTGCTGCGCCGTGACGGTGACCGTGCCGTTGTTCGAGCCGGAGGCGGGATTGACCGACAGCCAGGGCTGATTGACGGCCACCGTCCAGCTCGTGTTGGAGGTGACGTTGAAGGTCGCGGTGCTGCTGGCCGCCGCGCCCACCGTCACCGCCGCGGGTGCCACCGAGAGCGCCGGTCCCACCGCGCAGTTGGTCGCCGGCGAGCCCGTGCCGGTGGGCAGCGCGGTCGCCGTCGTGACGTTGAGCTTGTCGAGCCTTGCGCCGTCTTCGCGGTAGGCGAACGTCAGCGTGTGGTTGCCCGCGCCCAGGCTGAAGGTGTTCGGGAACTGGCTCCAGATCCAGGCTGGGTTCCACCAGTTGTTCCACATCACCCAGGCGCCGCCGTCCATGCGGACCCAGAAGGAATCGTCGTTCGCCGTCGGCCCCAGCATGCGCGCGAACACGCGATACGTGCCGGCCTGGGTCACGCTCAATGGAAACGAGACGTGCCCCGCCGTGTCGGCGGGCGCGCCGGCCGTGCTGTTCAGGCCGGGCTGAATCACCACGTACTGCGAATTGGACGCCGCCGCATCCGTGGTGCGCGCCCATGACGATCCGACCTGGCCGCATTCGGCCTCGAGCCAGAAGGTCTGTGCCTGGGCGGTCGCGCCGAGGAAGGCAAGAACGAGCAGCGAACGGAACAGCGTCCGCTGGAACGCGGTAGTTAGTGTGCGCATGTGTCCCCCTTACGGCGTGTTGCCGTAGCCGATGGAGCCGTTGCAGTGCATCCATTCGCTGTTCGAGCCGCCGCCGCAACGCCCGTTGGCATACAGCCCGGAGTTGAAGCTCTGCGCCTCGGACTGGCGCGTCGCGCCGTTCACGATGATGTAGTCCACCTGCACGTCGCGGCCGGTGGCGTCGTTGGTGTACGCAACCGTGATGCCGCCGCTCAGCGTGGTCGAGGCCGTGAAGTTCTGCATGGCGGTGCCGAGCGTGAAGGTGGCGACATTGCTGTTGTTCACCCGCAGCGTGATGGACTCGCCGCCGGCGACGCCGCGCGCGCGCACCGTGAAGCTCTTGGTTCCACCGCCGCCGCCGCCGCCCGAGCTGCTGGCCGCTCCGCCCACGGTGATGTCGGAATTGCCGCTGCTCTGAAACCCCTCGGTGGCCAGCACCATGTAGTTGTGCGTGCCCAGGTTCATGCCATACGCGGCCCAGGCATCGAAATGATTGCCCGAGGTGATGGTGCCGCCGACGCGCTTCTGCTGCCGCACGCTCCAGTATTGGTAGAACGTCCGCGTGCCTTCGATGGACGGGGCGTTGACCCGCTGCGTGCGGTAGACGTCGTAGGTGCCGCCGTCGCTGGTGGCCGTGCCCATGAATCCCTGTCCGCCCGGCGGCCGGAACGTGCCCCAGCTATCTACTATGTAGAACTCCACCAGCGGATTCGTCGTCCATCCATAGAGGGCGAGATACGCGTTGCCGGAGGGGTTGAAGCTGCCGGAGTACGTGACGGCGCGACGGCCGCCCGGGTTCCAGCCCTTGCCGCCGACCCAGTTGCCGACGTTGCTCCACTGGGACGTGTAGCGGCCGCCGCCCTGCAGGCAGAACGAGGTCGATCCGCCGCCGTCGGTCCAGAACGAATAGTAGAAGCCGTTGTTGGTGCCCGTCTGGCTGGCGCTCAGACATTGGGCGTTGGCGGGCGATGCGCACAGCGCCGCGATGAAAACGAATGCCGCAATGACTCTTCTGCCGCCGGTGGCGACATCCTTGAGACTAACAATCATGGAATTCCCCTTCGTGATTGATGCGTATCGCGAAATGATTTTTTTCTGTCGGTTGCTCTTGGCTTCCTATCGACCAGGAAAAATGTTACCGCTACCTTGTCCGCCCGGCCGTTATCTCCGATAGCGCTACCATAGTCAAGCGTGAAAAAGGGGTCCGACCCCATTCCCGCAAATGGGGGCAGACCCCGTCCGAATCGCTCAGCGGATCGCCATGTCCCGCACCGTGCCGGGCGCCTGCGCCGCGACGACGCCGGCGAGCTGCGCATCCAGTTGCTGCAGCCATAGCTCGAGATTCGAGTAGCCGCTCGCCGTCACCGTGGCCTGGTCCGCCGGCAGCGTGAGCGGGCGGCGGTTCTGCGCGTACACGGGCCAGCCGCCGCCGTTCAGGGCACAGCGGGCGCTGCCGTCGCCGGTGACGCAGTTGATGGTGTAGCCGGTGCGGCTCTTCACCTCCGCAACCACGCGCCGGTCGACGCTGTCGCGATCGGCCGGACGCGCACCGGCGAGCGCGAGCACGCTGTCGTACACCACGTTGTCGGCCGTGCTCTTCACCACCAGCCCCGAGTTCCACACAGGCTTCGTGGTGGTCGAGACCAGGCTCGGCGT
>JBIOZI010000391.1:0-8798 GCA_044871085.1 Steroidobacteraceae bacterium | reverse complement strand
ACGGGACAGGGTGCGAATGATTGCTGCGCTGCCACCAGCGCTGCCTGTTAGGCTTTGACCATGCCGACTTCAGTATTGATCGTCGAAGACGATGTGCGCTTTCGGGAGGCGTTTGCGAGCGCCATCGAGTGCGCGGGCGACATGACGCTCATCGGCAGCGCACCCGACTTCGCCAGTGGACAGGCGCTGCTCGTCAAGACGCCCAACGTGCTGCTGGTGGATCTGCAATTGCCGGACGGCAATGGCATTGATTTGATTCGCGAAGCCGTCCGACGCATTCCCGAATGCGACGTGATGGTGGTCAGTATCTTCGGCGACGAACGCCACGTGCTCGATTCCATCGAAGCGGGGGCCACCGGATATCTATTGAAGGACCTGCCGCCCACCGAACTGGTCGAGCAGATTCGCGTGCTTCATGCCGGCGGCAGCCCCGTCAGCCCGATCATCGCGCGCCAACTGCTCACGCGTTTTGCGGCAAAGGGGCCGGAGTCGCGCAGGGCTATCCCCGACGCTGCGAGCTCGTTGCTGTCCGAGCAGGAGATCAAGGTGCTTACACTGTCTGCCAAGGGGTTCAGTTACGACGAGATCGCCGGGCTGATGCACGTGTCGCGGCACACAGTGCAGACCTACGTCAAGCGCAGCTACCGCAAGCTGCAGGTCAATTCAAAGGTGGATGCGCTCGATGAGGCCCGCCGCCTGCGACTCATCGGCCGCCTCCCATGAATGACACGGCGCAAACGGGTGGCGAGATAGCAATTGATGATGAAGTCGCGTACGCCGAGCTCTTTCGGATGCGGGCACGTCATTGGCGTACGCAGATCAGCGCGGCCATGCTGATGACATTCATATTGGCCTGGGTTTTCAACTCGTATGCGGTGGATCAACGCATCTGGGCCTGGGCGGGGCTCATCTGCCTGAACATGCTGGCGCAAATGGGGTTGTGCCTGTGGATGGAACGCCTGCCGTGCGATGCCGCCATGCCGCGCACTTGGTGGCATATCACTCACGCACTGACCATCGGCGTCGGGCTTTTGTGGAATTCGCTGGCATGGCTGCTCCCGGGCGCGGACACCAGGCTGCAGTTGTTAGCCGCATTCGCCAGCGCCATGGTGGCCGTCGCCGCGTCGAGCGCCAGCAATTCCACCGGCTTGCTGCTGGGCATCGTGATTCCCGGGATCGTGCTGATTCCGACCGGGCTGATCTGGCATGCCGGCATCCCGGTGGCCGGAATGGTGAGCGTTGTATTGTTGGTGCTGCTGCTGCAACACGGCCTGTCGCTGCAGCGGGTCATGCTCGAATCGATTCGCCTGCGCCACCGCGCAGTGGCATTGTCCGAGAAACTGCGGATCGAGCAGGAAAAGGCGCAGGACGTCATGCGCCAGCAAGTCATGCTCAACGAACGCCAACGCGTGATGCGTGATCTGCATGACGGACTGGGATCCACACTCGTGTCCTCGCTGGTCGCGCTCGAGCGCGGCAGCATGCCGGCAAGCGCCATGGTCGAGGTGCTGCGCGAGTGCGTGGATGATTCGCGCATCGTGATCGATTCGCTGGAGCCCATTGGCCATGATCTAGTTGTGCTGCTGGCCACGATGCGGCATCGCCTGGGACCGCGATTGCTGGCCGCCGGCTTGAACGTGCGTTGGGAAGTGCAGGACCTGCCGGCGCTGCCGTGGCTGGGCCCGACACAGGCCTTGCAGGTCTTGCGAATCGTGCAGGAAACACTTACCAATGTTCTCAAGCATGCGCATGCCAACAGCGTGCGCATCGCGACGCGCCACACGGTGGACGGCGGCACCGAGCGCATCGTCATCGTGATCGAAGACAACGGGGTCGGTTTCGACATTCACGCCCGTGCCAAGGGACGTGGCTTGCGCCACCTCGAGTCACGCGCCCGGCAACTCGGCGCGACGGTGGACATCCATTCCGAACCGGGCAAAGGCACCTCTGTCAGATTGACTGTAAGCGTTGTCTAAATGTCCGGTATGCATTTACGACATCGTACTGCGACGCTTAGACCAGCCGATAGTCGCCGTGACTCCAAGCGAGAATCTTGTCCGCGTCGATGCAGAACTTTTTTTTCAGCGCGGGTCGCTGGCTCATCTGCGTACGCGTCCTCGACCACAACTTTGGGTGACGACTTGGTGCCGCGGGGCAATCCCCGCTCGCGGAAGATTGCCAAGCAGTCCGGCACCCTCGCAGCCCCTTTGGACCGGCGCACGGAACTGTACGAGCACTCCGGGTTCGGTTCTGAAACGCACCATTTCATTTGCGACGTTGTCGATGAGGCAAGCAAGCACAACAGCCACTATCGAGGCCGGGTCAAGGAGCCCCCTCCAGTAGCTCCGCGGACGTTCTGACCTGAGGTATTGGCCTCCACTCAGCGAGTGCATCCGCGTTATCGGCAAAGTGCCAAACGCGCCCAAATCGTAGCCAACAACGACCTCTCGGAGCCGCCGCTCACACCCGCCCCCGGAAAACGAACTCTTTGCGCGCCGTGCTCGCCTCCATGGAGGATCATCGGGGGCGATTACTTGGGAGCCATACCGCTCGTTTGAGCTCAGCAATGCTGCGTTGACCGATCTGCTCAACGTCCTGCTCGAGCTCCCTTTCAACGATCGCGTCGACGAGCCCTACGTGAAGAACGAACGACGCAAATTCAATTGGCAATTTGCCGCGTCGATCTGAAAATCAGCCCGAAGTCGAGGAGAAGATTGACCCCCTCTCAGGGCAGCGGTGATGCACTGATTCGACCTCGTCGGATCCCCCAGGCCGGCGGCTTCACCCGCTACTGGGGCGTGATTTGCTCGCGTGCAGTTTGCAGCCGCCGTCTCAGGTATTCATTGCGGCTGAGGCCATCGGGAATCGTTTCCATGGCCATCACTTCGTTGACGATCTCACTCTCCCGCACCTTGTACGAGCCAAACTGCGGGTCCGGGTGCGCCAGCGCCGCTGCGATCCGACGCTGCGTTTCGGCTCGGTAGCGCTCCTGAAGCGCTCGGAGCTGCGCGTCCTGTTGCGCACCGGCAGGCACCGTCTCTTTGATCAGGCCGGCACGAATCAACAGCGTTTCTCCGGCGGACATGCCCCCGGCTTGCTCCACTCGCGCCAGTTCCTGCTCGAGTTGCCGGGCTTCGTGCAGGCGATCCTCCGCGGTCATCTGCGGGGCGCTTGCGAAGAACGCACGCGCCTGCTCGGTGAAGCGTGCACGGGTGTCGGCATCGACGGGAGTCCACGCGACCCGTTCGCTTCCGACAGGCGCCGCGGAGCTTTCCGGCTCGGCGCGAACCGACGGCGCGGATGGAGTTTCGGGCCGCGGCGAAGTATCCACGGAAGCGCCGACGTCAATAGTCCGCGAGCCCTCAGCAGGCTCCTCCGACCGCAGCAGCCAGCTCAGCACCGCAGCGCTGAGCAGGACTGCCGCAACCGTGAACAGTCGAAGCCGCATTACAACGAGTCGATCAACTGGTAGATGAGGTTTGGCGGCTTGGCCCGATCCGCCGCATCGCTGGTCTCCGACGCATCCAACACCGCACCCTGACCGTTCAGCACGCTGTTGATGAAGTGGCTGAGCTGCAGCGACCGCTCCTGGATGTCACCGTTGTTGAAATCGACGATGGTGGTGCAGTGGCTCTCGTTCAACGCCCGATACTGCGGGAAATAGCCGCCAAAGTTCGGCAGAGCCAGCAGCTTCTGATTCAGCCGCGCGGTATCGACCGCCCACTTGGCGTGAATGAGCGCCTCTTTCGTCGCCTGGTTCGGTGCGTTCGCAATTTCGGGGAAGAACCGCTCGTAGGAATATGCCGAGTAGTTGAGGTCCTGCCAGAAATGCGTGTGACCCAGCCGGTCGCCCGGCAGCTTGGCGGACAACGCACCGTACAGCGTACCGAGGTCGTTGCCATCGAAGCCCGGGAGCTCGCCGGCTAGATAGGGCAACGGGCCTTGATCCAGGCCCCACGCGCTGCGTATCTGCGTATGCAGGAAGCGCGAGGGATACAGCGCGGGGTTGGCACCCGCCGGCGCATCGAACGTGGGCCCTGAATCGTTGATGAGGAACCCGCGCGTGGGCGCCATGTCGCGCCGCACGTGCGCGTAGCTGTTGAAGCTGCCGGTGCCTCCGGCGCTGCACCCGGTCGAAAGCATCTGCGTGGGACGCGGTAGATTGTTCTTGAGCCACGCGACCACCGCACGCGTGTTGCGCGCGCCATTGTGATGCCAGACCAGCGGCGCATTTTGTCCGGTCGGATCCGAATACACCGCGACCTTGTCACCGGTGTACACATCTCCCGTGCAGTACGGCACATAGATCATGTTCCAGTTCTGCGTCTTCACCGATGCCCATGGGTGAACACGCACGACGAACGGGCTGACCAGGCTGGCCGTGGGATTCAACAGGCTCATGTAGTCATCCGGAATGCCGTTCGGATTGCGCGCGCCGCGTATGCCTGCCTGGCCGCTGCAGCTGCCGTAATCCCAGCACGCACCACCACCCTCCATGTAGATGATGGTGTTGCGCGTGTTGGGCACGCGATTGACGAAGAATTTGTACTGCGACCCGTTGCCGCACACCGCGCCGGTGGACGGCGCGAGCTTGACTGTCTGCCACTGGGAGTAGGCTCCGGGACTGAACCCGTCGGCGAACGATGCTGGATTCGTCAGCAGCGGGTATGGGCCCTGCCGCTGCGCAGCAGTTACGCGATTGTCAGGCCCTGGTGGCGATACGAGATTGACGATTGTCTGCCATACGCTGTAGTCGCCTTCCTCACTGTGCGCCGGCGGCGCGACGAGCAAGGCAGCGACCGACAACAACGCGACAGGCTGGAGCAGTGATCGAACGAAGGTGACGAGCTGTCGAACCATGACGATCTGTCTAACCATGAGTTTCTCCCCTCGGGTGCGCAGTACGTGAATAGTCCCTTTCGACGCGATCCAATGGTGAGCGCGCTCGCAGATCGGTGTCAACCTGTCAACTGTGCGGATGGGAATTTCAAACTACCGGCCCGGCCGGAGCCAACTCGCGGCACGGCCCATCTGGTTAGGTCGGCGGTCGCGCCTGAAGACACGGTGAATCGCTGCCGATGTGCCGGCTTGGACTCGAGAGAAGTTGGCTGATGTGCGCGATGGCGAGCGGTTCGGGAGTGTGGCGTCGCGGCGTCACCACGCGATCTTCGCGCGCGATCTCAAACGACGCCGCCGGATCGACGATACGCGCCGCAATGCCGTCGACCTGCTGCCGAGGCGATCTTCGAAGAATCAGAGTTTTGGGCAGTTGCGCGCTGCAAAATTCATTGCTTCAGTCGCGACTGCTGGAGCTCGATCATAGTTGCCTGACGCGGTATGCAACCGCGAAGGACGAGCGCATTGTGCGAACGAACACGCTGACTAGCTATTGCGCCTTTGTCCTGGTTCGACAACGCGGAAACGGAAGCGGAGATCACGAGCTCCTCTTCCGAAACCGGAGCGGCGACGACACCGCCCGAGTCGGAACCGCCACGAACGCCGGTACGATTGATTCGCTGCTTCGATGGCAGCACCTGGCGAAGGAGCCGGCATCGTCGGCGTCGGTGAGTTCGACGATACGTGTCTGCAGGAGCTTCGCACGCTGGGGCACGGTGTGCGGCGTGAACCGGATCCAGGTGGCACAGCAGCGGGCACTAAGACACGAGGCAATCGCGATTCGCAGGTTTCGTAAACGCCGATTTCCTGAGTGAGGCGAAGTACTTTATGGTGTGCTGCAGGCCTTCATCGAGCTCGACCGTGGGAAGCCAATCGAGTCGCGTGCGGGCAAGCGTGATGTCGGGTTGGCGTTGTTTGGGATCGTCTGGGGGCAGATCGCGAAACAACAGCTTGCTGCTCGAATTGGTCAACGCAATCACGCGTTCCGCGAGCTGCCGGATCGAAAACTCATTTGGATTGCCCAGATTGACCGGGCCCGTGAACCCTTTTTCGGTCCGCATCAACCGCATCAGGCCATCGACGAGATCGGTGACGTAACAAAAGCTGCGTGTCTGGCTGCCATCGCCGAAAATCGTAATGTCCTTCCCAGCCAAAGCCTGCATGATGAAATTCGACACCACGCGCCCGTCATTGGGATGCATCCTCGGTCCATAAGTGTTGAAAATGCGTGCAACCTTGATGTCCAATCCATGCTGGCGGTGGTAGTCGAAAAACAAGGTTTCGGCACATCGTTTTCCTTCGTCGTAGCACGAGCGCAGCCCGATGGGATTTACTCGACCCCAATATTCCTCACGCTGCGGATGCATCTGCGGATCGCCATACACTTCCGACGTCGATGCCTGCAGAATCCGGGCTTTCACCCGTTTGGCAAGGCCTAACATGTTGATTGCACCGTGCACCGAAGTCTTGATCGTCTGAACCGGATCCAACTGGTAGTGAATGGGTGATGCCGGGCACGCGAGGTTGTAGATGACGTCGACCTCGATGTACAGCGGGAACGTGACATCGTGGCGCATGAGCTCGAAACGCGGATTGTCCAGCAGGTGCGCCACATTCTCGCGCCGGCTGGTGAAGAAATTGTCCACACACAGCACCTCGTCCCCGGTGGCCAGAAGGCGCTCGCAAAGGTGCGAGCCGAGGAAGCCGGCGCCACCGGTGACCAGTACGCGCTGGCACGAAGTCTTCATGTCCTTTCCGTGTTGCTGCCCGGCATGCTCGGCCCAGGTGCTAGATAGAGTTCTGGTGCGAGTCTATACCAGACTCTCGAAGTGCGGAATCGATGCGTGCGCCACGAAGAGGAGAATCACCAGCTAACTACGACCGCCTCTTCGGGACGACGGGCACAGGACGCGTGTGCGCTTCCGGATTCCCGTTGCATGGTGTCCCCGCCCTCCCTGCACGCCGTCGCCGCCGCTGATCGCATGCTCTTTGGCCGCACGATTACTCGCGGCGCACGTCTGGTCTATGCTTGAAGGGGACGCCCTACGCCTACTGTTCAGGAGGAACGTCATGGCTGCAGCAAGTGCCGCAAGAGCGCCAGGATTTCTCGATCGCGAACGGATCATCGCGGCCGCGGGTTTCAACCGCTGGCTGGTGCCCCCGGCGGCGCTCGCCATTCACCTGTGCATCGGCATGGCGTATGGCTTCTCGGTGTTCTGGCTCCCCCTGTCCAAGTCGGTCGGAATCAGCCAATCGGTGGCCTGCCCGAAGGAGATGTCGTGGCTGGCCACGTTTCTGGCGACTGACTGCGACTGGAAGGTCTCGCTCCTAGGGTGGACCTACACGCTCTTTTTCGTGTTCCTCGGAACATCGGCCGCATTGCTCGGCGGCTGGCTCGAGCGCGTCGGCCCGCGCAAGGCGGGAGTGGTCTCCGCCATCTGCTGGTGCGGCGGACTCGTCATCGGGGCGCTCGGCGTACATCTGCACCAGGTGTGGCTGCTGTGGCTCGGCTGCGGGGTGATCGGCGGGATCGGGCTGGGCTTGGGCTACATCTCGCCGGTATCGACGCTGATCAAGTGGTTCCCGGACCGGCGCGGCATGGCGACTGGCATGGCGATCATGGGTTTTGGCGGCGGCGCAATGATCGGGGCACCGCTCGCCGACCGCCTGATGAAACTGTACGCGACCGACCAATCGGTCGGCGTGACCGCAACGTTCCTCACGCTCGCCGCTATCTACTTCGTGTTCATGATGAGCGGCGCGCTCGGCTACCGCCTGCCCGCGGCCGGCTGGAAACCCGAGGGCGTCTCACCATCGATCGCCGCCACCGCTGCCGCCAATCGCTACGTGAGCCTCGAGACCGCGTGGCGCACGCGGCAGTTCTGGTTGCTGTGGGCGGTGCTCTGTCTCAATGTCACCGCCGGCATCGGCGTCATCGGCATGGCCTCGCCACTGCTGCAGGAAGTGTTCGCGGGGCGACTCATCGGCGTGCCGCTCGACTTCACCGCGCTCGACAAGGCACAGCTTGCGCAGGTCGCCGCGATCGCAGCGGGCTTCACCGGCCTGCTGTCGCTGTTCAACATCGCGGGCAGGTTCTGCTGGGCGTCGCTCTCCGATCGCATCGGCCGCCGCATGACGTACGCGATCTTTTTCCTGCTTGGTTTTGCGCTGTACGCCTCGATCCCGTGGACCGCGCGAATCGGGAATCTTGCGCTGTTCGTCGCGTTCTTCGGCGTCATCCTGTCGATGTACGGCGGCGGTTTCGCAACGGTCCCGGCGTATCTGGCAGACCTGTTCGGTACCCGCATGGTCGGTGCCATCCACGGCCGTCTCCTCACGGCCTGGTCGACGGCCGGTGTGCTCGGCCCCGTGCTCGTCAACTACATTCGCGACTATCAGATCGATCACGGCATCGCGCGCGCGGACGTTTACAGCATCACCATGTACATCCTGGCGGGGCTGCTGCTGATCGGCTTCGTTTGCAACAGCCTGATCAGGCCCGTGGATGAGCGCTTGTTCGCTGCCGCCGACTCGCCACCAACGAGTGAGCGCGAGGCCGTCGCGATGCCCACCGGCCCGGTGCCGAGAGCGGCGCCCGGTACGCCCGCCAGCTGGCGGTTGTGGGGTGCGTGGCTCGCCGTCGGTATCCCGATCGCGTGGGGCATCGAGGTCACGCTCGAGAAGGCGATCGTGCTGTTTCACTGAGCGGCCGGATGCCACCGGTCGTGAACACCGCAAGACTCTAACTACGATCCGACCGGGAGCCGGGGCACGGTCAGAGGGGCTGAGATGGCATCATCAGCCCCTCGACGAGATTCGTCGTCTGTTCATCACACTGGCCGGGCCCGTGAAGGAGTTGCGGACACATTCGGCCGCTCGTACCCGCTGCGCGCGATGGTGTC